>JACQEZ010000020.1:0-300000 GCA_016200325.1 Candidatus Manganitrophaceae bacterium
CGCGGTGCTCTCCCGCGCGTGGTACAAGTTGTGACCGTAAGGGGGGAGCGGGGGGGATCTCCCCCCGGCTGCACGGGGAGGCCGGAGGGGGCCGGGCAGTCGGCCCCCACGGTGGGGGGTGGGGTAAAACCCCACGACCTTAGGCAGTGAGGTCAAGAGCAGTGTGTCTGAATCGACATCCTTCTCCTTTAAGGCCATCCCTCCGTCTTCTCTTCTCCTTGACACACCTTCTCTTCCTCCGCTACCATAGGCGATTATTTTTTACTTTCTTCTTGCGGAGGATTCATGGAGAGTCTTTGGTCGGATCGGGATGCGAAAGGATTGGCGGGGGTCGATCTGGTTGTTTATACCTCCCGGATCATCGGGGCGAATCCCAATTTGGTGTTATGGGGCGGGGGGAATTCGTCGATCAAGGTGGAGGGGACGGATCACACCGGCGCGCCGGTCCGGCTCCTCTGGATCAAAGGGAGCGGATCGGATATGAAGACGATCACCGCCAAACAGTTTACGCCGCTTCGCCTCGACGACCTTCTCCCTTTGATGAAGCGGGAAGCGATGACCGATGAGGAGATGGTCGCCTATCAGATGAAATCGGTTCTGGAGCCGGGCGCTCCGAAACCGTCGATTGAAACCCTCCTGCATGCGTTCCTCCCCTCTCCCCATATCTATCACACCCATGCCGATGCGATCTGCGCCCTGACCGACACGCCCGACAGTCCGGGGGTCGTCGAGGCGGTCTATGGCCAAGGGGTGGCGGTCGTCGATTACATCCGGCCGGGATTTCTCCTGTCGAAATGGGTCGGCGAGGCGTACCAGAAGAATCCGGGGCTCAAGGCGATCATTCTCGATAAGCATGGCCTGATTACCTGGGGCGATACCGCCCGGGAGGCGTATGATCTGACCATTTCGATGGTGACCCAAGCGGAGCGGTATGCGGCGAAGCAGGGACGGGGGAAGTTGGTCTTGGGGGGATTGAAGGTCCCGGCGCTTTCGCATGCAGAACGACATGCGGTGGCAGCCGAAGTCGCGCCGACCCTCCGCGGCGAGGTGAGCCGGAAGAAGCGGATGGTGCTGCAATATGAAGATGCGCCGGCGGTGTTGAAGTTTGCCGGATCGGAGGAGGCGAAGCGGCTGACGCAGATCGGTCCGTTTACCCCCGATCACTTGATGCATACCAAGCCGTGGCCTCTTTTCGTCGACACAAAAAATCCGGGCGATCCCGAGAAGCTCCGGGAGAAGATTCGGAAGGGGGCCGAGGCCTATCGGCAGCGGTATGCCGCCTATTTCGAAAAGTACAAAACCGCCGGGGTAACGATGCTCGATCCGAATCCGCGCGTCGTCCTCATTCCGGGCCTCGGGATGTTCACCACCGGGAAGGACCGCCGGGCGACGCGGATTCCGCGCGATCTCTACGTTCATACGCTGTCGGTGATCCAGGCGGCCTCCGGAATTGACGCGTACCGGTCGATTACGACCCGCGAGATCTGCGATTTTGAATATTGGCCGATGGAGAACTTTAAGCTGACCCTCCTGCCGCCCGAGAAAGAATTTTCCCGAAGGATCGTGCTCGTCACCGGCGGCGCCGGCGGGATCGGGCGGGCGATCGCAACTGCATTTGTAGAGGCGGGGGCGATGGTGGTGCTGACCGACATCGACTTGAAGAAAAGTCAGGCGCTGGTCGATGAAATCAATCAAAAAGCGGGGGAGGCGAACGCAACGGCGGTGGCGATGGATGTGACCGATGAGAAGAGCGTCCGCCGCGGATTCGAGCAGGCGGTCCTTGCTTACGGCGGGCTTGATATCTTCATCTCCAACGCCGGGGTGGCGAAGACCGCTCCGGTCGATCGGCTGTCGCTGGCCGACTGGGAGACGTCGCTCGCCGTCAATGCGACCGGCCATTTTCTCACCTCCCAATCGGCGCTGCGCGTGATGAAGGAGCAGGGGATCGGCGGATCGATCGTCGTCGTGGCAACCAAGAACCTGTTGGCCCCCGGAAAAGACTTCGGCGCCTACTCCGCCTCCAAAGCGGCGCAGGCGCAGCTCGCCCGGATCATGGCAATCGAGAACGCGTCGGCCGGCATTCGGGTGAACATGGTCAACCCCGATGGGGTTTTCGAGAATTCCGGCCTCTGGTCGAAAGAGGTGCGGGAGGAGCGGGCGCGCGCCCACGGCATCCCGGTGGAGCAGGTCGAGGATTTTTACGCCAAGCGAAACCTGCTGCAGACCAAGATCACCGCCCGCGACGTCGCCGAATCGGTCCTCTTCCTCGCCTCCGACCGCGCCGCCAAAACGACCGGCGCGATGATTCCGGTGGATGGGGGGGTACGAGAGGCCTTTCCGAGGTAATTGCTTTCCCGAAGACGCATGATCGGGTCGTGTTGTTGAACATTTCTGAAGGGCAACTCCAAGAACGAAAGCCGCATCGGGAGCCACTGGCCCGTTTGAGTGTCTTCGGCATCGCCTCTCGTTATCCGGGTCGTCGGGCCGATCGCGCGGCCGCAGAAGATTCTATGAAAACGACGAAGATCATTCGTACGATCATGAGGACCCGATTTGGACTGCCGTAAGAGCGAAAGCGGTTTTTCCTCCCTCTTTTTCATCATTAATATCATATATCTTCCCAGATGCTGAACCGTCGGGTGGGACTCTGTGTCGCCTTCTCATTGCTGGTTCCCCCAGAGAAGGTGTTCTGGGTCTACCTTCGTGATCTCAGTCGCTTTTCTCCGTCCAGCCTTACCCATCTGCACTTCCAGATGTCCGAATGAGAGTGCCAAACCTCTAGGGCCCCTTGAACTTTTTTCCGCTTAAGATTATTGTTGCTCGATGGTCTTTTCAGAGGGGAGATAAAGGAGTTATGATGAAAGTGTATCTGAGTCAAAAAGGGATTCGGCGGTGGGGGATCTCGATCCTCGCCTTTTGCTTTATCTCACTACAGCTTCCGGCAAATGCAGCGGCGGGAACGGTTGATGGAATTGTCAAAATCGGCTCGGATCCGGGAGAGGGAGCGGTGGTCTATCTAAAAGCGACCGGCTCAAAACCGGCGCGGGTGCCGCCGAAGCAGGTCACGATTCAACAAGAAGATTTGGAGTTTAAACCCTTTTTCACGGCGGTGCCGGTCGGTTCCACCATCCTCTTTGAGAACAAGGATAACGAGATGCACAATATTCACTCGACGACCCCCGGCAACCGCTTCGACGTCGGCATCCATAATCAAGGGGACACCAAAACGGTTATTTTCGATAAGCCGGGAGCGGTGATGCTTCGGTGCAAGATTCACCCGCAGATGCGGGGGCTGGTTTTCGTTTCACCCTCCCAATATTATGCGGCGGTCGGAAAAGAGGGAAAGTATTCAATCCCAAAGGTGCCGGCCGGCACCTACCAGATCGAGGCGTGGCATCCGCGGCTGACCGGAGAGGAGATCAAGGCGGGGAGCCGGTCGATCACGGTGGGGGCGGAAGCGGTTTCGGTCGATTTCAACTTAACAGGCAAAGCGCCGAAAGAGGCGAATCTGACCGAGGTGCCGGACAAAGATTGGATGGAGGTGTTGAACGAGGTGCGCAGCTCGCTCGATCAGGCGCTCGAAAAATGGAAAGAAGGAAAGAAGACCGGGGCGATGACGAAGGTGATGACGACGCACTCCCGAATTTACGGGGAGTCGGGTCTGCGGAATGCGATCTCCCAGAAATTGGGAAAGGGCCAAGCGGAGGCGCATGACGCCCAATTCAGCGCGCTGGTCCGACAGGTTCAAAGGGACGGCCCGGCCGCCGAGGCAGGAATTCAATCAGAGAAGGAAAAGCTCCTGACGAACCTAAAAGGGGATATTCAGAAGATGAAGTAGGGGCAAAAGCAGGAGGCGGAAATGAGAAGGCAGAAGTCCAGAATAAAATAATAATTCTGAATTCTGGCTTCGGTCTTTTGAATGCTAAGCGGTGGAGGTAGTGATGAGAGTCTTCGTGACGGGTGGATCGGGATATGTTGGAAATGCGGTGGTGGCGGCGCTTTGCCGGGCCGGTCATGCGGTGACGGCGCTGGTAAGGACTCCGGAGAAGGCAAAGCTCGTAGAACGATTCGGCGCCAAGGCGGTGGAGGGGGATATCAAAAAGCCGGGCCCGTTGATTCCGTTGACGGCCGAAGTCGACGCCATCGTCCATACGGCGGCGGAGATGTCTGCCGACGGCGGGAAGATCGACCAGCAGTGGGTCTCGGCGGTGCTCGATCCCCTTTCGCAGTCGAAGGGACGGAGCCGATTTATCTATACCAGCGGGGCTTGGGTGTTGGGAGACACCGGCGGCCGGTTTGTCGATGAGAGCGCCACGACCGATCAGGCGGCGCCGATCGTCGCCTGGCGGCCTGCGGTGGAGCGGATGGTCCTGGAATCGGCCGGACGCGGGGTGACCCCCTGCATCGTCCGCCCCGGGCTGGTCTATGGAGGAGCCGGCGGGCTCTTGGCGATGCTGATGGCCTCCGCCGAAAAGGAGAAGGCGGTTCGGATTGTCGGGGAGGGCCGGAACCATTGGCCGCTCGTCCATCGAGACGATCTTGCCGATCTCTATGTCCGTTGCGTGGAGCGGGCCCCGGCGGGACAGCTCTTCAACGCGACCGACGGCTCCCGGTTGACGCTGCGCGCGATCGCAGAAGCGCTCAGCGCCGCGGCCGGCGGCTACGGCAAGGTGAATACGACCCCGCTGGAGGAGGCGAGAAAACAGATGGGAGCTCTGGCCGACGCGCTGGCGTTGGATCAGGAGGTCTCCGGAACGCGGGCCGAGCAGCTGCTCGGATGGCAGCCGCGCCATCGCTCCCTCGTTGCCGAGGCCGATGCGCTCTATCGGGCGTTCAAGGCAGGGGGGTAGCGCAGCGACGTGCGGAGGCGACGCAATCGAATGCCATGAAGCCCCTTTTTCATCCCCGCTTGGTCCACGATCCGTTCGGCGATCCCGGTCTCTATGTGTCGCTCCTCTTCGAGCGGCGGGGGCTTCTCTTCGACCTGGGAGACCTCCGGCCGCTCTCCGCCCGGATGTTGTTGAAGACCAGCCATGTCTTCATCACCCACGCCCATATGGACCACTTCATCGGCTTCGATCAGATGCTCCGGATTTGTCTCGGCCGGGAGAAGGCGCTCCACCTCTTCGGCCCGCTCGGGATCACCGATCAGGTCTCTCATAAGCTCTCCGGATATACCTGGAACTTGGTCGAGAATTATCCCGCCGACTTTCACGTCATCGTTACCGAGGTCGACGAGCAAGAGCGAAAGACGACCCGTTTCCGAACCCGCTCCGGCTTTCGCCGCGAGGAGACGGTGATCGCCCATTTTTCCGAGGGGGTGTTGGTCGATGAGCCGGGATTCCGTGTGCGATCTGTCCACCTCGATCATAAAATTCCCTCCCTCGGTTATACGCTTGAAGAAAAAGTCCACATCAACATTTTAAAGAACCGATTAGAAGCGCAGGGGCTGCCGGTCGGACCGTGGCTTAAGGAGCTAAAGGATGCAATCTTGCGAAATGAGCCCGACGACCTTCCCTTTCGCATTTGGTGGAAGCGCGACGGCGCCCGAGAGGGTGTTATTGAAGAGTGCCGGCGCCCCCTTGGGGCGCTCAAGCGGGAGATCATCCAAATCGCGCCCGGCCAGAAAATCAGCTATGTGACCGATGTCGTCTACCATTCCGAGAACGCGCGGAGAATTATTGATCTGGTGCGCGGCTCCGACATCCTTTTTATCGAGTCCGCATTCCTCCAAGAAGATGCCGATCGCGCCGCGGAGAAGTACCATCTCACCACCGCCCAGGCGGGGCTGCTCGCCCGCGACGCCGGTGTAAAAGAAGTCGCTCCCTTTCACTTTTCGGCGAAATACAATGGAGAGGGAGAGCGCCACTTCCAAGAGGTGCGGGAGGCATTTAAAGGAAAGGTGAGCGGAAGGATGAATGAGGCGTCGAATCGCGCCGCCGGGGCCGACGACAGCGGCCCAAACGACCCGCTCCCGTTTGAAGATTGACACTGATCACCGTCGAAGATTAAAATCAGCCGATTCCGGGAGGCGAATACCAATAAAGGAGGCGAGGCGATGTCGGAGTTGACGGTGATCGTGCAGGCAAAGGCAAAACCGGGAAAAGAGGCGGCGCTGGAGAAGGCATGGCGGGCGATCATCGCCCCGACCTACAACGAGCCGGGCTGTCTCCGGTATCTGCTTCACCGGGCGGTCGAGGACCCGGCCCTTTTTATCTCTATCGAGCGCTGGGCATCCAAAGAGGCGATCGATCAGCACATGGCCACCCCGCACATTCAAAGCCTGCTGAAGCAGGTGCCTGATTTGGTCGCCGGCGTCCCGCAGATCCAGATCTTCGAATCGCTCTCGGAAGGGCGATCGGAGAAAGGCAAAATCTAATCACTCCTGTCGCTTCCAACCTGCTTCCACAAAGAGGGGTACATACTCTTCCGGGATGAAAAGGCGGTCTTCCATATTCGGGATGGTGTAATAGTTCTGCGGTCGAATGAGAAGGTCGTCGTTTTTGCTCAGATCGATGGCCCACCGCTCGGGCGGCCGTCGCTGAGAGAGAAAGCGAAGCTCGAAGGGGAGGAGCCGGAGCGGATCGTTCGGATCGAAGATTCCGATCTGATTCTGCCGCGCATCCTCGATCCACCTCCGGGCGTCGGCCAGGCTCTTCTCCTTCGTTGCGATTTGATTCGCTTTGCCGGGTGGAATGACGGCCTGGGTGATGCTTCCCTGCCGGCGGAACGGATTGATGTTCGGCCAGATAAAATAGGGGGTAATCAGAGCGGTCTTCAGGAGCCGTTCGTTATAAGTGAGCGGACGCGGCGTCTCCGTTTTCGCCGGTTCGAACCGATTGATGAAGGCCAGCATCCGGCCGTATCGATCCATCACCTCGTGGGAGAAGAACAGAAGAAATTGGAAGGTCTCTTCGGTTTTTCCAAGGGCGGCAACGTCGGCGGTGACCTCCTGCTCGAGCGCCACCTCTGCGGCTGAGGCGAGCCGGTAATGATTCAGCGCCGTGCCGGGTCCGACATGCGATTCGAGATAGGCGCGCAGCCCGGGGTCGAGCGCCGGTTTAAAGCGGGGAAGGCCGGGGTTGAATGGATCGCTTAAGAAGGCCTCCCATTTTGGGTCGGCGAGTCCGGTAAAGGTTTTCTCTCCAGGGAGGGTAAAGCTGATTTCGGGCGCATCGACTCCCAGAAAGCGGACGCCGAAATCGCCGATCGCGCGGGCGCGAATCGTGTCTCCATCATGGACCTCCTGCCCGACATTTCCCGGCACGCCGCGGTAGGTGCCGAGACCGACATGGCCGACGATCAACCCTGAACGGAGCTGCTCGATTGCGTTAGACATCCCTGTCCTCCTCAATGAAATCTTCAGTGATGCTTCAAATGCACGTGTTCATCCGCATTTCAAGAGAGGCATCGCGCATCGATCGAACGTTAATCGAAATCGGGATTCTTTGTCAATCGCCTGAGAGGTTCTCATGACACCGCCATCCATGAAGGGACTGATTATTTCTATCGGAAGCGATCCGGCCGCCGCCACCTTCACCCTCAATCGGCTTTCCCCGGAGGCGCTCTGCTTTTTCGTCTCGGAGGGGCGGCGGGGAGAGACCAATCGGGAGATTATTCCGGTCGATGCCGATGGAGCGCTATCGGCCGCTGTGGGAGTGGGTCCTTAAAATTTCAGAGACTCTGCCGGAGAAAGGAGTGCGATTTCCGAAATTGGCGTTTTAGCCAAACCGGCTCCCGACCGATACGGCATGTCCTGTCTCTTCTAATGGAGGCACGTTGACAAAAAGTGTCATTTTCTTAAGAGGGATGGACATTCTATGCGCCGAACGATAAATCTTAATCGGTCGATGAAATAGAAGTCCTTTTAAAATAAAGTAAATTTCGTTCCGTCCGGATGGCATAGAACCTGCTTTCCCAAGAGTGAACTCAAGTCCTCAATGGTATTCGAGGGAGGTCGGCATGTTTGGGCGGATGAAAAATCAAAAGGGCTTTACATTAATTGAGTTAATGATTGTGGTGGCCATTGTCGGTATCTTGGCTTCGATCGCCATTCCAAGTATGCTGAACTATCAGGCGAGATCGCAACAGGCGGAAGCACGGGCGAATCTCGACGCCATTTTCACCGGGATGATGATCTATTCGACCGAGCATACCGGATATGCCGGGGCGACATTGATCGAGATCGGCTTTGCGACCGAAGGAACCCGCCGGTATTCTTATACATTGACCGGCCTCACCGCGAATACCTTTACCGCCAGAGCGACAGGGATGGCAGGACGTATTACAGGTGACGTTTGGACCATCGATCAGAACAAATCGATCACCGACGTGAATCCATCCTCTTATACTTCCTAAGGTTCGCATCTCACCCGGGATCCATTCTTCAATACAAATCGATCAGGCTCGAAGCAAATAAGGGTGATCCCCTTCGATTCTCCCTGCATCCTCCTGAATCGTTTTTTCGGTCCGCTGTACATGTAATCGTGCTTTCCCTCCTGTGTAAATCACCTATCGTTTGATGCAGCTTTTTTGCAGACCCTTTCCGTATACCGCATTACTCTTCGTCGCCGGGCAAGAAAATCGCTCCGTAGCGGCGAGCGGACGATCCATCTCTTCTGGTCCCATTCTTGCGATTGGATTGATGCATGCAATCCGATTGAATCAATCGGCGATTAGCCTCCGAGCCGTCGACCGGCCGATCGGTTAAGGCGCTTACAGAATTGAGGTTATATCATCGCATGGAAGCGGAGAGGGAGAGCCGTCTCGAAGAACCGTTGGTGAACAATGCGCTCGTGAAACGCTGGGCGTATGCGACGTTGTTCTGGCTCACCCTCTTTCCGATCGACGGCGTACTGGTTTCAATCAAATTTCACAATCCGGAGTTCCTCGGCAACATCGCGTGGCTGTCGTTCGGCCGGCTGAGGCCGATCCATGTGAACGGGGTGATTTTCGGCGCTTTCTCGACCGGATTTTTCACCCTCGTCTATTATTTCGTCCCGAAGATCTGCGGGGTTCGGCTCTACAAAGAAGCGTGGAGCACGATCACCTTCTGGATCTGGAATATCGCCATTGCCCTCGGGACCGTTTCGTTGATGGCCGGATTTAACAAAGGGATCGAAGCAGGAGAATATCCGGTCTGGGTCGGCGTTCTGATCATGATCGCGCTGATCCTCATCACGATCCAGGTGTATGGAACGGTCTTCCGGCGGCGTGAGAAAAGGGTTTATGTCGCCCTCTGGTACACGATGGCGGCGCTGATCTGGACGGCGATGAATTATCCGTTGGGAAACTTCATCCTCCCTTATTGGGTCAACGGTGTGAACAGCGCGGCATTGCATGGCCTTTACATCCACTATGTCGTCGGTCTGTGGATCACGCCGGCCGGGTTGGCATTGATCTACTACTTCCTCCCAAGCGCAGCCCGGAATCCGCTCTATTCGCACAAGCTTTCGCTCATCGGTTTTTGGAGCATCGCGTTTCTCTATCCCTTTCTTGGGATTCATCACTACCTTTATAGCCCGATCGCGGCCTGGACGCAGACGGTCGCCATCGCCTACGGGGTCCTTCTGATCATTCCGGTCTGGACGGTGACGACGAATTTTTTCGGAACGATGTCGGGGAAATGGCACCTGCTGGCCGGCCGTCGCGCCTCCGACTATGCAACGAAGTTCTTCATCGTCGGGGCGATCTTTTACTTCCTCGGCTGCTTTCAAGGTTCGGTCGAAGCGCTTCGGCGGATGCAACAGCTGACCCATTTCAGCGACTTTGTTATTGCCCATTCTCACATGACCGTCTTCGGCACATTTATCCTCTGGGTGACCGGAGGACTTTACTACATCTGGCCGCGGATCACCGGCCGAGAGCTCTGGAGCTGGCGGCTGGCGAGCTGGCATTTCTGGCTGACCGTCATCGGATTTTCCCTGATGGCGGTAGTGCTGACGGCAATGGGGTTTATTCAGGGGGCGATGCTCGAATATGGGGCGAACTTCGTCGACAGCGTTGCGGAGCTAAAGCCCTGGTGGATCGCCCGGACGCTGACCGGGGTGACGATGGACATCGGGTCGGGCCTCTTCTTCTACAATCTCTGGAGAAGCGCGCGAGAAGGAGTCTTGGCCGAATCGGTGCCGGCACCGCAGCGTCCCACCGTGCCGGCACGCGCCCCCTTGCATTCGTCCGGTCCGTTGGAACGCCCCTCGGCGATCATTCTTTTGGCCGGGGTCGCGTTCTTTCTCCTGGCGATCGTTATCCAATGGATCGTTCCGATCGCCTTCCACTCCGAATACCGATTGCCGGTCCGATCGATGAACGGGGTGGAGATTCTCCCGACCGACTATACCCCCCAGGAGCAGCTCGGGCGTCGTGTTTATATTCGAGAGGGATGTTGGTATTGCCATTCGCAATATATCCGTCCCGTCACCGGGGAGGAGAACCGATGGGGGCCGGTCTCCCAGGCGGGGGAGTATACCTATGATATTCCGCATCTCTTCGGAACGCGCCGCATCGGGCCCGATCTGACGCGCATCGGGAGAAAATACGGAGACGATTGGCACATCGCGCATCATTGGGATCCCCGCCAGGTCGTTCCCGACTCGGTCATGCCGTCTTTCCATTGGCTGTATCAAGGGACCGACGCCAACGGCGCGCCGCAGCTGACCGAGGAGGGAAAGGCCCTCGTGGCCTATATTCAAAAGCTCGGAACCCAAATCGGCGATTGGCGGGAGTCGTTTCATCCGACCCAGCTTGCCGCCGGGTCGGCGTTGGCGCCGAATGAAAAAGTGCTCGACATCGGGAAAGAGGTCTACAAGCGCCGCTGCATCGGCTGCCACGGTGAGAAGGGAGACGGAAACGGCGCGTCGGCGCCGTTTTTAAACCCGAAGCCGCGCAATTTTACGCGCGGCTTCTTCAAATTCCGTTCTACGGCGGGGAAAGATTCGCTCCCGCTCGATGCCGACCTTTATCAAACCATCACCCACGGCTTGTGGGGAACGGCAATGCCGCCCTGGTATGAGATCTCGGAGCTGGAGCGGGGAGCGGTAATTCAATACATTAAAACCTTTTCCGACCGATGGCGGAAAGAGGCGGTTTCTCTCCCGGTCGTCATCCCGGCGGAGCCGGCGCCGGATGCGGCGGCCGTCGAGCGGGGAAGGCAGGTCTTTGCGCAGGCGGGGTGCCTCGGCTGCCACGGGGCGGAGGGAAAAGGAGACGGCCCATTGGCGCCGATTCTGCGCGATGTCTGGGGAAATCCGGTCCGGCCGGCGAACTTCACCCTGCCGGCAGGGGCCAAGGGAGGGGTGAAGCTCGGACACGATGCGCGGCACCTCTTCACCGTCGTCATGAACGGCGTCGGAGGGACACCGATGGAAGCCTTCGCCGAACGGCTGACGCTGCAACAGATCTGGGATGTCGTTCACTTCGTTCAGTCGCTTCGACAGAACGCCGGGGAGAAGGAGTTGGAGCGGCTGCGGGCCGGTCCGCCGGTTCAGGCAGCACAACAAAAATGAAGGGAAGATGATGGAGATCACCTGGATCAATTATCTGGTTGGAATGTTGATTTCGATCGCCGCCTGGTTTGTTTTTCTCTGGGCGATACGGGATGGACAGTTCCGTGAGCCGGAAGAGACCGCCCGCCGGATGCTTGAGAACGAGGTCGGCAAGGAGAAGCGCTGATGCGATTTAGAAAAAGCTCTGCCCGAAGAAAAGAGGAGGGACACCGGCTGGTCGAAAAGATCGGCCTGGAGAAGGATCAGCACCTTCACCAAGATTATGAATATGCCTCTGGGATTGTGGAGCGGGTCGGCATCGTTCCCCTCTGGCTGAAGGTCGTTTATCTCTCGCTCATTCTCTGGGCCATTTACTACATTGTCCGCTATTGGTCGGGATGAGCGGGGCGGCGCCGATGACGAAGGGAGCGTTCCGTGAAAGTATTCGTTTATCTTAATTTGATTGTGGGGATCTGGCTGGTCGTCTCGCCTTTCCTCTTCCGGTATACCTACAACACAGCCGAATTTTGGAACAGCGAAGTGGTCGGGATCATGCTGCTCGTGATTACGAGCGTGGTCGGCTTTTCGGTTCCGCGAAGAAAGATCGACGAGCCGCTTTCTCAGGTGGAGCGGCGACGGCGAACCTAATCGGAGATTTCGTAGGGACGGAGAGCGCTAGCGTTTTTCGGGCCGAGAGTGCGGCGGCTGTCCCGGAGGTTCGCGTCTGGGGCGGGATGCATTCTCTTTGACCCCTTTTTTCTCTCGTTGCTCCCGTCGGGCTTTGATCCGCTCCTGAAGCTGTGCGCGCTCTTCCGGGGAGAGATGTTTGACTCGGTCGAATCGCTTTCGTAATTGCGCCTGGCGATCGGGGGGGAGTTTTTGAAAGCGGCGGTAGTTTTCTCGAATCCGTCCCCGCTCTTCAGACGACATCTTGTGGAGCTGTTCGAGATTTTCTTGGACCCGGTGCTGCTCCTCCAGGGAGAGCCGCTTCCACGTTTCATAGTTTTTCAGCACCTGTTGCTGCTCTTGCGGCGAGAGCGTCTCCCACTGTTTGGGAGCGCGGTTGCCCTCCTCCTCCGCTGAAACCGGCGCTCCGAAGAAGAAAATCGCGATCCAGAAGAGAATCAGTAATCTCCAACATCGATTCGATCTCATTTGCTTGCCTCTCCATCCCCCTTCGTCCGTGAGGGGGGGCCTTGCTTCGAGCAGCCGGGGGACGTCTCGGCGCATGCGCTCTTTTTATCGCGAGCCGGCATCTCTTTGAATAAATCGATCTCCTTCAAAAGGGGGAGGTTTTGGAGAAGCTCCAGGTTTTGAATTACCTCCTCCGGGGGTGGCTCTTTGTTTGCTTTTGTCCGGCTGGAATTCGCGGCCGGCGCCTCTGAACGCGTTTTTGGAGCAGCGCTCTCCTCCGCCCCCGCGGGGGTGAAGAAGAGCGAGAGAAGCAGTCCCAGAAATAGCGCAATCGCCTGTCGCATCACTCGACCGTCCGCTCCGTCTCCAGACCGGTGTCGCTCTCCTCCAGCGCATCCATTTCCTCCAACAGGGTCAGGTTTTCGAACATCCCCAAATTTTGAACCAGGTCGAGCGTCTCCGCCGCCTCCGGGTGTTCGACGACCGGGACGAGGCGCTGGGTCGAATGCGGTTTGGGGGTGAGCCAGAGTGCCACCGCCCCGACGAGCAGCAGTCCCATCATGGCCACGAACGCCGGACGCGATGTCCATTCAAATCGCCCAAATCGCTTGGCAAACCGGTTTCGCTTTTCGGGGATCCGCCCCCTCAGCGTCCGCCGGTAGTCCTGCCAGAAAGAAGGGGGAGGGTCGACCCGGGAGGCCTCGCGGATCTGTTCCTGCCACTGCCGGAGCCGGTCGGCCGCCGCCGAGCAGCCCGGACAGGTTGAGAGATGCGCAGAAATTTCATCGCGCCGCGGTGGGGGGAGCGCTCCGTAAAGATAGAGGGGAAGCGCTTCGCGGTGCTGATTACAGCGGTCGTCGATCATGGCCGTCGCTCATTCATTTAAAGTCCGATAACCTCTCTCGCAGCATCCGGACCGCGCGGAAGAGATGGGTCTTGACCGTTCCTTCCGAGGTGCCCAAAATTTCGGCAATCTCCGATGTCAAAAGATCATGATTGTTGCGAAGGAGAAAGACGGCCCGCTGCTGGGGCGAGAGGGTGGTGAGCGCCGCACGCAGCGCCAGGCGGAATTCTTTATCCACCAGGCCTCGTTCCGGATTTCCGAAGCCGCGCTCCTCGGCGACCTCCGGAAGAGCGTCTTCAGCGCCGCCGTCATCGGTTTCCTTTCCCGAAAAAAAGCGAAAAAACCGATTGCGAAGAGAGCGACGCCGAAGGTGGTCGAGGCAAAGATTGACCAAGATGCGGTAGAACCAGGTATAGAACCGCGATGCGCCGCGGAAGGAGTCGATCCCTTCGTAGATCCGAATAAAGGCTTCTTGGGAGAGATCCCTGGCATCTTCCTGATGACCCACCATCTGATACGCGATCCCATACGCCTGCCGTTGATAACGCTCAACCAACAGGTCGAAGGCCGCCGAATCTCCTCCCTTCAGCCGGATAATTAAATCTTCATCCGAGATCAATTCCCTCTCTTTCCCTCGTAACGGCGCCGGCGCTGGCCGCCGGGATATACCATCTCGGAGAGAATAAACGGGCGGGATGCCTCTTGTCAATTCGAATAGGCTTGGAGCGGATCGGGTCAAAGAGAGGGACATTTCTTTTCCTCCTGGATGATTAGACGGGTGTTTCCGGAAAAGGTTGACAGGCCGTCAACCTTTTCCGAAGCGGGGCGTCTAACCCTCATGCCGCCATGGTCGGCGGGTTTTTCCGAAATAAAGGAGGTTCTGATGGTGAATTCTGTTCTGAAAGGACAAAAAGGGTTTTTACTCACCCTGCTTCTTCTCTGTGAAATGCTCTTTCTGGCGGCCTGTGGGAGCGGATCGGGCAATGGAAGCGTCTCTCCTTCTTCCCAGGCGACCGGCCCTGATTTAAACAAGGGAACCTTGGCGGTTTCGTTGACCGATGCCTCCGGATGTGATTTCGACGGCGTTTTCGTCACAATTCAGAAGCTCCGCGTCCATGAGAACCCGTCGGCGGCGGCGCACGACGGCGGATGGATTGAGATTCCCCTTCCGAACGGTCCGCAGCAGATCAACCTTTTGACGCTGCAAAACGGCGTGATGACCGACCTCGGACTGGCGCCGCTCCCAGCGGGACATTATACCCAGGTGCGTCTTCTCCTCGTCCCAAATGACAGCGACACCCCCCCCTTTAAAAATTACGTGACGGTCGACGGCCAGGCCTCTCCCCTCAACATCCCGGCCGGATTTACCGATGGAATCAGGCTCGGTCATGAATTTGAAATTAAGACGGGCGAGAAGGAGGAGCTGATTGTCGACTTCGATGCCTGCCGGTCGATTCTCAAAGCGAAGGACGGCAGCTATTTCCTCCGGCCGAATGTTTTGATCGTCAAAAGATCGGCGGCCGGGAGAATCGTCGGGGCGGTCGATGCGACCTCCTCCGGGGCGATCGTCAAGGCGGAGATTAATGGATATGTTTACAAGCAGACCCGGATCAAGCCGGACGGTACGTTCATTCTATATCCGCTGCCGAACAGCGACATGGTCAAAACCCTCTATCCGCAAGACACCGCGGGGACCTATGATGTGGTGATCGCCTCCGAGGTGACGGCGACCGTGTTGACCACCGGGGTTCCGGTGGCAGCGAAAGGGGAGACTGCCCTCAGCACGACGACGCAGCCGATCGCGCTGCCGCTCTCGGCGGTCGCCGTGTTGAACGGCCATATCAATCCGACGAGCGCCGATGCCCGTGTCCGTCAGACGATCAACGGAAAGCCGTACCAGGTCAATCGGCATGCCGTCGACCTGACCGACGGCTCTTTCATCTTCAGCCTCTCCGCCGACGCGCCCTGGTATGGGACCTATGCCACGACCGTTCCGGTCAGCTATCAGAAAGAGCTGTCGGCGGCGGCCCAGTATCTCGTCGACACGCCGAACGATGATGGCCTCTATAAGGTGAGCAGTCGCACGGTGACCCTTTCAAAGGATGCGCCGACGGCGGTCGAGTTTACCGGCTCCGCCAGCCTGCAGCCGGCGTCGGGGACGGCGGGGAAGGTGACCGGCAATATCACAGTGGCCGATCTGCCGACCGGGTTTACCTCCGGTACCGTTTTGGTGAGCGCCACGATCGGCCATGAGAATGTGAACTCGGTCGGTGTCGATGTCGACAAAACGGGAGCCGTTTCATTTACTCTCGATGACCTGGCGCCGGGAACGTATACCATCGCCATTCTCTCCGCAAAGGGATTTCCCCACCTCTCACCGAAGGGTATTGAGATCGTCGTCCCATCAACCGGCGGAACCTTTATGAACGCCGACTTCTCCCTCTCTCATCATTGACCTTCAGGGGCGGGGTTCATTCGAATCCCGCCCTTCTTTCTCCGATCTTCCTTCCCTCTTAAACACTTTCTTCAAGAGCATCAGGAAAACCATTCCGAGGAGCAAGGGGATCTCGGCTGCCTGGTTCAGGCTTCGAGGGTTCCTATTCGATCCGTTCGTGACCGCGCATCCTCCGCCGTTGGCGGCACTTTGATTTTGCGGCAGTTCGTCCGGGCCGGTCGAAAGGGGGGGAGAAGAAGGGGTTGAAATCGAAGAGACCGGAGCGGGAATGTCGGCTACCGGAGCAGGGATGTCGGATGCAGGGGTGGTGAAGAGGGTGTTGGCGGAGATCGCAAGGTTCCCGGAGCGATCGGCACTTTTTACCTGGTAATAATAGGTGGTCGATGGGGTCAGGCCGAGTAAGGTTGCGCTGTGCTCCGTCGAAAGAGCGGTATTGGGTGCCGATGTAGAACCATACGAGGCGGTGGTGCCATACTCTACCTGGGTGGTCGCCGTCTCGTTGGTGTTCCAAGTAATAGAGGCGCTGCTGCTGGTGAGATCGATTAAAGTGAGGCCTGAGAGAAGGGGCGGCGTGGCATCGCCGACGGGGGAAGGGGGCGTCTCGGCGGAAGTGGTAAAGGTGTGATCCGCTGAGGTGGCCCGATTTCCCGCCGCATCTCGGCTGAGAACCCTAAAATGGTATGTCGTCGAAGGGATCAGGTTTTTTAGAATCTGGCTGTGGGCCAGTCCCAATGAGGCGGCGATCGGGGTGGATAATCGATAGGAAGCGGTTGTGCCGTATTGAACCTGGCCGTCGGACGGTTTGTCAGTTATCCAAGCGATTGTCGTGCTACTGCCGGAGGTATTGCTGGTCCGGATGCTGAGAATGATCGGCGCCGGCTCCAAAAACGTTTTGCTGATCTCGTTTGAAAACGAACTCTCCGCCGCGGAGGCGGTATAAGCGGTGAGGGCAAAGTAGTATGTTCCCGATCCGAGCCCGCTGACCGTGTAGCTATTCTGCTTGCCGATGATAATCGGTGTTCCATAACTCCGCGACGCCGACCCATAATACACTTTATATCCGGCGAGGTTCGGATCGGTATCACTGTCCCAAGATAAAGTCGCATTGAATGCAAAGACGGGAGAGGTCCGGCCGAGCAATGACACCGTAAGCAGGGTGAAAATAAAAAGGATGAGAAAGGGAATTACCGTTTTTGTCCGAGATTGCATCGCCGCAGAGTCTCCACACACAAAAAAGCCGCCAAAAGGAATTTCCTTCGGCGGCTTGGCGGGCATGGCTTGTCGGCTTTAGCCCCGTGGCTCTGCGTCCCCATCTTTCGACAGGTTTGCTCTGAATCAAAGGATGAGAAAGTATTTCTCGGAAATGCGATTTTATTTTTTAGATCTTTCACGCGGCGCCGGTTGACCGGCGCCGATTTCCAAACATCCAACGAAATTTAGCACGGTTAAAAAATCGATGTCAACTAAATTGCATTCTCCCTTGAACGAGACTTGTAAGGGGCGAGGCGCTTCATTTAGACTGGGCTGAAAGACCCGACAGGCGGGTCATACCGATCTCATTCACAGCGGAGGATTCCAACATGGAAGACGGAAAGGTGTTAAATCACATCGATACGCTTGCAAAAGAAGAGCACCACCTCTATTCAAAGGAGAATCTGAGCGACGATGAGGTGAAGCGCCTTCAGAAGATCACGGTGGAATTGGATCAATGCTGGGACCTGCTGCGGCAAAGACGCGGCCTCCGCGATGCGCAGGCGAATCCCGATGTCGCCAAGGTCCGTCCGGCAAAAGTGGTCGAAAATTACGAACAGTAACCCTGTCCCGGGGCTTCCCGAGGTTTGAATCGAGATTGGGTTTCACAATCGCAGGTCCGGATTGCCGACGACAGAGGAGAGAAGATGGACGAGGAGAAGCTTCGCCTGATGGCAAAAGATTTGAGGAAAGATTTTCCGAGAAGTCCCCACGCGATGCTCGGAGGGTATGTCATTGCGGCCCGGGCGCTCGACAAATGCCGGGCGTTCCTTTTAGGGATGAATGGGGAGTACAACTACTGGCCCTGTTCCCTGTCGAGCCAATTATATGCATTCACCGGACTCGGTCCGGAGCCGGTCAAAGCATTCGTCGCGACCGGGGCGACCGATGCGGAGTTTGCCGACTGGTTGGTTGCAAAGTCGAAAGTGAAGGATCGGATGGAGATTATCCGGTGGAATAATAAAATGCGCGCGTTGAGGCTCTGCGATTTGGAGGACCATGCCCAGGAATATCTGGAAGCGTATATCGAAACATATGTCCCGAAACACCGCCCCGTCTATATCTGGTTCGATGTCTACGATTTAGAAGAAGATCGATTCTAATAAGGGAGGGGATGAGATGAATGCGAAGCAAAATCAGAGGAAGCTGGCGGTGCCGGTCGGCCCCCGGGACCATATTCAGGGCCTGGAGACGGCGCCGATTACGCTGGTCGAATATGGTGATTTTGAATGTCCCCACAGCCAGCGGGCCGTCGACATCGTTCAGGAGATCCAGGCGCGGCTCGGCGACCGGGTCCGATTTGTCTTTCGGCATTTTCCGCTCACCCAGAAGCATCCGCATGCGCAGCAGGCGTCCGAGGCGGCCGAAGCGGCCGCAGCCCAGGGAAAGTTCTGGGAAATGTATCAAATGCTCTTTGAGAATCAATATGCGCTCGATGAGGAAGACCTGGTCTCTTACGCCGAGGCGCTCGATCTCGATCCCGATCACTTTGAACGGGAGCTCGAGGGGCATGTCCATGCCGAGCGGGTGAAAGAAGATGTGCGAAGCGGTCTGGACAGCGGTGCGACCGGGACCCCCGAATTTTACGTGAATGGGCTCCTCCACAGCGGAGACTATGATATCGAGTCGCTCTGGGGAACGATCCAGCGAACCGGCCTGGTGTGAAAGGATTCGGCCGGTCCGAGGGAATCGATATCGCCGGCCGGATCAACGCGTTAACGGTCGATCCGTCGGCTGAGGGAACCGACATACTGCAGGTAAGCGGTGAGGAGCGCTCCCAGCCGATCTCGATTTTTCGGATCGATAAATCGATCCGACGGGTCGAACGCCTCGCGGGCGAGGGGAAGCGCAAACACCTCCGGGTAGACGTAAGCGCCGATCGCCTCGAACGGCACCCGCGTATGCCAAAGCCCCCGCACGGCACCGAATCGGCCGGGCGAAGTCCCCAGCAATAAAACCGGTTTTCCTTCCAAGGGATCGGGGTCATTCCTCGACGACCAATCGATCGCGTTCTTCAGGGTGCCGGGTATCCCTCCATTGTATTCCGGTGTGGCGATGACGAGACCGTCCGCCCCTTGAATACGCCGGATGAATTCTCTTCCCCCGGCCGGGATGCCGCTCCGCTCCTCCAAATCGCCATCAAAAATCGGCATTTCAAATTCGCGGTAGTCGGCATGATCCAACACCAGATCCGAATGGAATCGGAGCAGCGCCGCCGCTTCCTTGATCAGCTTGCGGTTGTATGATCCCTGCCTCAGAGAGGCGGCAAAGGCCAAAATTTTCACAGATCACTCCGGATGAATGATGGTCGGCTCACCGATCTCCGCCGATCGCTTCCGCCCTCAGTCGAGTCCATCCTCGCTTTTGATAAATTCACAGCTCCCGTTGAGAACCCACCCGTCGGAGAGGCGCAGCGCCTCTTGCGCGAGCTCCTCCGCCCGCTGTTGAATGACCTGGGCACGGGATTTCAGACTGTCACACTGGAACCGGAGCGTCGGGTCGATATGGAGCAATTTAAATCGTTGAAAAGCGGCCGCCTGATCGGGAGAGGGAGCCCCCTTCCCACGGGTTGAAACGTCCCAGGACGAAAAAATAAATCCTTCTTTGCTGACGATCAGCCCGATGCCGTTTCCATGTCCCACGCACGATTCAATGAACGCCATCGAGACGGTCTCCCTCCAATCCGGGGCCAATTCGATCGGCGGCGTCCTCTGGCGCTCGGCGACGTCGAGCGCCGAGTGGAATTCCTGATCTTGAATCGTGATCTGTATCAGGAGATCTTGCTTCGAGCGCTCATAATCGGAGAAATGATGGACCAGGTCATGACTCATCTCCTCCGGCCAGAGCAAGCGCGATGGATCGGCCCCGGCCCGGCCTTTTGTCATCTGTGCGATATGCGCCTCTGTCGAAATGAGCCCGGCGATTTCTTGAAGATTCAGCGCCTCCTGTCGGAGCACCGGCCGAAGTTGCCGATAGTGTTGATCGCGCAACGCGATCAAGCGGTCATCTCGGTCTCGTTTGAGGCCATACCAATTGGTTAAGATCACTGAGAAAAGGACTGCAACCACCCCGCTGGCGGCAAGGGCTGCAAACCGCGGTCGGGACCGCTGAAAATAGCGCTCCGGAAGAAACCGAAAAAGGCCCAGGACGGAACCAACTGCAAAGAGGAGCATCAACAGGGTCACTGCGAGTAGGTGCTGGATGATCCAGGCCATAATTTAATGTCTACTTTAATATCTACGATGAAAGTAAAGAGAGAGAGTGCCTTGGATTAAAAGGCGGTTCCCTAGTATTGGGGAGATAACAGAAGGGCTCCCCTAAAGTCAAGGAAAAGGAGGTCCGGGTCTCCTCACGACCGCACCGGTCGGCTCGGCCAGGATGGGATGTCGCTCAAAGGGGACCGTTCCGGCGATCAGGCCGATTTCAATACCCGGCGGACACCATAGGCTTTCTCATTAAAAATGCGCATCGCTTCGTCCAGACCAAGCCCTTTGATCTCAATCCGTTTGAGGTCGCCCTCGCCGAGGCCCAGTTTGATCGCCTGGCGAAGGTATTCCACGCCGAGGGTAGAGAAGCCGAGGAGCGAGGCGCAGACCGTATCGACCGCGACCGGGTCGACGCCGGCGACGACCAGTCCGGTTTCGATGGCGACCCCGCCGGTCGGCCCGGTGGCGATCATCGCCGGATGTCCCGTCACGATGCCGAGGTGGGGACGAAAGCGCTGGAGCATTCCGGCGATAAAGGCGTTTTTGTCCTCCACCATTCCGCTCCGTCCGTATTTGTTCCCCATTCTGGGGTGGCCGTAATAGTCGGCCGCGGGCCAGCTCATCGCGATGTTTTTGATGGCGCCGACGATCACCGACTGGGAGTGGACCTTCAGCTGGCTCAAGGAGATGACCGTTTCATAACGGAGCACCCCTTCATGGACGACCACCTCTCGCATCGGCCCATAATCGAGCGGAATCGTTGCAAACGGCGGCTTGTTGTGGTCGACGAAAGCGACCCCCTCGCGTTCAACCACCGCCATCATCCCGCTGGCCCGGAAGACCGCCTCGGTTTCCAAAGCGCCGGAGCCGCCTGAGACGATGAGCTCGCGCGGCTGGAACCGCTTTACATATCGGATCACCGCTTCCAAGGTGTCGGGTTGGGTGACGGCGGAGGTGTCGTCGTCGGTCGCCATGGTGTCGTTCGGATGGATGGCGACGATCTTGTCCCGAAGGATCGACTCGACCGGAATGAATCCGAGCGCCTCTTCGATCGCTCGCCCGATCTCGGCATGCGCTGTCAGTGCAACCGCCGCCATTTTCAGATCCCTCCTTAAGTGATGAATAAAGCGATTAAGCCGCCCCTTTTGCCACGTTGGTGTTTCTTGCCGGCTGATAACGAAGGAGGGCGGCCATCCCCTGTGACTCCGAAAGGACCGGATGCTGTTGCAGGTGGACCACCTGGGCTCCCTGCAAAATCGCCTCTTCAATCGCCTCTTCGACGAGGTCGGGAATCGGCTCCGTCGCCGTGCCGCAATCGGGGCAGGCGGCCTCTTCTTGTAAGGTGAGATGGCCGCAAGAAGGGCATCGTCCGCCGGGAAGGGTCGCCCCGTCATGGACGACCAGCGTCTGCACCCCCCCTTGCATCAACGCATGCAGCGTGGGGGCCAGGCCGAGGACGCCGAGCCCATTCGGACCGTTTGCATCTTTGATCCGCTGGATCAATTGATCTTTTTGCTCCGATTCCGCCTGCTGAATGACCTGAAGACTCTCTTCCAGCAGTTCGGGGAGGGATGATTTGGGATCTCCCTTAATCCTTCCGATTATCCGGGAGGCGAGATACCGATGCAGGGTCGATTCAAATCCGTTTACATTTTCCGGCTGGCCGCCGAGGATCAGCGAATCGAAGTGATGGTCTCGGAAGAAGGTAAAGGTGGTGTCGGCAATCCGCTTGAAGTGATGCCGGACATGGTTTTCAACGTGACGTTCGATTTTCCGCTCGGCCAATCCATAGACGCTGCTCTCCGAGTTCCCCCCCCCGACGCCGCTTTCCGACCTTCTCCCCCGTCGCTCCAGCCGCCGCTCCGCCAACCCATACCAAGCCATCGATTTGAATTCTCTGCTTTCGGGATCGTGGACCTTGCCGGGGACCTCGTCGTAGATTTCAGAATGCTCGACGATCTCGCCCAAATAGACTTCAAAGATGCGGGCCCGCTCTTGGCTGACCACGACGACACCATATTTTGGATATTGATCGAGGAGGGAGGTGAGGGGAAGGGTATAGGGGTGGGGCTGGACGACCAATTTCGATCGAAGGGGAACCGGGAAAGAAAGCGGTTGCCAGAGTCCCTTCCGTGAGCAGGCGTAGATTAATAGGCCGCGATGGTGACTTCTTTGAAATTCATCCCGGAGATAAGCTTCCATCCGATTAAAATCCGCTTCGATCGACGCGCGAATCTGCGGCGACAGCGCCGCTTGCTCTAAATCGGCCCGCGTCTGCTTCAGCAGATTTTTGAAGACCAGACTGTATCCCTGGCGCTTTGGAAGCGCCCGCCCGTCGACGTTTAAACTCAAGGTGGTGACCCAGGCGTCTCCATTTTCGAACGCCAGCAATTTCTTTACATCGTTCCGTGAGATCATCGGTTATTCCTTTATTTATTCTCAGTGCGCTATTTATTCTCAGTCGAGGCGACCGTTTCAGGTTTATCTGCAAAGCACCTGTTCCCATTTGATTGCTCAGGTTGGGTCGGCGAAAACAGGTGAAAACAAGGATCGCCTTGTCAACTCCATCCATTTATTTTTGCAACTTTCGCCGAGCGCTGTCAATCCCGGCCATCGACCGGTTCAGCCGCCGTCACAAAGGTCGTGGCGCGGTCGCTCTTCCCTCCGCAGAAGTGTTGACACCCGGTGGGTGATCGGGTAAGATGGGGCGTCTTTTTTTATGAGGTTGTCCCATGGTTGTTTTATTCAGGGTTGTTTTTGTCTCTTTCTGCTTGGCCCTTGCGCTTCTCGGCTGCCAAAAGAAAGAGCGCATTGACGAGAAGGTCGGCGAAGCCACTCCACCGCCGCCCCCCGCCGCGACCGCTCCGGCAGCCCCGTCGGCCGGCGCGCCGCCTCCTTCTCCGCCCGGTGACGCTCCCCACGGATCGGGCGCCCCGGCTCCTTTTATGCAAAAATTGGCGGAATATAAAGCGCGTCTGGAGAAGAATCCAAAAGATATCGAGGCGCTCGTCTTCATGGGAAACGCAAATTATGACATTCAGCGTTTTGAGAAAGCCAAGGAATTTTATCAGCGGGCGCTCGATGTCGATCCCAACAACAACCATGTCCGGACCGATCTCGCCTCCTCTTACCGCAGCCTCGGAGAGACCGACCAGGCATTGGAAGAGTTAAACAAAGTGTTGAAGGTCGATCCGAATCATGAGGTCGCCCTTTACAACTCCGGCATTATCTATTTGAACGACAAGAATGATCCCGATAAAGCGAGAGTCGTCTGGGAAAAACTGGTTCAACTGAAGCCGAACGATCCCCTGTCGGAAGAGCTTAAAAAACAGATTAAGGAGTTGACGCAAACAGGCGCCAAGCCGAAGCCGTCCGCGGCTCCCCGGAGATAAAGGAGTGTTTCGATGAAATTCTTTTTGGATTCCGCAAATATTTCCGAAATCAAAGAATCGGTTGCGTTGGGATTGATCGACGGGATCACCACCAATCCGTCGTTGGTCTCCAAGGAGAAGAGAGATTTCAGGAAGCTGATCGAAGAGATCTGCCAGATCGTCGATGGGCCGATCTCGGCGGAGGTGGTCGCCACCGATGAGGAGGGAATGCTCGAGGAGGGACGCTCGCTGGCGAAGATTCATCAAAACGTCGTCGTGAAAGTGCCGATGACGCCGAACGGACTCAAAGCGACCCGCCGTCTCTCCCAAGAGGGAACCCGGGTGAATGTGACGCTGATCTTCTCGCCGGCGCAGGCCCTCTTGGCCGCCAAGGCGGGGGCGACCTACGTCAGCCCCTTTATCGGCCGGCTCGACGACGTCGGTCAGGTCGGTATGGATCTGATCGATCAGATCGTTACCATTTTTTCGAACTATGACTTTGGAACCGAGGTCCTGGTCGCCAGCATCCGCAATCCGATCCATGTGATCGAGGCGGCCCAGATCGGGGCCCATGTCGCCACGATGCCCTTTTCCGTTTTACAACAATTGATGAAACACCCGCTGACCGATCTCGGGCTGGCGAAATTTCTCTCAGATTGGGAGAAAGCGTCCAAGGGATAACGCTTGACTCGAAACGCCGGGTCGAAAAAAGTTTTGTCTCACAATCCGTAGGCTCCGGTCACCGCGCCCAGACTTCGATCAATGGCGTCCGACCTTCCCGTGATCCCTCCCTTTAATGCACGCCACTGCCAGCGATGAACCCTCCTTTTCTTCAAAAGAAATCGCTTGAACGGATCATCCGGTCTCTTCTAAGCGCGTTAGATCCCGCCTTGCTTCTCCGAAAAAATCTTCGTCTCAAGAACGAAATCGTGGAATGGGGAGATCATCGCTATCCGCTCCGGCGGAATCGTGCGGTCCATCTGCTCGGAGCCGGGAAGGGATCGGCTCGGATGGCCGAGGAGGCGGAGCGCATCCTCGGCGAGGCGATCACCGGCGGGATCGTCGTGACGAAGTATGGCTACGGTGGCGCTTGCCGTAAAATTCAAGTGATTGAAGCAGGGCATCCGATCCCGGACCGGTCGGGCGAGGCGGCGGCGAAAGAGATCCTTCATCGGGCCCACGAGGTCCGGCGCGGCGATCTGGTCATCGGACTTTGGTCGGGGGGCGGCTCGGCGCTGCTGCCGCTGCCGGCAGAGGGGATCTCCCTTCGCGCCAAGCGGCAGGTCACCGACCTCCTTCTTCGTTCGGGCGCCGTCATCGGTGAGATCAATGCCGTCCGCAAACATCTTTCCGGAATCAAAGGGGGGCGTCTCGCGGAGGCGGTCTCGCCGGCACGGATGGTGAACTTCATTCTTTCAGATGTCGTCGGAGATCGCCTCGATGTGATTGCCTCCGGCCCGACGGTCCCTGACCGCTCTACCTTCGCCGATGCAATCGATATTCTAAATCGGTATTCCATTTGGAGGAAGGCCGATCGGTCGGTACGGTGGGTCCTTCAAGCGGGGGCTGCAGGCCGCCGTCCCGACACGCCGAAACGCCTCGGGCGCAACATTGAAAACCGGTTGATTGGGAACGGCGCCGTCGCCGTCGCCGAGATGGCCCGTCAGATCAAGGCGGCCGGATTTCATCCGGAGCGTCTGACCTCCGGTCTGGAAGGGGAAGCGCGAGAGGTGGCAAAGGTTCTGATCGCGCTTGCCTTGGAGAGAAAGCGGCATCAGAAGAAGAACGCGCCGCCGGTCTGTTTGATTGCGGGAGGCGAGACGACGGTGACGGTGCGCGGGCGTGGGAGGGGAGGACGCTGTCAGGAATTTGCCCTCTCCGCAGCCCTTGCCCTTGCAGGGGAAAAAGGAATGATGGCGGCCGCTTTCTCCACCGACGGGACCGACGGTCCGACCGATGCCGCAGGCGCGGTGGCCGATGGAAAAACGGTTTCGCGGGCGGCCCGGAAGGGGATCGATGCCCGGAGGGCGCTGGACGATAACAATGCGTATTATTTCTTTGATGCCCTGGGAGATCTGATTCGAATCGGTCCGACACGGACCCATTTGAACGATTTCTATTTAATCTTTATTGAGTAGGAGCCCTTCCGGTTCGGGCCGGCGCAGGCTGCTTTTCGTCATCGGTAATTTACAAACTGCAAATCGACTCCAAAGTCTTGGGAACGAAGAAGGCTCATGACCGATTGCAGATCGTCTTTGCTCTTGCTGGAGATGCGGACCTGGTCTCCTTGTATTTGCGCCTGCACTTTAAGTTTGCTGTCTCGAATCGCTTTGGTAATCTCTTTTGCTTTCTCCGAAGCGATTCCCTGCTGAAGGTTGATCTTTTGGCGCGCGGTTCCCCCCAGCGCTCGTTCAATCGGCAGATAATCGAGCGCTTTTAGAGAGACCCCTCGTTTGACCAGCTTGGATTGAAGAATGTCGAGGACCGCCTTCAACTTGTAATCGTCGTCCGAGGTGACGATCAGCTCCTTCTCTTCTTCCAGCCGAATTTCGCTCTTGGTTCCTTTCAGGTCGAAGCGCTGGCGGATCTCTTTGACCGCCTGCTCGACGGCGTTCTTGACCTCTTGGATTTCGACCTTTGAAACGACATCGAATGAATTGTCCGCCATGGGATACTCCTTTCTTGGAGGGCGCAGGTTCGCTGGGGGCGACATCGAAGAAGCCGTCCCCCCGGCAGGTGAAGGCCTCGATCATCCTGGCGAGGAAGATAGTTCAAAATACAATGAGCGAAGCGGGGTTGTCAATGGGAAGATCGGGAAGATCGAATAGGGAAGCGAGCACGCAGCCTGCAAGGCTGCGTCACGATTGAACCTCAGACTGCTTTAAGATCTCGATGATCCGATCGGCCAGTTTCTGCGGCGAGAACGGTTTGGTGAGATATTCGATGGCTCCGGCGTTTTCGCCCCGCTCCTTCGCGGTGGGATCGCCCCGCGCGGTCAGCATGACGATGGGGATATGCTCCGTCTCTTTGCTCGCTTTGAGCCGTTGACAGGCTTCGAAGCCGTTCATCTTCGGCATCATGACATCCATCAAAATGAGGTCGGGTCGCTCGGAGATCGCCTTCTCGATTGCGTCGACGCCGTTTCCAGCCTCGATCGTTTCAATCCCGCAGAACTTCAGCTTGATCTGAATGAGCTGTCGGACGAACTCTTCATCATCGACAATCAATACTTTTTTAGGATTCATGGGTATGGATCCGATCGCTCGACATAGTGCGATTGCCTCCCTGCTCTTGCGCGTGGCGCAACGCGCTGCTCGCCTGAATAATCATCTTCTCGGCGGTGTCGGCATCATCGAAGAAGGTGGAGATGCCAATGCTGATCGTGATCATTTCCAGGGACTGTTTTCCTGAAACGGAGAAATCGTGAGACTCTACCAATTTCCTGATTTTTTCGGCGGCCATCCGTGCGGCATCCCGCGTCGTTTCGGGAAGCAGCAGGGTGAAGGTGCTCCCGCCGCACCTACAGAGCGGATTCGACGCGCGTGTATTTCGCCGAAAGAGGACAGCCAACTCACGCAGCACGTGGTTGCCCGCTTCGGTTCCATGCCGTCGATTGAAGAGGCGAAATTCATCGATATTGGAGACGAAAATTGAAAAGGGGCGTTTATAGCGGAAGGCCCGATTCACCTCATCGGCCAGCCGGTTATTGAGATACCGTTCATTATAGAGGCCGGTGAGGCCGTCGATCATCTTGGCCTTGTCCGGATAGAGCTTCTCAAACTTTCGAACCTCCTGAATCAACGTCTCCTTGAGGGACGGTCCCTTATAGATGATCTCCCGGACCTGGCCGTCGAGGATATGTTTTTCTTCGCGCGTCAGCTCCCTTGATGAAAAGAGAATGATCGGAATGTTCTTTGCGGTAGGGTGTTGTTTTAAACGGTGGATCGTCTCGATGCCCGAGATATTTTCAAGCATCAGGTCGAGGAGGATGAGATCAGGCTGTATCTCGACTGCCAAAGCAACCCCTTCTTCCCCTTTGTTCGTCTTGATGACGCCGAAGCGTTCCTCGTCGAGAATGGAGCCGATCTGTTCCATGACCGTCGTGTCTTGTTCGATGACCAAGAAGTTGATCGGTTTTCGGATGATCGATTGGGTAATGCTATACTTCTTCAGGCTGTCGATCAGCCCTTTGCGATTGATCGGCTTCGTGAAGTAGTCGACTGCCCCCAAGCTGAAGCCGAGGGTCGGATTTTCTACGATGGAAACGATGATCACCGGAATGTCTCGGGTGGCGGGGAGGGTTTTTAACTTCTTCAACACCTCCCACCCGTCGATCCGCGGGAGCATAATATCGAGGGTGATCGCAAAAGGTCGGAGCTCCTGCGCCTTCTCGATCGCATCTTGTCCGTCATAGGCATGAAGGATGGCATAGCCTTCCTGGGTCAGATAAAGGGCGAGCAGCTTGGCGACGGCGGGATCATCTTCAACGATGAGGATGCGGGGACGCTCTTCTTCCGTGTCTTGCAATTGAAGATTATAGGGCTGTGCGGCTCTCACCGCGTCTTGTGAGGGAATAACCAGATCAAGCTGACGCATCCGGCTCCCCTCCGAGAGCGGGATGAGGACACGGAAGGTGCTGCCTGCCCCGGATTGGCTTTGAACCGTGATCTCCCCCCCCAGCATGTCGATAAAGCGCTTCGTAATCGCCAAGCCCAAACCGGTGCCGGGATAGTCGCGGGTATAGGAACCGTCGATCTGCTGGAATTCGTCAAAGATCTTTTTCAGCGAATGTTCCGGAATGCCGATGCCGGTGTCTCGGACCCGTATCTCGACCGCTTGGGACCGTCCGAGCCGGCTCATCCGGACATGAAGGCTAATGATGCCATTGGCCGGGGTGAACTTGACGGCATTTCCGAGGAGGTTCAGCAAAATCTGTTTAATCTTTCCCTCATCGCTGTAGATCACATCGAGCCCTTCTTCAACCGAGACGTCGAAGTGGAGGCCTTTTTTATAGGTCAGCGGGATGATCGTCTGCTGGGCCGTCTCCAATAGGCCTCGGAGGCTGAAGGGATGAGGATAGATCTCCATCTTGCCGGCTTTGATTTTGGAGAGGTCGAGGAGATTGTTGATGATCTCGAGGAGGTGTTGCCCGCTTGTGTTCATGTTCCGGACGTATGATTCTTGCTCGGAGGTCAGATCACCCGCCAAGTGGTCGAGGAGAATTTCCGAAAAACCGATAATGGAGGTCAGCGGGGTTCGGAGTTCGTGTGAGACGTTTGAGAGGAATTCCGATTTGATTCGATCCATCTCGACCAGCTTCTCCACCGTCTCCTGCTCTTTTTGGTAGAGATGGGCGTTTTCCACCGCGGTGCCGATCTGGTTCCCGATCGAGGAGAGAAGCTGTAGATCTTGCACGGTCAGGGAGTGAACCGCCCGGCTGGCGAGGGTAAAGGTCCCGATGATTTTATTTTTCGATTGAATCGGGAAGGCAATGAGGGTCTGATACCCTTCCAGTATAAAGGGGTGCTTTGTTTCCGGCTGCTGCGCCCGCTCCAGAATGACCGGCGCGCGGGTCTCGATGACCTCTTCGGAGAGGGGACGGCTTTCAGAGAAGAGGCCCTGTTGGTCGAGCAACGCGGAAGAGAGGCCGAAATGGCTCTTCATCACCAGCCTGTTTTCTTTCGGATTAAGGATCTCGATATATCCCGACTCGAATCCGGTGACCTCAATGACCTTTTCAATCGTCGTATCCAAGAGGCCTTGCAATTCGAGCGATTGGTTCGAGGTCATCGCAATTTGATTCAGCGCCTGGAGCTCGCGGGTCCGGGCCAGAACCTTCTGCTCTAAGGTCGCATACGACTCGGAGAGCCGCTCCGCCATCTCATTAAATTTATCGGCAAGTGCCTCGATTTCATCGTTTGTTTTGACTTGAAGACGATATCCGAGATCCCCTTTTCGAATATGTTCGGCCCCCTCGTGCAACAGAAGGAGCGGCTTCACCAATTTTCCCGCGACGGTCAACCCGATGGTACCTGTAAAGACAACCAAAAGCAATCCGTATCCCGAGACAGTCCTCAGCAGCGACTGAATCGGCTCATAGGTCTCCTTCGGCTCCTGCCGGATAAAGCTGTGCCACGGTTTGCCTCCCTTCGCGGAAACCAACTGGCTGACTGCGGGAAGGGGTGCAAATCCGACAATGGAATTGGTCCCGCCATGGCCGTCGTTGTGGGCGGTGACCCAGCCGGAATGATCGGAGGTTATGGTCTCTAAAAGAGAGGGATCGGCGACATGGCTTCCGGTTGGAAGGATCGGGCAGATTAAAACGACGCCGGCCGAATCAATCAGCATCGCATGTCCGGTCGATCCGAACCGAATCGGATAGATAAACGGCTGCAAAAACGGTTTGAGATGAAGGCTCGCCTTCAGGGCCCCTAGGAATCGTCCGTTCTCCTTCTGAAAAATAGGTAACGCAATATCGAAGAGAAAATCAGATCTGTTTTGATCGTCTTGATAAATCCCGCCGATGTAGACGGCCCCTTTTTCCCCATTGGAACTCTCTTTCCACCAAACGGATTCCGCAGTGGAAGAGACCTTATCTAGGATATTGGAAGAGGCCGCAATGGGAGTGCCGATGCGGTTGACGACGACCAGCGACTGTAAAACCGATTCATTTTCGGGGAGGTGAATGGTTCGGTCTAAAAAGGGGACGAGTTTCGGGTCGAAGAGAGAAGAGGGAAGCGCTTTGCCGGAGGGCGCTTCCCGATCGAAGGTGAGCATTGTGCTGTTGCGTAACGCTTGCTGCATTTCCGGGGAGGCGCCGATAAAGTGAAGCTCGGCGATTTCTTTTTGAACACCGAGGTCGGTCTTGCTTGCCGCCTCTTTTGCAAGGCCTTCAAAGTTGGTTCCAATCGCCTTGCGAAGGGCGGTGGTTCCTCTCCAAGAGGTAACAATCAGTCCAAGGAAGACGGGGAGGATGGCCATGATCACCATCGCCGAAACAATTTTCTTTTTTAGCCCGGTCTTCCTCGACGCGTCGACCAAAGGTCCCCTCGGCGTAAATATTTTAGAGTATATCCGAATAGCGGGAAAATGTCATTGAATTCCCCCTCAAGAACGGCTCTCTCTATTCTGTACTCTTGAAAAAGGGGGTTCCTTACGGAGAGTCGATAACCTCCGTTCCTTTGGGAATTTTGAGGACAAAGAGGTCTTCACCGATCCCTTTGTTGATCTGCATTCCTTCAAAAGAAAAGGTGGAAACGTTTCCATTTTCCTCGAAGAGGGTCACTTTCTGAATCACCAACCCTTCTACTTGAGGAGAGGGAGCGACTGAGGCGAGGACCTTGCTGACTTGCGTCTCCTTGCTCTTCGGAGTCAGGCGGAGTGAGAGCGATTTGTCGGGGCGTTCCTCCTCAATGGAGATTTGAAAGTCTTGGTCGAGGCGGCTGGTTCCGGAAAGAAGCTGCAGCGGCAGGTGACTGTCCGATTGGCCGCCGATCCGGCTCTTGATGACCTGTTTGTGCTCCGGGATATAGAAGGTGGCCGTCTCTCCTTCAACGACAATCTGCTGACGGCTCGGTTCTTGGTAGTCCCACCGCATCTTTCCTTTTTTTAGGAACAATTTTCCTTTGGAGACATAGGGGGTGTCGAAGTCTTGGAAGCGAACGGTTTGGACGAAGTCGGTCTGCAGGTCGGTGATCTTATCATAGGCCGCCTGGATCTTTTTCGCCACGGAGGCCGGATCTTCTTTTGCTGCGCTCTCGCGGGGCGATGTCACCCATAGGGAAAGAATGAAGAGGCTCAGCGTTATTCTAAAGAACGTCACAGTAAATCCTTTCTGATAAAGCAAATCATTAACCGATCTCCTTTTTGACGAGGATCTCTCTCGGTTTCCCGCCGCTCGCCGGTCCGATCACCCCATCCTCTTCCATCATTTCGATCATCCGGGCGGCACGGGGGTAACCGACGCGCATCCGCCGCTGAATGAAAGAGGCGGATGCCTGACCGGTTGAGATGACCAGCTCTCGCGCTTGTTCATAAAGTTCATCCCGTTCGTTTAAGGAAGATTCTTCCGGGGAAGGGGCCTCTTCCGAGAGGGCGGCCTCATAATGCGGAGAGGCCTGTTCCTTCACGAAGGAGGTGACCTTTTTAATCTCTTCTTCCGAGACATAGGAGCCGTGCACCCGGAGAATCTTCCCGGTGCCGGCCGAAAGATAGAGCATGTCTCCCTTTCCCAACAGCTGCTCGGCGCCGTTGGCATCGAGGATCGTTCTGGAGTCGGTTTTGGACGAAACGCAGAAAGCGATCCGGGCCGGGAAATTCGCCTTGATCACCCCGGTGATCACATCGACCGAGGGACGCTGGGTGGCGAGGACCAGGTGAATCCCGGCCGCGCGGGCCATCTGTGCCAGGCGGGTGATCGAATCCTCGACATCGCGCGGCGCCACCATCATCAGATCGGCCAGCTCGTCGATGAAGATCACGATATACGGCAGCGGGCCCTGCGGCTCTGGAGGGGGGGCTCCTTCCGGCGTGACCGTCTCCACCTTCGCAGGGGGGGCGCCGTTCTTGAATAATTTGTTATAGGCCTCGATGTTGCGAACCCCCTTCTCGGCGAGGAGCTGATACCGACGTTGCATCTCGGCGACCATCTTCTTGAGCGCATCGGAGGCGACTTTCGCTCGGACGATCACCGGCGCCACCAAATGAGGGATGCCGTCGTAAAGGGAGAATTCGAGCATCTTGGGATCGATCATCAACATCTTTACTTCGGAAGGGGTTGCAGAGTAGAGAAGCGAGAGAACCATCCCGTTTAAACCGACACTCTTTCCCGACCCGGTCGAACCGGCAATCAGCAGGTGCGGCATCGTGGCGAGATCGGCGGAGACCGGATTTCCGAAGATGTCTTTTCCCAGGGCAAGACGGAGCTTCGAGCCGATCTGATTGAAGGGGGCCGAAGAGAGAATTTCTTTTAAGATCACTTCTTCCCGAATGTTGTTTGGAATTTCGATCCCGACTGTCGATTTTCCGGGAAGGGGGGCGACGATGCGGACCTGCATCGCCTTCATCGCCAGGGCGAGGTCATCCGAGAGGTTGGTGATTCGATTGAGCTTGATGCCGGGGGCCGGCTCGAATTCGAACATCGTGACCACCGGCCCGGGATGAACCTGCGTCACCTTCCCTTCGACATCGAAATCCAGCAGCTTTCTCTCCAGGATGTGGGATTGGGCGACCCACTCTTCTTCGCTCATCCGTTTGGACGTGCTGGAAGGATCGGCTAAAAGGGAGAGGGGAGGGAGGCGATAATCTCCCTCCTCCGACCTCACAAAGGGAAAGACCTCTTGCTGCGGACGCAGGGCGATCTGGGGAGGGAGAGGGGGTTCGACCGCCGGCGTTCGGGCGATCTCCGGCTCTTTCGATGAAGGCGCGGGGGCGGTAGCGCGGCGCTTCTTTTTTCCCTGACGGATGACGATCTGCTCCCAAATCATTTGGTGTAAATCCGACGCCCGGGTCCGGATCTGCTCCAGCGCCGCGCGGGGAGAGAAGGGGGAGATCAACATCCAGCCGAGGAGAAAGAGGAAGAAGAGGATGATATGGCTCCCGATGGCGGCGAAATAGTCGAGGAAAAACTGCGACAGCAATCGGCCGATGAGCCCGCCCCGGAAATTGGGGGAGACGGTTGATCCGAAGCCTCCCCACTCCAATTCGGCCAACGAGGCGACCGTCAAGAGGAGAAGGGCCGAGCCGGAGACACTACGCAGCGCAATCGGACCGAACCCCTCCCTGAAAAATTTGATTCCTAAAACGAGAAAGATCACCGGAAAGAGATAAGAAGCGATTCCAAACAGCTGGAAGAAGAGGTCGGAGAGGTTCGCTCCCGCCTTGCCGATGGCATTTTGAATCTGTGGATGGGTCGCGGTCGTCGAAAAAGAAATATCTTCGGGGTGATAGGTAAGGAAGCTGATCGCCAACAGAAGCCCCACGACGATCAGCAGCAGCCCGATCATTTCATCCCGATAACCGTTCGACTTATTTGACGCCATAGGGACCTTGCGCGCGGCGCGCCTTTTGGAGCGTGGTTGAAGCGTTAGATGACGATGACGTTGGGGATGATCATTGGATATCGGTTCATTTTCTTGGAGATGAGTTTCTTTACGGTCTGGCGGATCTTTGTCTCCATCCCTTCTTTCAGGTCGGCGGTTAACTCCGAGCCCCAGATCGGGTCGGTCTCCATGTCGGAGAGAAGGGCGCGGAGGGAGGCCTCCATCTCCTTCCAGAGAGGGTGAGGCTCGCCGCCTTGGGAAGTAAATCCACGGGAGAGGAGCGTGGGGCCCGACCGGATCTTTCTCCCTTCTTTTTCGAGGGTGACCGTCACGATGACCATTCCGTCGGAGCCGAGGTGCCGCCGGTCCTTCAAAACCGATTGTTCCACGTCGCCGATCCCTTTCCCGTCGATATAAATCCGTCCGGAGGGAATCGTCTTTCCTTTTTCGCATCTCCCCGGCCGGAGCAGAATTTCGTCGCCGTCTTCGACCACCAAAATATGTCCCGGTTCGATCCCCGCTTTCGAAGCGAGCGCGGCATGGGAGATCAGCTGCCGATACTCTCCATGGATCGGGATAAAGAATTCGGGCCGAATCCACTCGATCATCTTTTTCTGCTCCTCACGGCTGGCATGGCCGGAGACATGGACCGGCGCAATCTTTTCATGCAGCACGCGGGCCCCTTTTCTAAAAAGGTGGTTAATCACGTGGGAGATGTCTTCCTCATTTCCGGGAATGACCCTCGCCGATAAGATAACCGTGTCACCCGGTTTGATCTGAATCTGTTTGTGATCGTCGGTCGCCATCCGGTAGAGCGCCGACATCGGCTCTCCTTGGCTTCCGGTGGTGATCAGGACCACCTCTCCATCGGGGGTATGGCCGAGGTCGTCGATCGGCGCGATCTGGTCGAGGGGGAAGGAGAGGTACCCGAGTTCCCTCGCAATCCGGACGTTGTCGATCATGCTCCGTCCGGCCAGGAAAATTTTCCGTCCCCGGCGGCTGGCAATCTGAGCGATCTGGTCGATCCGGTGGATGTTCGAAGAGAAGGTCGCGATGATGATCCGCCCTTCCGCCTCGCCAAAGAGTTTTTCAAAGTTCTCGCCGACGCGGCTCTCCGATCCAGTGTGCCCCTCCCGCTCGGCATTGGTGCTGTCGGAGAAGAGGGCGAGAACCCCCTTTTCGCCATACTCCTTGAATCGGTCACTGTCGAAATAGCTTCCGCCGACCGGCGTGGGATCAATCTTAAAGTCTCCGGTATGAATAACGCATCCGACCGGGGTGGTGATGGCGTAGGCAACGCTGTCGACCACGCTGTGTGTCACGCTGATCGGCTCGATGCAAAACGGCCCGACAAAGATCGGCTCTCTCGGTTTAATCGAAATCAGACGGGGGGTGATCGGCGACCCATCTTCCCGCCGGAAAAGTTCCGACCGATGCTCTTTCAATTTTTCCGAAACAAAGCCGAGGGTCAGCGGGGTTCCATAAATCGGGACATCCATCTCCCGGAGAAGATAGGGAACCGCACCGATATGATCCTCGTGCCCATGGGTCAGAAAAATGCCGAGGACCTTTTTATTCGGATCAAAGAGGGAAGAGAAATCGGGGATGACGATATCGACGCCCAACATATCGTTCTTGGGGAACATCAATCCGACATCGACCAGCACGACCGAGCCTTCGTATTCGAAGGTCATCATATTCATGCCGATCTCCCCCAAGCCTCCCAGCGGGACGACATGGAGAGGGTGAACGGTCTTTTCTATTTGTTCTTGCGACATCAGTTTTCTCGAATAGGGAATATAGCATAAATCGCCTTCTTAATCAATCAAACGATCTCCCAAACGATCTCCCAAACGATCTCCGAAAGAGTCGTCCAAAGTGTCAGCCAGCGAAGCGAATTCGGCGAGCGAGAGGGTCTCCCCGCGGCGGCCCGGATCAATCCCGATTTTTCTCAGCGCCGCTTCCACCCGATCTCTTCGAAAGCCGGCATTTTCGAGGGCGTTGGCGAGCCGTTTTCGCCGGTGTCCGAATGCCCCCCGGACGATGCGGACAAATTGTGCTTCGTTCCGAAGGGGAACCCGTGTTTCGGAGAGCGGATGGAGGAGGATCACCGAAGAGTCGACCTCGGGGCGGGGACGAAAACAGCCTCTCGAAACATGAAAGGCGATCCGAACGTCGGCATACAGCTGAACCAGAACCGACAGAACGCCGTAGTTTTTATTTCCCTCCGCGGAGACCAAGCGCTCGGCGACCTCTCTTTGAAGCATCAATACCATTTTGGAGATCCGGCGGCGCTCCTCCAGGAGGCGGAACAGCAGGGGGGTGGAGAGGTAGTAGGGAAGGTTGGCGACCACTTTAAAGGGGGCGGGGAGCTGCTCAAAGGGGTATTGAAGCGCATCGGCCTGGACCAGCTTGAGATGCGGAGCGGGGAATGCCTGTTGGAGCATCCCGACTAAAAGAGGATCGATTTCGATGGCGAGGAGCGCCGCACCCCGCTCCAGGAGTCCCTTCGTCAAACTGCCCCGGCCCGGGCCGATCTCGACCACCTGTTCGCCCGGCTGAATCTCGGCCGCATCGAGAATCTTTCTCTGGATGTTCGGATCGATCAGGAAGTTTTGGCCCCACGCCTTCCGGGGGCGGGGAAGGGGTCGGTTCATCGGTGTGGGCGGCGACCGGTTTGGGCCATTGCAGCGGCCAACCGAAGCGCCTCTTTCAAGCTTCCCGGGTCGGCAATCCCTTTGCCTGCGATGTCATAGGCGGTGCCGTGGTCGACCGAGGTTCTCACAAAAGGAAGACCGATGGTGACGTTGACGGCATTGCCGAAGGCGAGGAGCTTGATCGGGATCAGCGCTTGATCGTGAAAGAGGGAGACGGCGGCATCGAATCGGCCGATCTTCAACTGGTAAAAAAGGGTGTCGGCCGGATAAGGACCGGACGCGTCGATTCCCTCCCGGCGGGCCGTCTCCACCGCCGGGACGACCTCCCGCTTCTCTTCATCGCCGAAGAGACCCCGCTCGCCGGCGTGCGGATTGAGCGCGGTGACGGCGATCCTCGGCGTCTCAATCCCGAAATCGCGTTTCATCGATTGATCGGTGAGGCGGAGGGCATCGAGAATCATCTCTTTTTGAAGCGTTGCAATCGCCTCTCGGAGGGCGAGATGAATCGTCGTCAAGGTGATCTTCAATCCGCCGCCGACCATCATCATCGCGAACTTCTCGCTCTTGGCGAGGTCGGCGAGGAATTCGGTATGCCCGGGAAAGGCGAAACCGATCGCCTTCATCCCCTCTTTATTGATCGGCGCGGTGGTGATGCCGTCGATCTCCCCGCGCAGCGCCATCTCGGCCCCTCGCGTGATCGCCTGAAGCGCGGCGCGCGCCGCAGCGGGATGCGGTTTTCCATGTTCCAGCGGCGCGAGCGGTTTTTCTCCGATGTCTAAAACCTCGACGACCCCCTCCTCAAAGCGGGCCTCCGAGAGCGATGTGATCGGGCGGATCGAAAGGGCCGGCGCGAAACGGGCCGCCGCCTCCGACATCCAACGCGCATCTCCGATGACGAGCCTCCGACAGAGATCGTAGAGTCCTTTTTCCTGTAAACCTTTGACGATCACCTCCGGGCCGATCCCGCATGGATCGCCCATTGTGATGGCGATGACAGGCTTTATCATAACAGCGTCCCTTTCAATCATTCTCAAGCTGCGGCAGGTGCGGCTCCAAGTGGACGACGACCTCGATGACATCGGTAAACTGCTTCATGATCTCCGCTTCAACCCGATGGGCGAGGACGTGGGCCTTTTCAAGATGCATGTGGGGATGAACATGGATGTGCAGATCGACGTAGATGTGGTTGATCCCGCCGCGTGTTCGGACGGCGTGGCACTCTTCAATCCCGTCGATCTGTATCACCAGGTCGTGGATCTCCTGCGGGTGGATCCGCGAATAGTCGGTTAGAACCTTGGAGCTCTCCATTAGAATTTGCATTCCGACCTTCCCGATGATGAACGCAATGACCACCCCGACCAATGGATCGAGAATCGGGTAGCCGGCCCAACCGGCGGCGAGGCTGGCGATCACCGACAAGGAGGAGAAGACATCACTTTTGGTATGGAACGAGTCGGCGATGAGGATTTCGCTTTTGAGGAGGACCCCTTGCCGTTTTTCCCACCGACTGACGACGATATTCAATAGGATGGTGAGAAGCATGATGACGAAGCTGGCCGAAGTGATCTCCGGCATCGTTCCATCTTGAAACCGGGCATAGCTGCTTTTGAGAATTTCCAAACAGCCCAAGAAAAGAAAGACGGAGATACAAAACGAAGCGAACGTCTCGAATTTGCGATGTCCATAGGGATGCTCGTCGTCGGGGGGACGGGAAGCGAAATAGATCCCGATCAGGCCGATCACATTGGAGGCCGCATCGAGAAAGGAGTGAAAGCCGTCGGCCTGCATGCTGATCGAATGGCTGGAGTAGCCCCAGATCGATTTCGCGAGGGCGGTTAGAAGATTCAGGCCGAGGGTCACAAGGAGGATCTTTTTGACCGGCTGGTAGTGGACGTCAGGAATACTTGGCATGGCCTATCACGAGGGGGAAGACTCGGTCTCACGAGGCTGATGTTCTGCAATCGGCAGGGTGAAGTAAAACGTTGCCCCCTGTCCGGGCCTGCTCTCGCACCAAATTCTTCCGCTGAGATGGTTGATGATTTCACGGCAGATCGCAAGTCCCAACCCGGTCCCTTTCGGAAGCCCCTTTTCGGGCCGCGCCACTTGATAAAATTTGTTGAAAATCTTGTTCGCTTCATTAGAGGGAAGGCCGATGCCGGTATCGCGAACCCCGGTGAGAATTTCCCGGTCGTTCGATCGTTTTGCAAAAACGACCACCTGACCCTTCTCGGTGAATTTAATCGCGTTTGAAAGGAGGTTGTTCAGGACCTGGATGAGATGATCCCGATCTCCTTGCACCGGCGGCAGGTCGACTTCCGTTTCCACCCGCAGGTCGATCTTTTTGGAATCGACCAGAGAGTGGGTCGCTTTAACGGTGGTATCGATCAACTCCGCCAGATCGAGCGGTTCTATGTTCCAAGCGATCTTTCCCGCTTCGATTTTAGAGAGATCGAGGACATCGTTGATCAGCCGAATGAGCCGGTCGGACTCTTGATTGATAATCTGCAGAAACTCCCGCTCTTTTTCCGCGCTGATGTCGTCATAAGAGAGGAGGATCTCGATAAATCCTTTAATCGACGTCAGCGGGGTTCGGAACTCATGTGAGACCTTTGAAACGAAGTCGGATTTCAGCTGGTCGACCTTTTTGGTCTCTTCATAAAGCCGGATGTTCTCGACCGCCACGCCGATTTGATTTCCGATCGCCGCCAACAGTCCGAGGTCTTGATTGATGAGCGCGGCGGGGGTCTGATCGAAAAGGGTCAAGGTCCCGAGGATGTTTCCCTTTGAGCGAATCGGGATCGTTACAAAATTCGGAAAAGAGATTCCGTTGAATGGGATTTCTTCCAACGATTCGCCGAAAGAGGAGATCGCCGCCCCTTTCTCGATGACGTGACGGAAGAGAATGTCGCTGTCTTTGCGCCGCTGGTTGGGATTCTCGCCATAGAGCGGAAGACCTCTTGAAGAGATCAGAAGCAGCGGGCCTTTGGCCTCTTCAAGCAGATGGATAATTCCTCCCTTCATGCCGAAGATGGTTAAAACGGTGGAGAGGGCCTCATCGAGCAGCTCTTTTAAATTGAGCGATTTACTCAGCGTGGATGCAATCGTGTAAAGGGCGGAGAGCTCCCGGTTCTTCGCCGCCAGATCCTGTGTTCGCTGCGCTACTTTCTGCTCCAGCTGCGTATACGACTCCTTAATTTTGGCCGCCATTTCGTTAAAGTCGGAGGCGAGATCCTCAATCTCATCCCCCGTCCGGATGTCGAGCGGCTCTTGAAGCGCTCCATGGGCAATCTGTTTGGTTCCCTTCTGGAGCTGCTTGATCGGCTGGACCAGCCGCCCGGTGGTGTAGGAGATGAAAAAGGCGAGCATCCCCATGCCGAGGAGGCCCGACCCTGCAACCCATCCGAGGAGGGTTTGAATCGGTGCATACGTTTCCTGTGGATCCTGGCTGGTGAAGATATACCACCGATGGTTGCCGAAGCTTCCTTGAACGGCGCCGGGGACGATCACCGGAGCGAAGCCGTTGATCGAGCGTTGTCCCGGATAATGAACGTCGGCCAGGCTGGTTCCCCACCCCGGCTGCCCCCGCGTAATCTCTTGAATCAGCTCGGGGCGGAGGGTGTGGTTTTTGACGAGAAAGATCGGACAAAAGAGGAGATTTCCGTCCGATCCGGCGAGCATCGTATGGTCGGTCTTCGTCAGCTTCACCTGGGTGACCAGCTCGAAGAAGTTTTTCACCGACTGCACCATCAAGAGGACGCCGATCGGACGCTTTCCCTGGGCGCTGTATATGGGAGTGGCGATGGAAAGGGTGTACATCTCAGGGACATTTTTAAAAGGCGTTACCATCTCGATGTCGGAAATATACTCGCGGCCTTCCGAGGCGCTGAAGATCTCCTTCCACCAGGCTTGATCTCCGAAGTAAATTTCTTTCGGCTCATCGGTCGCCGCGACAACAATTCCGTTTTGGTCGATAATGAGCGTGCCGAGATCTTCGTCCGTCCGCGCCGGTTTGAGATGAAAGGTCTTCAGGCTCCGGGATGCGGGGTTATTTAAGAGCCGCTCCGCCAAAAGAGAGTGGGGACCCTCGCTCTGCCAGGCGGTGCGGATCTGTCCGATTCGATCTTGACTCGGCTGGAGGAACGGGAGATCATAAAGGCGGCCCGATTGGTTCAGGATGTCGAGCGTATCGGAGGAAGAGGTGAGGGCGTAGGCCTCTTCGATATGATGTTCCAGTAACCGGGTGAGATTCTTGCTTGTCTCCTCCGCGGTATGTTGAAACTCCAAACCGATGTTCCTCTCGATTGCCCCTTTCCCCACAAAATAGATCACGGTCAGGCCCAACGCCCAGGTGAGGCCGGCGATAATCAGGATCGAAAAGACCATCCGGGCCTGAAAGCTGCGAGTCTGTTTCATTATGCGTGTGATCATTAACGGAGCGCTATTTCTCTTCACGCGGGCTGTGAAGGGGTTATAAAAATGCCCTCATTCTATCATCCGACCTGTGATAAGTCAAAGATAAGTCGACAAAGAAAACAACTCAAAAAATATTGATTTATTTGAATTTAAGCGCTGATTCTGTTAGGCTTTGACCGGTTTCGCGGGAGAGGTTTATGTTAAAAGAAGTGAAGCGAAGGGTCGCGTTTGGGGTCACCCTTCTCCTGTTGGCGGGGCTGGCCTATGCGTTCGGTCGCAACCTGCAGTTCCCGTCGGGAAAGATTCATCTCGATACGGCACTATCGCAGCTGCCGTATTATGCGGCTTATTCGCTGATGCGGATGCTCTTCGCCTATCTTCTCTCGTTTTTTTTCTCGGTCCTTTACGGCTATGTTGCCGCAACCGTTCCGAAGGCCGAGGGGCCGATGATCGCGATCCTCGATGTGCTTCAATCGATTCCGATCCTGGGGTTTTTCCCCGTAGCGGTATTTTTTTTCGTGAATCTGTTTCAAGGAAGCCGTTGGGGGGTCGAAGTCGCCAGCGTCGTGCTGATCTTTACTTCAATGGCCTGGAACATGGCTTTCAGCGTCTACGAATCGTTTAAGACCATCCCCAACGACCTGATTGAAGCGGCCGACGGCCTGGGGATTCGAGGCTGGCTCAAATTCGAGAAAGCGCTCTTTCCGATCTGCATTCCAAAGCTGATTTACAGCAGCATGATCTCCTGGGCGGGCGGCTGGTATTTCCTGATTGCCTGTGAGATCATCGCCATCGGCTCGATCCGTTATCACCTGCCCGGCTTGGGAAGCTTTCTGATCGAATCGGTCGAAAGCGGTCAGCTTGGGCGAACCCTTTATGGTCTTCTTTTTTTAATTGCCATCATCGTTCTCCTCGACCTTTTTATCTGGCGGCCGCTTGCGGTCTGGGGAGAAAAATTTCGGTATGAATTTACCATGACGTCTGCGATCCCGCCGACCTCTTTTGCGCTTCAATGGTACCGGCGATTTCGTACAAGCCCGCTCTGGCGCTGGACCAAAGCGGTTGTTGCGACATCGGCCCCGGTTCTGAAGCTTCCGAGCCGCCTTCTTTTTCCCGAGCAGGGGCTGGCCCAACGGACCAGGAAGGTGATTTGGCGGCGGTGTCGAGGGTGGATCGGATATGTCACGCTGGCCGCGGTCTTTTTTGTCATCGGATGGAGCTTTTTTTTGCTGATCCAGGGGCTGGCCCGGCCGCTTCCAAAAGAAGCTGATTTAATCCCGATCGCACTCCTGGCCTCGTTTCTTCGTTTGGCGGTCGCTTATCTTCTTGCCCTTGCTTGGACCCTTCCGGTCGCCTTCTGGGTGGGGGAGAATCCGCACGCGGCGCATTTCGTCACACCGATCGCTGAGATCGGCGCCTCCATTCCTGCGACCGCCTTGTTTCCATTCTTCATTCTCTTGGCGGTCCATGTCTTGGGCGGGATGAATGGAGCCGCCATTCTATTGATCTTAACCGGGATGCAGTGGTATCTTCTCTTTAACCTTATTGGAGGGGTCCAAAGTATTCCGGGGGATCTGAAGGAGGCGGCAAAAGCGCTGGGGGTTTCAAAGTGGCTCTATTGGCGGCGGCTTTATCTTCCGGCCGTTTTTCCGTCGCTTGTAACCGGGAGCATTACCGCCTGGGGAGGGGGATGGAATGCCTTGATTGTCGCGGAGTATGTGGTTTACCGGCGAGAGACCTATTCGGTCACCGGCATCGGCGCCCTCCTCGATCGGGCGACCTACGAGGCGGGGAACGAGCAGATGATGCTCCTCTCATTGATCACAATGGTCGTTACGATCACCCTTCTCAATCGGTTTTTTTGGAGAAGGCTTTATCTTTATGCGGTAGAACATTACAAGATCGATTATTAATCCCGTTTTAGGATTAACCGCCTTTAAATGAATCTGTTGGAAATCGAAAAAGTCTCGAAGTGTTTCAATCAGAACGGCGCGATGATGCCTGTTTTGAAGGAGATCTCTTTCTGCATTCGGGAAGGGGAATTCATCGCCCTGGTCGGTCCTTCCGGATCGGGGAAAAGCACCCTCTTGCGCATCCTCAACGGGCTGATTCCGCCGACGGAGGGCAGGGTCCTTTATGAGGGGCGGGCGCTTGGCTCGGTCAATCTCGATTCGGCGATGGTCTTTCAGTCGTTTGCCCTCTTTCCTTGGCTGTCCGTTTTACAAAACGTCGAGCTGGGCCTGGAGGCGCGCGGGTTGCTTCATGAGGCGCGCCGAAAAAAAGCGCTCCATTTTATCGAAAAGGTCGGACTCGACGGCTTTGAGGAGGCGTACCCCCGCGAGCTCTCGGGAGGGATGAAACAGCGGGTCGGAATTGCGCGCGCGCTTGCGGTCGAGCCGAAGATCCTCTGTATGGATGAACCTTTTTCTGCGCTCGATCCGCTCACCTCGCTGACGCTGCGGGAAGAGGTGTTGATGCTCTGGGAAGATAAATCGATGCCGGTGAACACAATCATCATGGTGACGCATATCATCGAGGAGGCGGTTTTCATGGCTGACCGGGTCTTGGTTCTCTCCACCCATCCGGGGACATTGGTAGCCGATATGTTAATTAATGTGCCTCGGCCGCGCGATCGGAAAGACCCGGTGTTGAATGAATTCAGCGATCGGATCTTCTCATTGATGGCCTAAATCAGCGACCGGTTTTTGCCTGTATTGTTGTTCTCCACACGGCTAAAACCGAACGCTCTTATTATAAGGAGAAGGTATGGAAGTTGAAGCTTTGCCCCACGGTGTCACGTCGAGCAAAGTGATTGGGCTGCTGGAGTATTTAGACGACCACCATGGGAAGGAGGATATCTACAAGCTGGCCGAAGCGATCCATTATGAATTGGGAGAGCTCCTTGCCGTGATTAAAATGACGGAGATGCTCGGCTTCGTGGAGACCCCCGGCGGAGATGTCGTTATTACCGATCTCGGACGAAAGATTCTCAAGAGCAAGGTGGCACAGCGAAAGTTAATCGTTCGAGAACAGCTCAAACGGCTGAAGATTTATCAACGTCTGATTGAGGCACTCCAAAAATCGGAAGAGGGGCGTCTCCATAAGCAAGCCATCCTGGAGGAGCTTGCCGCGCTTCTTCCTCATGAAAATGCGGAAGCGCTCTTTAAGACCGTCGTCAATTGGGGAAGGTACGCCGAGCTATTGGGATACAATCCCGACACCCAGACCCTCTATCTCGATGAGGAGTCGTTCCCTCCGCCCCAAGCTTAAAGAGGCCGATTTCATTCAGACAGGAGGCGCCTTTGATGTAGACGTTTCCTGCGACCCTCGCGCCGCATGAAGAGGAACCCCTTCTTATTCGTCCTCTTTGCTCTCCCTGGCCCTGCTGTTCTTCGGCAGCCGAAAATCAAGCTGTCCGTTCTTGTGAAGGTAATGAATGACCTCATGCGGAATCGATTCTTGAGAGAGGATCTCCTCTTCGGAAAGGGCCCCTTTCTTGAGCTGATCGATCAGCCGGTTTTGCGCTTCAACCCGTTCTTTCCGCTGGTGGTAGTCGCGATAGACGAGGGAGATTCCCAGCACGGTAATCACCGCCATCATCATCCAGAAGACCTCGTGATTCATCTCCACATGAAAGGACTCGAGGACCAGCTTGGTCCCGATGAAGAAAACCAGCTGATAAGCGAGGTCCTCAAGCCGCGGGAATTTTTCCAGCAGGCGAATAAAGAAGCTGGAGACGAAGCGGAGGAAGACAATCCCCATGATTCCGCCCAGCCAGACGATCAGCAGCTTGTCGCTCATCGCGACCGCGGTGGTAATGCTGTCGATGGAGAAGGCAATGTCGGTCAGCTCGACGATTCCCACCGTCTTCCAGAAACTTCCGGCCGTCTTCGGTTTGAGCTGATAGCCCTCCTCTCTCTTAAAGAAGAACATATGTTTCATCGCCAGGTAGAGGAGATATCCTCCCCCAATCAATTTGAAGAGGGTCAGTCGCATCAGATAGGCCGCGAAGACGAGCGCCACGAATCGAAAGACAAAAGCGCCGACGAGACCGTAGGTCAGCGCTTTACGCTGCTGCTCTTTTGGAAGGGTTCGGACCAGAATGGCGAGGACCAGGGCATTGTCGACGGAGAGGATTCCCTCCAAAATCGCGAGTGTCCCGATCGTTAAAAGATCAAAAAGTTGAAATGCGCGCGCCTCCGCAACGATCTGCGCTAAGAAAGAGCTGTCCATCAAATCTCCATGTAAAGGGTCGATCCCGTTCGATCGGTCATACTTGGCGCCGGATCTCCTCCCACAACGTTCGGAGAGGAAGGTCATTCCGCCGGGCGATTTGACGGACATCTTGAAACTCAGGTCGCTTCCGGAGCACCCGGCCGTTTTGCGAGGCGCTCTTCACCCGCACCGTGCCGCGGGAGGTCTTTTGTCTTCGGATCTCCCGTTCGAGCTTTTTTCGTCCGATTTTCTGAAGACGGACGCCGAGGGTGGTCGTCTCCGTGAAGAGCGTCTGCACCACCGCGTCGCAGGCGGAGGCGGGGCTGAGAAGGGTCAGCAGGATTGCCGGCCTTCCCCGTTTCATAATGATCGGGGTGAGGAAGACGTCGAGCGCGCCGGCGGCAAACAAGGCTTCCATGACGTGCTCATAGAGCTGCGGGTTCATGTCATCAATGTTGGTCTCCACCTGGACGACCTCATCTTCAGAAAAGACCGGCGCTTCCTCTCCGATGAAGAGACGAAGCAGGTTCGGCGTCGCCCGCTCCGCGGTCCCTGCGCCATGGCCGATCTTCTCGACGGTCAGTTGCGGAAGGGGAGAGAACTCGGACGCCAGGGTCGTGATGATGGCGGCGCCGGTCGGCGTCGTCAATTCTCCTTGAAGGCCCGTTGCATAAATGGGGAAGCCTTTTAAGAGGGCGGCGGTGGCGGGTGCCGGGATCGGAAAAATACCGGAGCGGGTCTTGACCGTGCCGGTCCCGACATGAAGCGGGGAGGCGACAATCCGATCGATCTTCAGTAAGGAAAGGCCGATGATGGCGCCGCAGACGTCGGCCAGCGTATCGACCTCGCCGACCTCATGAAGGTGGGTTCGATCGGCGCGGCGGCCGTGTACGGCGGACTCGGCTTTTGCCAGCCGTTGGAAGATCTCCAGCGACTGCCGTTGGATCGGTTTCGAGAGGTCGCTCCGGTGAATCTGCCGCTCAATCTGTGCAAAGGTCGTCAGCGGCGGGAGCTGTTTGCGATTGATCACTTCTACTTTCGTCGCGGCGAGCCCTCCTTTGCGCACGCGACGCGCCTCGACCGCACAGCCGGGGAGCTTGAGCTTGGCGATTCCTTCTTGAAGTGATTTAATCGGAAGGCCGGCGTCGACCATCGCCCCGAGGATCATGTCGCCGCTGATTCCGGAGAAGCAGTCAAAATAGGCGGTTCTCACTTATTCTCCATAGAAAAGTTTTTCCCTACCGGTGTGCGACGAAGTCGGCGAAGTCGGCTTCGATGCTGGTCATGATGCCGATTCCATAAGCCTCCTCGCCGGGAGGTTCGCCGTGAAGTCGCTTGAAATGATCGAGGACATTGATTGTCTCGGTGACCCACTCGCCGGCTTCCGCCGGACCGCTTCGGAGGACCAGGGTCGAAGCGCTGGTAAAACCGCCGGAGACCTCTTCTCCGACCGGCGCCAGGCTGCTCCAAAGATACTTCGTAATCTTAGGGATACCGAAGAAGTCCCGATCCAGGGAGACATAAATCGCCGCCCGCTTCTCCTTTTGCGAGTCGACCGGAACGGTCTTCATCCGCCATTTCCAGCTGAGGAGGGGATATTGATGCGGATTCCATTTCATCTTTTTGAAAAATCGATTGGGCCGTCCGCTCGCGGCAAGGTAAGAATGATCCCCCTCTTTCCGGATCTGATAAACCTGCGTGGGATCCGGCGTCTCTTTTTGCGCGATCCACCCTTTTGGCAATCCCCGCTCGTCCGGAGCAGAGAAGTCTTCCAGGATGATCGAGGCGGGGCTCTCCTCCGAAAGTACGCTCGAAGGAAAGAGCGGAAAGGTGAGCATCAATAAAATAAAGAGAATAATTTTTTGCATGGGGAGTGGATCTCCTTCTACCATTGACGGCGCGGCGCTTATCATACCAAATCGACGGGGGGATTTCTATGGGAGGAGGTCAGGGCCGCTTCGCCAAGATGCGATGGGCCAGGATGGCGGCGCCGAAGCCGTTGTCGATGTTCACCACGGCCACCCCCGCGGCGCAGGAGTTGAGCATGGTGAGGAGCGGGGCGAGACCTGCGAAGCTTGTTCCATAGCCGACGCTGGTCGGTACAGCGATGACCGGCTGGCCGAAAAGCCCGCCCGCCACACTTGCCAAGGCGCCGTCCATGCCGGCGATCACGATGATCAGATCGGCTTTCTCGATCTTCTCGCGTTGATTGAGAAGCCGGTGAACCCCTGCGACGCCGACATCGTAAAAGGGAACCACGGTATAACCGAGCAACGCTGCGGTGACGCGGGCCTCCTCGGCGACGGGAAGATCGGCGGTGCCCCCCGTGAGGAGCGCAATTTCACCCGGCCGCCGATCGACGGCATCGTGTGTAATAACGATCGTCCGAGCAAGCGGGTTATATTCGGCCCGCCGGAATTTTCTCCGGATTTTGCGGGCGAGGGCCGGCGTCACCCGGGTGGCAAGGGTAGGGGTCCGCGTGGCACCCATTTTTTCGAGGATGGCCAATACCTGCGCGTCGGTTTTGCCGGGAGAAAAGACAACCTCCGGGAATCCTTGTCGCAAACTCCGGTGATGGTCGAGATTGGCGAACTCTATCGATTCATAAGGGAGTTGTCGCAGTCGCTCGAGCGCCGCCACGATGGGGATTTTTCCCGATTGAACCTCCTTCAATAACTTTTCAATCGATTTTTTATTCATGACGAGCTCGAACCCCGCGCATCCATTCTGGCCGAGATATCTAAGACGGTATGGGCGATGGAGGTGATATGGGAGGTGATCCGCCGGAGGTTGGTTAAGACATCGAGGTGGATCGACGTCGACTCGATTGTCTCCGAAATCCCTTCGTGAAGCCGCTGAATATGGGAGGCCGACAGCTCCCGTTCCCGCTGGCGAATGCGTCCCTTTTCCTGGATGACCCGCTCGGCCAAAACGGGGTCCCTTGCCGCAAAGGCGGCGATTGCGAGATCGAAGTCGTCGGAGATGATCTTATGGAAATCGATCACCTCTCTCAATCCGGCATCGGAGAAGCGAAGACCGGTATAGAGCTTCTTTCGCGCCATCTCAATGAGGTTCTTGTCGATGATATCGCCGATGTTCTCCAGGTCTTTGGTCAACTCCAAAATCGCCATCTCCCGGGCCGACTCTTCCGGGGTCAGTGCATTCTGGGAGAGGCGCGTCAGGTAGAGCTTGATCTCTTGGTTCAACCGGTCGACAATCTCCTCGCGGCGCTCGATCTCCTCCAGCAGCGATTCATTCCGCTCGGTGAAGAAATGGGGAACCTTCCGGAACATTTGGCGAACGATATCGGCCATTCGGAGGGCCTCTCGGGCCGCCTGCTCTAATGCGATGGAAGGGGTATCGAGGAGATTGGTATCGAGATATTTCGGCCGGGCGGGATCTTCGTGCGGCGGCGGAGCGCTCACCAGCCAGGTGATCCATTTGGCCGCCGGGACGGCGAGCGGAAGAAAAAGGAGGGCAAGGCCGAAGTTAAAAAAAGTATGGGCATTGGCAATCTGTCGAGGGACCGCGCCGGCCGTTCCTGCGATCCACGTTTCGAACGGAGAAAGAAAAGGATAGAGCAAGAGGGCGCCGACTACCTTAAAAAAAAGGTGCGCCATGGCAACCCGTTTTGCCTCTGCAGAGCCTCCGAAGCTGGCGATCCAAGCGGGGGCCGACGTTCCGATATTGGCCCCCAAAATAATCGGCAGCGCTCCTTTCAGCGTTAACAACCCTTCCCCGCTCATCGCCAAGGCGATTCCAAGGGTTGCAGCGCTGCTGTGAAGCAAGGCGGTCAAGAGCGCCGCCGCTGCAATTGCCTTGAACGGCGCTTCCTCAACCGATCGGAGGAGGTCTTGAACCCACGGCTCGGTTTGGAAGGGACGCATCCCCTGCGTCAACATGCCGAACGCCAAAAAAATAAAGCCGAACCCGAGAATCGCCATCCCTGCCGCCTTTGCCTTTTTTTTCTTGGCGATCGATTGAATGAGAAAGCCGATTGCAATGATCAGGGGAGAGAAGGTCTGAATTTGAAAAGAGATCAACTGAACGGTCAGGGTGGTACCGATATCGGCGCCCAGAATAATCGGGATTGCTTGGGGCAGGGTGACGAGACCCGCCCGGCTCAGTCCGACGAGAAGGACGGTGGTGGCGCTGCTGCTTTGCACGGCGGCGGAGAGGAAGGCGCCAAAGCCGGTCCCGAGGATCCGGTTCTTCGTCACGGAGGCGATGAGCGCTTTGAGCCCCTTTCCGGCCATGTCTTGAAGGCCGTTTCCGGCCAGCTGCAGTCCGTGGAGGAGGACGGCGACCCCACCTGCGAGGAGGAGGATCATCCGGAGGATGGATTCGATCTCCGGGGTCATTTCTTTTCCCTCGTCCGTTTGACCTCGAGCGGAATCTCACCTCCCCGCGCAATTTTCATCAGATCCATGACCGCCTGTTTGGGCCGTTTGTCCTCGAAGAGAATCCGATAGATCTCCCGGACGATCGGCATTTCCACCTTGTGCTTGAGCGCAAGGGCATAGGCCGACTCCGTCGTGTGGACCCCTTCCGCGACCATTTGCATTCCTTTCAGCACCTGCTGCAAGGGGACGCCTCGGCCGATCTCCTCGCCGACCCGTCTATTCCGCGAGAGGGTGCCGCTGCAGGTGAGAAAAAGATCGCCCATCCCGGAAAGGCCGTAAAAAGTATTAATGTCGGCCCCCATGGCGAGGCCGAGCCGGGCCATCTCCCAGAGTCCTCGGGTCATCAGCACCGCCTTTGTGTCGTAACCGAACCCCAGGCCGTCGGATCCGCCGGCGGCCAGGGCAATGACATTTTTCAACGCGCCTCCTAACTGGACACCGACCAGATCGCTGCTTAAAAAAAGCCTGAAGAAAGGGGTTGAGAAGATGTTCTGAATCCGTGCGGCCAGCCGGTAGTCCGCGGCGGCCAAGACGACCGCGGTCGGATGTTCGAGAACCACCTCTTTGGCGAAGCTCGGTCCGGAGATGACGGCGATTCGGTTGGCGGTCTTTCTTCGGAGGGTCTCACTGATTACGTCCGAGATCAGCTTCAGGCTTTTGCGTTCAATCCCTTTGGTGGCGCTGATGATAGGAATCTCCGGCGGCAATAGCGGCGCAATCTGCAGGAGGACATCGCGAGCGACATGAGAGGGGACGGCGAAGACGACCCATTTGGCGTTTGATAAGACCTCTTGAAAATCGGTGCTTGCTGCAAGCGTTTTCGGAAGGGGAACTCCCGGAAGGTAGGCGCTGTTTTCATGCCGCGTTCGGATTGATTCGGCCACCTCCTTCTCATACACCCACAGAGAGACGGAATGGCCTTTCCGCGCCAATAGACGCGCAAGCGCAGTTCCCCAACTTCCTCCTCCAATCACAGCGATGTTCACGTCCGTTCCCCACTTTGAATTGAATCCATTCGAAATTTATCCTATTGCCTTTTCAGACCCTTGTCAAGGAAACCGATGGATCATCCTGAATGTTTCCGCGATAAGAAGCGTCCCGCCGCCTTGTCGGAAGATAAGAGGTTGAAGTCGCAAAAGAGGGGAACGCCGGAATTCCAACGGCCGATTTTAAGCAGAGAGAAGCCTTGCTGGGGTGGGGATCTTGTGTTAAGCTTAGCGAGTAAAAAAGGGCTTTTTCATGTTAGAAGTAACGATTTTTATTCTGGGATTGTTGATCGGTAGTTTTCTGAATGTCTGCATTTATCGACTCCCGCGACAAGAGTCGATTGTTTTTCCCGCGTCGCACTGCCCGTTGTGTCAGGCGCCGGTCCAACCTTACGATAACTTACCGCTGTTGAGCTTTCTCCTGCTTCGAGGACGCTGCCGATCGTGCGGAACGGCGATCTCATGGCGGTATCCGTTGGTGGAATTCATTCATGCTCTCGGCTATCTGTTCATCCTTCATCAATTCGGTCCGTCGGTGCAGGCCGGGATCTATGCCCTCTTTTTCTCCTCATTGGTGGTGGTGATCTTTATCGACCTCTCGCATCAAATTATTCCGGATGTCATCACCCTTCCCGGGATGGTCTTAGGCCTTCTCGCCGCGTCGACGGTTCTTCCTCCCGGCCCGATCAATTCTCTGATCGGTCTTTTTCTCGGAGGGGGGCTTTTCTACTTGGTGGCGATCCTTTCCGTCGCCCTTCTTAAAAAGGAGGGGATGGGTGGGGGCGATATAAAACTCATCGCCATGATCGGCGCTTTTCTCGGCTGGAAGGGGATGCTCTTGACGATTTTTTTGGCCGCCTTGGCCGGATCGGTGAGCGGTCTCTTCCTGGTTCTCATTCGGGGCCGCAGCCGCGCGGAGCCGATTCCCTTCGGCCCTTTTTTGGCGTTGGGGGCGATGGTCAGCTTGTTCTGGGGTCCCGAGATCCTACACTGGTATCTTCTCCTCGGCCGGGCTTAGGCGGAGTCTCTGCTGAAGGGCCGGCCCGATTTCGCAGCGCAGCGATACGACACTAAGCAAGGAGACAGGTGACCTCTCCAAAGACCCGCTATCATCAAATCCGTCTTTTCGCATTGCTCTTCCTCGGGTTTTCCTCTCTTTTTTTAATTCTGCTGGCGATCTATTCCTTTCTACAGTTCCAGGCGCTGGGCCAGGCGCTCGATCTCAGCAATCGAGAGCGCCTGAAACTCCTTGCTGAATCGGTCCGCTCGGCGGTGACGAGCCAGCTCGATAAAGTAAAAACGGATCCCTCTTTTCTGGCGACCCTTTCTAAACAGAAAAGCCTGACGCGGATTGTGTTGGTCGATTCCGACGGGACCATTTTTGCCGATTCCCAACCGGAGACGCTTCTCAAAGAGGAAATCGATGCGGCGGGCCCGCGCTCGGCCTGGCAAACTGCGCTGGAGGGAAAGATGGTGGTAGAGACGTCTACCGAGCCGCGCTCCGGCGAGGCGTTTGGGCGAATATGGATGCCGCTCGGTGGCCGGGCGGGAGATCCGCGTCGGGCGATTCAGCTGATTGTGCCCCTCACCTCCCGCGGAGATTCGAGGGTTCACTCACTTTTTTTATTTATGAAATTTTTCGGGATCACCGGTGCGGGAATCTTAGGTTATTACCTGATCCGTCTTTTCTTTGTTCCGTCTCCATTCGCTTTCCAAGGTGCTGGCGAAGGAGCCGTCAATGAGACCGGCTTTGTCATGAGCACGTTTCAGAATCTGATTCAGCAACTCAAGCAGAAGGAACAGGAGCTGGAACGCTTGAAGGGAAGGGCGGAGGAGCATGCGGAGAGTGTCGAAAGCTATAATGAGAACATCCTTCAGAGCGTGACCAGCGGCGTCTTGACATTCAACTGCGATCGGATCGTCACGACCTTCAATGCAACGGCGGGAGCCATCCTTTATCTGTCACCCGATGCCGTGATGGGAAAATCCTATGAAACAATCTTCGGGAAAGATCAAAAGATCGCCCGCATTCTCGAGGAGACCTTGAGGGGAACAGCGGTTGCCCGCGAGGAGTGCGAGGTAGATCGCTCGGATGGAAAGAAAATCTGGCTGGGGATGAACACCTCCGTGCTTCGCGACAGAAGCAACAGAACCATTGGGGCGACCCTGGTCTTTACCGATTTAACCGAGATGAAGGCCTTACAGGACCAGGTGGAACTTAAGAAGCGGTTGTCGGTGATGGGGGAGATGTCGGCGTGGATCGCCCATGAGTTTAGAAACTACATGGGGACGATTTTAGGCTTCTCGCGTCTCCTCTCCAAAAAGATTGAGCCGAATGATCCTCGGCAAGAGATGATCAAAGCAATTACGACCGAGCTGAGTGCAATGGAGCGATTGATCACGGAGTTGCTCGATTACGGCCGCAAAACCGTCATCCACCCTTTGCGCACCCCCATCGGGTCGATCCTGGAAGAGTTAAGGGAGCAGTTTGAGGGGGCGGGTGCCTATCCGAACATTCGTTGGAACCTCTTGTTCAAAGATCCATCAGAGATCGATGTCGATCCAATATTAATTCGGCAAGCTTTTTTAAATTTAATTCAGAACGCATTGGAGGCGATGGAAGGTGAGGGAGAGATCAGCATCACTGCCGCTACCCGATCTCCTGGAATAATGGAGATCAAGATCAAAGATATCGGTGTCGGCATCTCCAAGGAAAATCTGGACAAGATCTTTCTTCCTTTTTTTACTACGAAAGAGAAGGGAACCGGGTTGGGATTGGCCTTGGTGCACAAAATCGTCTTGGCGCATGGCGGTCAGATATCGGTTGAGAGCGTGGAGGGTTTTGGGACAACGTTTACGGTTCGCCTCCCCCGTCAGATACCGCTTGACATCGGCGCCCAAATGTAAATAATGCCCGAAGGGCTGTTTCGCCCCGGAGGGCTGTTTCGCATTGAGAAGTAGGAGTGATCATGGAGACCATTTTAATCGTTGAGGATCGAGAGAGCCTTGCGCAGATGTTATCGCAGGCATTGGCCGGGGCCGGTTATCAAGTGGTTTGGGCCAAAGATGGCAGGGAAGGGATTGCAAAGGTTCGGGAGGGGAAGATTGACCTCGTTGTGACCGACCTAAAGCTTCCTCACAAAACCGGGCTGGACGTCCTCCATGCGGTCAAAGAGCAAAACTCATTTATTCCAGTTATTCTAATGACCGCTTATGGGAGCATCGAAACGGCGGTCAAGGCGGTAAAGGAGGGGGCCTATGATTTCATCACCAAACCTTTCGACCCTGATCATCTCTTGCTCCAAATCGAGAAGTCGCTTGAGAAGCAGCGGCTGGTCACGGAAAATATGATTCTTAAGGAAGACCCGACCCATCAGCTTCGGTTCCCGAAAATCATCGGGAAGACCCCGGTGATGATTGAAGTGGTGGAGCAGATGCGGAAAGTTGCGCCGGGGAAAACCACCGTGATGATCGGCGGGGAAAGCGGCACCGGAAAAGAGCTCTTTGCACGCGCCATTCACATGCTGAGTCCCCGAGAAGATAAATCTTTCGTGGCAATCAACTGCGCTGCAATTCCTCGCGATCTCTTGGAAAGCGAGCTCTTCGGGCATGAGCGGGGTGCGTTCACCGGTGCAGTCGGCAAGAAAGTGGGTAAATTCGAGTTGGCGGACAAGGGAACGATTTTCCTCGATGAAATCGGGGAGATGGACCTGGGTCTTCAGGCGAAATTATTGCGTGTTCTGGAAGAAGAGGAAATGATGCGTGTGGGAGGGACCGTCAAGGTAAAGATCGATGTCCGCGTGGTCGCGGCCACCAATCGAGACCTGATGCAATTGATCCAACATAAGACATTCCGCGAAGATCTTTATTATCGGCTGAATGTTTTCCCGATCGTCATTCCTCCTCTCCGGGAGCGGAGAGAAGATATCCCGGCGCTGGTCGATCACTTCACCTCATACTATTCAAAAGAAATGAAAAAAGAGGTCAAAAAGGTCTCTCCCCAGGCGATGGATATGTTGATCGCGCATTCCTGGACCGGAAATGTCCGCGAGTTGCAGAACGCCATTGAGCGGGCGATCATCCTCAGCGATGGCAACGAGCTCCTTCCCGAACATTTTGGCCTCAAGCCGAAGGTCCAGGAGGAGTTCTCCCTCTACGATATCGATATGGAGGGAACCCTCCAGGAGGTGAGTGACAGCGCAACGCGGCTGGTCGAGTCGAAATTGATCCGAAGGGTATTGAGTGAAACCGGCGGGAATAAAACCCGGGCGGCTGAGATTCTACAGGTAAGCTATAAGACGTTATTAACCAAGATTAAGGAGTACGGAATAGAGAAAGGAGAAACGGCGAGCTAATTCGACTTTATCTTTCGACCGGGAGAGTGTATCTATCCGGCGCTTTCAGTATCTATCTTATCCGTAATACAATCCTTCCTATAAGATGCTTATTCATAGATAACCGCTTAACACTCTATTTTCTCAATACTTGTAGTACTTAAGAGATAAAAACTAAATTGGCACCCTTGTTGCTATTGTCCCCTGCTTAGAACAACCTGGATCTCTTCCGCAGGGGGATTCAATAACAGGGGAGCCGTAACGAATGATCGCATCATCCCAAAAAGGATGCACCCTCCTAGAAGCAATGATTGTCTTGGCGATTGTCGCCTCTTTATCGGTCATCAGCCTCGCCTCTTTTTCAACTCAAATCACGCATAACTATCTAACCGATGCCGATCGGGAACTGATCGCCGATCTAAGACTAGTCCGTCAGAAGGCGGTGACGGAGGGGATTTCCGAACCGGTTCGGTTCGATCCGGAAGGCCGCAAGTATATCCTTCCCGGTCTCGGCGAGCGTATCCTTCCGCCGAAGGTTCGTTTTGGACTCAAGAACGGGGTCCCTCCTTTGCCGGACGCAGTGCTTCCCGAAGACGGCGTCAGCTTTCGGGACAATATCTTGACTTTCCAAGCGAACGGAACGATTGTGGGGGTGGGCGGGACCATCTATCTAACCAATGATCCTGCACATAATGAAACGGTTGCGATCTCTGTGATCACAACAGGGCGGGTCAAAATCCGAAGGTGGGATGGCCATGTGTGGCAATAAAGATCAAAAAGGATTTTCGCTTCTCGAGGTTGTCATCGCAATGCTTGTTTTATCGGTCGGCCTGCTGGGTGTGGTCAGTCTTTTTGAAACCGGTTTCAAAGCACTCCGAACCGCAGATAAACAGGGAACTGCAGTGCAACTGGCGAAGGGAAAGATGGAAGAACTTCGCGCCGGCGATCCGACACTTCTCACCAGTGGTCAGGACGCGCCGGATGGGATGGTAAGGGACTGGACGGTTGAACGGAGTGTGAGAGATCCAAAGATCTGGGTGGTCGAGGTCCAGGTTATCTGGAAATACGGACGCCCACGAAATCAAGCGGTCTCGGTCAAAAGTTTCATCTTTCATTAATAAGGAGCGGCCAATGGCTTGGATAAAGCTGAACGATAGAGGAGCGACTTTGATTGAACTCCTATTCTCATCAACCATCATGATCGTCGTAACCGCCTCTTTTTATCAGTTGATCGGGTCATTCTATCAAAGCTATCAAAGTCAGGAACAAATAGCCGAAGTCCAACAGCAGGCGCGGGTGGCGGCGGACCTCCTATCGAGAGAAATGCAAATGGCCGGATATGACCCGAAAGGATCTCTCTTCCTCCCTGACAACAAGCCGAATGAAAGCAGGCAAACCAAGGGGACGAGCAAAGTCGGCTGTGAAAAGAAGCCTCATCCGGCGGAGAGAATTCTGGAGGCGGCGCCCGGGGTCATCCACTTCTTGGCCGACCTGAACGGAAGCACCTTCGTCGATGATTCCATTTCAACACAGAAGGACCTTGATGAGGATGTCCGCTATGAATGGGTCGGGGCGGGTGGAATTGATTCCTGCGGGACGAAAAGGACCCCTTTTACCCTCTATAGAGATACCGGAGGAGGGGGAGGTGCACAAGAGGTCGCGACCGATATTGACTCCTTAAAACTGGCTTATTCTGATGAAGAGGGTCGGTTATTCCCTGAGAGGTCTCTGACCGAGAGTGAGCGGGCGCGCATCCGAAAAGTGGTCATGACCGTGCACGCTCAATCGGACCCGAGAACACAGCACCTTCCGTCGCAAGGAGGTTTGCAGGGCCGACAGGTCACTTTCGAAGTGCAGTTGAGGAATATGTAAATGGAGAGCCCCTTTGTAAAAACGCTATCGAATGAGAAGGGGACCGCTATTTTTGCGGCGCTGATGCTGCTGATCCTTGCTACCGGTCTCGGCCTGCTTGCATTCCATGTTTCTTCAGGAGAACTCCAAATTTCGGCTTATGGAGAGCGCGAACTTGCATCAACCTACCTGGCGGAAGCGGGTGTGGAGAAGATTCTTTCTTGGGTTTCCAACCCAACGAAATCCCCCAACCCGACCTTCTTTGCACGGTTGCCGGCGACCCATTGCTCTGGAGAAAAAGCTTCCCCGGATTTTCAAGTCTCCGACGCGTTAATGAACGACCTCAGTGAAGGACCGTTTTCCGAACTAGGAAACCGGGGAAAGCTATTCGACCTTCGTCTCTTTAAGCCCTCCCATCCGGATGGAATTTGTACGATTCAAAGTGCGGCGGTTGTTGGAAAAGGAACGGCGAAGGTGATAAGGGTTGAAATCGGACGGAATCCGCTCCCGCCGATCACCGCCGGAGTCCAGGGATTCGGCGAGACCGGTGTCGCCTCTTCGGTATGGGGGCATTGGGGACCGGTTCGTTATACCGGAAATGTTCGGCTCGGAACAGCCTTAAATAAAATTCCGGTGGTTAATCCTACGCTCTCTCCGTATGCTTATCCATATACAGAGCAAGGACCCAACGAAGATCCGGTGACTGAAATCCATGTTCAAAAGCAGATCAATGGCCCCTTAACCCAGGGTTATACGAATGTTTTCGAGAATGACTCCACCGTCGGCCTCGACTCGGTCATGCCGACTAAACAGGACGACATTAAGAATTTCATTAAAGGCCATGGAGGCTACTATGTCGTCTCGCCGTCAGGCCGTTTAGAGCAGAATGGGGTCGATCGAGGGGCATTTGATGACCTCTTTGGTGACCCGGGAGATGATTACGCCTTAGCCTGGATTGACATTGTGCCGGGATATAGCAGTTCCGATCCGATCCGCCTGGGGCGGAAAAATTATCGAGGGTATTTTTATTTTTCAGGCAACGTTCAGGTCCAAGATGATCCATTCCAAATCGGGATGACCGTCGAAGCTCAGGCCCATCCATGGTCTTCAAGGCTTTCCGGTTCGGTAACCCTCAATCATATCCGCCTGGATGGACTGTTTTACGCTTTGGGCGCTATTGAGCTACAGGGCCCCTTTTCATCCTACGGCGCCTTTTATGCCGGGCAAGGTTTCACCGGCCCCGGTGCTGAAAATTTACAAGTTTGGTATGATAATCGCCTTCGCTCGTCTTATGTCGGAGTCCCTCCCGTTACACGGTTGAAGGGAACCTGGCATTCACTTCCAATATCGGATATGTAACCCGTTACATAGTTACTGATCCCTCCCATTCCTAGTGCTTGTCTTCCATCCAAGACTTGACCGAAAGAATTTCAAGTAACTCATTAAATAATCTCGTAAAAGTAGGTTTATCCTACATAGGTATATATGGTATGGGAGTTGCACTTGTTCCCTGAACAAGGGAGAGCGAGAATGAATCAAAAAGGATTCACGGTTATAGAGATGGCAATTATTGGTGCGATCATCGGTATCCTAACAGCGATTGCAATACCGAATTTTCAGGTATGGGTTGCAAATCAACGGTTAAGAAATAGCATGGCTCAGCTGGAAGGAGACCTCCAGGTTGCGCGCCTTACCGCGATTAACCGGAACGTGCCCGTGACAACTTTATTTAATCAGGCGGGGAGCAGTTATACCGTTTTTGTCGATGACGCGACTGGTGGAGGAATCGCTCGGAATCTTATCCGAGATGGGGCGGAGGAACTTCTCTTCTCGAGGACACTTGATTCCGGTGTGACCTTTTCGGCAATCAATATGACTGCCAATGCTATCCTTTTTAATGGGAAAGGTCTTCGTTGGAGACCGATTGCTGATCCGGCCCAAGCTCAATTAAATGGCGGTCAAGGCCAAAAATATTGCGTCAACATTACGCTGGTAGGGGATGTTAATGCTGCTATTTGTTAGAAATTGGAAAAATCTTTGTGTCATCGGTCGTGAGAAGGGCTTTACCCTCATCGAGGTAATGATTGCCTCAATTATACTGGCCATTGCCCTTATGGCCATTGCAACTGCGGAAATTACTTCTGTAGGAACAAACCGGACCTCGAATGGTATTACACAGGCTACAGCATCCGCTGAGGAGATCCTTGAAAGAATGCGCCGAAATCAGAGCAATCTGACATCTTATAGCGGACTTGATACGAATAACCCTGCGACCCGTCCCGCCGCCGGGACGGCACAGACTGACTATGATCAATGGAAGGCGCGCCTAATTAACGGAGGAAGAGGACAGGTTTCAGTCGCTCCCGGGTCTCCTATCACAGGTATTTCTTTAGTCACGGTAACGATTGTCTGGACCGATGTTTTACAAAGAACGATTACACTCCAGACCACTTTTTGAGGACGGCTTCCGATGAAAAAAGATGAGAAAGGGTTCACGCTTCTTGAGGTTTTGGTTTCGATGGGGATTACCCTTGTCGTCACTGCGGCTGGATATACCTTTTTTAACAATACCTTTAACTTCTCAATTTTACACAGTCGAACCGCAGAAATGCAAAGGGAAACGCGGGTGGCCATCGATATTATGAGTCGAGAAATCAGAAATGCCGGGTTTGGAATTGTGGAGCCGTTGACAGGAATCATCCAGGGAACGGTCTCGCCGATCCAGGCTTCTAATAATGTCGACCCCACACCGTCTGGCACCGCCAACAAGCTAGACCGGATTACCTTAGTCGAAGGTTATGAAACAATTGGTACCCTCAATGCCGCCGCAACCCTGGGGGCAACCACCCTCACTATGGTTCCTTCGACGGGTGTCAATCCGACGAGCCCTTCTATCGTCGGAAGTACAATTACGTTAGAAGGGTTCTATACCGGAGTGGTAACAGCCGTGGCCGGTGGTCCGGCCGTTTATACCCTTACCCTCAGTACCGGTTTAAATCGAGCTTATACAACGTCGAATTCGGTTATGATTGTCCGAACCATTACCTATCGTGTTGCAGTTCCTGCAGGCAGTACAGAGCCTGTTCTCTATCGAAATGCCAATGATGGAAATGGCGATCAAATCATCGCCTCCGGAATAGAAGATCTTCAATTTGCTTATCTGCTTAATGATGGAACAGAAACCAATGCGCCTGCAGCAGTTGTACCGCCGGCAGTTCCCGCTATCCGGGCTGTCAGAATTACCTTGCTGGCACGTGCTCTGGATCCCAATTCAAAGGCAACGCAAATCTCAACCCGCCCAGCGATTGAAGATCATGCAGCGGGAACAGCAACTGATCGATACCATCGGAAATTAGCAACCAAAGTCGTGGAGGTGAGAAACCTTGGGCTTAGTAGTTAAAAGGTTTTCAATTTCGAAAAATGAAAAGGGAATAGCCCTGATTGCCATGATGTTGATGATTGTTCTGATGACGTCTCTCATCATGATGGCGCTGAATATCAGCGGCATTGAGATCAATCTGGCCTCGACCGGTCGGAGAACGACGCAGGGCATGCACTCGGCGGAAGGGGGCGTTCAAATCGCTATTCCTGTGATTCAGCAAACCCTGGATCAGAATGCCATTCCGACCTTTCCGAGTTCTTCGGGGGTGGTTGTGGATCCGCGTAATACGAATGGTGGCGCGTCGCTTCCTGATTTTGTGCAAGAGATCACTTCCGGAAGCTCACCGACCGGAGGAATGTTGGATAATGCCAAGACAAATCCAAATCTAACGATCACCTCCCTCTCTGGTCAGACGATTCAGGTCGACATAGACTATGAGGGGCCAGCGAGCCTTCCAGGCTCGGAACTGGAAGAACAGAACATTGGCTATCACAAGAAAGTTGCCGGTACCGGCTGTGCCTCCGGAACGATTTATTACATCGATTCTATCGCTAACGGAGCGATGAAGACTCAATCTGAAGTGGCGTCTGCTTATTATCAATGTTCATAGTGAGGAGACAGCAATGCAGAAGATATTATCTGGCTTGTTCCTAGTGGCTTTATTGAGCGTAGCGGCCGTCGGAGGCGAAGTGCTCAAATCGGCAGAGGCTTCGGAGGGCTCAATCGATCGGCCGGATCGGGAACGGCAGGAGATTGTTCGGGGACTCCTCAATGAGTTTGGACCTGGATTTGTGATGGTGGCTGGAGTTCGCTATAAGACCGCTCAAGGCATGACGGTCAAGAATCAGCAAGGGATGGCCTCTTCTAGTATGAAAGCACTGAGTCCTCAGATGATGGTGGAATTGGTTTTGGAAGGTCACCTCGTCGTGCAGATTCAAATCGTGAGTCTGCCGAGATAGGGAGGTATCGCAATGAAAGCGGTCAAGCTTGTTCAATTCGTATTGATTTTTGTTCTCCTAGGGATGGGGGTCGCTCCGGCGCGGGCGGCTACGACTTCTTACTCATTGAGTGATTTCAGTGCGCTTCCTCCGTTTATCGGAAATGTTGTAACCCCGAACATTCTCCTTTTATTAGACAACTCCGGAAGCATGAACGACACCGCCTATGGTCAAGCGAGCGCAGGCCCATACAGTGCAGCAACGGAGTACGGCGGTTATTTTGACAATACGAAATGCTACAGCTATGGGAGCAGTCGCTTCACCCCCACCGCTACAGCGAAGCCCTGCGGCGGTGCGACGGGCCGGTGGGACGGAAATTTCCTCAACTATATCACCATGACAAAAATAGAAATCGCGAAGTGGGTGATGATGGGAGGCAAATGCGCGCCCCGGGTGACTGGAAACTGTTATCCTGGCGGGAAGCTCTCATTCGAATCCGGCGTAGATTTTCATTTGACCGTCGATGGCGGCACTGCGGTCCCGACCGCTTATACAGGAAGCCGCTGTTATACCCGGAGCGATACGAATTTCTATGTTCGGACATCGGCTCCAATTACCACTTGCAGCACATCGAGCGGCTCGACGGATAACTTTAACCTCTCGGCCGATGTTTCTGGTGAACCGCAGGGGATTATTCAGCAGATCGGGACCAAGGCCCGATTTGGACTGATGGAGTTTAAAGGCTCGGGAGACGGGGGGAAGGTCTTAGCGGGAGTGGGGGATAATACCACAAGTATGGTCAATGCCATCGAGAATACAACGGCCAGCACCTGGACTCCTCTCGCCGAATCGCTTTATGAGGCTACCCGTTACTTTGCTCAACTGGCTCCAGCCTATGCGAACTCCGACTTCAGCTCAAATGTAACAAACAAAGATCCTTATTATTTTACGGCGCCCGACTGGAGTACACAAGATCAATATGTCACCTGCTGTAAAAGCTTTGTAATTATCTTCACCGATGGGCAGCCGACGCAGGATCTAAATGTCCCCTCGAGTATTCAGGGGTATGCTTCCAGCTTTTATCCAACCCCGACGAATTGCTCTCCTCCGGCCGGATGTACGACTGATCATCAAACAGCTAGCCATAACCATGCCACCGTTTCGAATCATTTTGATAACTGTTCCATCTATTATGGGGGTGATGGTACGGCTGGTAATACCCCGAAGAGTGATCCATGTGCCTCGTCCGGCTCTCATTATTTGGACGATGTCGCCTATTGGGCCCATACCACCGATCTTCGGCCCGATTCGGGAAATATATTGGGCATCAATGAATCGCCGACCGCTCAGCGGTTGACTGGGATGCAGACTCTAACGATCTATCCCTTCTTTGCCTTTGGGACCGGCGCCAACATCCTCAAAGCAGCGGCCAAGATGGGAGGGTTTATCGACCTTGATGGCGACGGAAAACCGTTCGATGACGGTACCTGCGGAACGGCCCACCCGAACTCCCTCTGTAAGGAGTGGGACAAAGATGGAGATGGGGTTCCAGATACCTACTTTGAATCTTCGGATGCGTTTGATTTAAGGGCGCGCCTCATGGCAGCCATCACTGATATTCTACAGAAGAGCGCATCGGGGACATCGGTCTCCGTATTGGCGACCTCTTCTACCGGGGAAGGAGCGATTTACCAGGCTTACTTCTATCCTTCCGTATTTGAGGGAATTGATCAAATCTCCTGGCTCGGTTATCTGCAAGGTCTCTTCTTTGACACCAGTGGCCAACTGCGGGAAGATACCAATGCCGACGGTAAATTGGTCTTAAGTCAAGATAAGATCATTGAAACCTATTTCGATACGACCAATCTTGAGACTCGGGTTCGACGGTACGATGTCGATTCGAACGGGAATAGAACCGGCACCCCCGAGATTATTGGATTAAAAGAGTTGAAACCGATTTGGGAAGGGGGGAAAACCTTGGCCAAACGGAACCTCTCTACAAATCCGAGAACGATCAAAACTTGGATCGATTCAAATAATAATGGAGCAGTGGATTCGGGTGAATTTATCGATTTCAGCACTACGAATGAATCAACGCTGAGACCCTATCTGCGCGCTGCCAATTCAACAGAAGGGACCAATATCATTAATTTTATCCATGGGAATAAAATAACCGGATACCGGCTTCGAGAGGTGACGGTGGATGGCGTTGCAAATAATACTTGGCGATTGGGCGATATTATCTATTCAAGTCCGGTTTCCGTCGGCGCGCCCGCGGAGCGCTTTGACCTAAAAAACCAAGATTCAAGTTACACGCTATTTTATAATAGATATAAAAATAGAAGGCATGTCGTCTATGTGGGGGCCAATGACGGAATGTTGCATGCCTTTAATGCCGGATTTTTCCATCAGGGAGACGATCCCTCCACTGCGAATGTGGTGGAGCACAGTTGGTTCACGACCGACAGCCATCCCTTAGGCGACGAACTCTGGGCTTTTATCCCAGAGTCGCTTCTTCCGCACCTAAAGTGGCTGACTGGCACCGATTATGACAGCGGTCAGCATGTCTACTTTGTAGACGGATCGCCGAGAATCATGGATGCTCAGATCTTCACCGCGGAGGCAATTTGTGCAACAAATGCCAATGATTCAGGATGTATTCACCCCGGCGGCTGGGGAACCGTACTCATTGGGAGTATGCGACTCGGAGGAGGTGTAATCAAAACGGACCTGAATGGAAATGGCAGTGATACCGACTCGGGAGAAGATCGCTTCCGCTCAGCCTATTTTATGATGGATATCACAAATCCGGAGGCCACGCCGACGCTCAAATGGGTTTTTAAGGATAGCGACCTCGGTTTCACCACCAGTTGGCCCTCAGTCATGCGATTCAATTCGACGACATGGTATATGACCGTTGGGTCTGGCCCCCTGACATATAAAGGGGAGCGTGAAAAATCATTATCCACAAATCGGTTCGAATCAACAGTCAGTGAGTATGGCCAGATTTATGTGGTGAATCTGAGCACAGGGGCATTGGTACGGAAGATCACCGTGAACAACACCGACCGGTATGCCTTTATGGGAGATTCCACAGTATATGATTGGCCTCAAAACTATGTATCGGATGTGCTCTACATCGGAGAGATCTATTACTCGTCGGGATGGAAAGGAAAGATGTTCAGGCTCCTGACCTATGGGAATTCGGATCCGACAACCTGGGTGTTGTCTACCCTCTTTGACGCCGGCAAGCCGGTCCTGGCTAAACCGACCGCCACGACCGACAAATCCAATAGACTTTGGATTTACTTCGGAACGGGGCGGTTCTTCAGCGGTGGCACGAACAGCGATCAGAGCGATACCTCTGCCCAAGCGCTTTATGGAATCAAAGAATCGAGTCCAAACGGTTGTTGGAGCAACGCATGGAAAGCAAACTGCAGCTCTACAATAGCAAGCACCTCTCTTCTGGATGTAACGAGCGCTTCAGTAGCTGTCGGCGGGGGACTCACCTGTGGCTCTTGCGGTGCGACTACTTTGACCGGATTGGTGAGCAATGTGATTAATTCATCTACCAGCGAGAAGGGGGGGTGGGTGATTAATCTTTCAGGCGGGGAGCGCGTCATTGTCGAGTCAACGGTTCTTGGCGGAATTGTGGCTGCAACAACCTACACCCCTGATTCCAATGTCTGCGCTTCTCAGGGGACCAACACCCTTTATGCGATGTACTTCGAAAGCGGAACTGCCTATTCAGGCAGTGTCATCGGCACAACTGGGTCAACAGTCAACCGGACCATGAGCCTTGGACGCGGAGTCGCCTCTAAGGTGAACGTCGTGGTGAGCAACGAAACCACGACCGGTTTTGTCCAAAGCAGCACAGGGCAAATCATTCAGATCGAGGGGATTACAGTAGCCACCAGTGTCCGATCTGGGATGCGTATTTTGAGGGAGAAAGCAGATTGAAGAAGAAGCTTATTATCCCAGTTCTTGTCCTCATGGTAGGATTTTGGCTGATCTTTGGAAGAGAGAGTGAAATGATGCTCTCTTCGGCTGGTGGGAGCGGTAACCTGCCTCCCAAAATTAGCCAAATCGAGATTACCCCGCCGACACCCGATCTCCAATCAGTTCTCACTGTTCAGCTCCAATCTGAGGACCCGAACCACGATCGGGTCACCTATCGTTACCAGTGGTTTGTGAACGATAAAGAGGTGGGTGATCAGCCGGTTCTTCCGTTAGCGGGTTTTCGCCAAGGTGATTTGGTCTCGGTCAAAGTGGTACCGTCGGATGGAAAGAGCCAAGGCGACCTGGTGCAGAGCTCACCCGTCAGAATAGGAAACAATCTTCCCGTGATAAAAGCGATCAAGCTCGTCCCTGAAGTTTTAAAGGCCGGTCAGGGGGTCCATGCCGAGGTCGACGGTTTCGACAAAGAAGGAGATGTCGTCCGCTACACCTATCAATGGTATATCAACGACCAACCGATCGACGGAAATAATCAAGCAGATCTGGATGGAGCGAACGTCCACAGCGCTGATAGAATTGCCGTCAAGGTCACCCCCTCCGATTCTTCGTCAGAGGGGGTTCCCCAAACAAGCCGCATCAGTGTCGTCATTAATCAAGCCCCCGAAATCACTTCTTTCCCCCCCACCGAAGTGGTGGAAGGCCAATATCGTTATCAAATTATCGCCAATGATTCGGATGGAGATCCTCTGAATTATCACCTCATCGAGGCTCCCGCCGGAATGATTTTGAACCCAACCTCGGGGCTCCTCGAATGGAGTGTGAAAGAGCTCCCGGAAAAAAAAGTGAGCGTGAAGATTCAAGTCGATGATGCTAAGGGGGGGAAAAGCATCCAGCAGTTCGTCATACAAGCCGGATAGGCGCATGCTCTTATCTGATCGTCGGAAATCCTTTTTTAAAACGGTAGGCTGTTAACCGTCAGGAGCTGCCTATCTATAGCGGCTCTTCCCTTAGCGCTTATTCAGTGTTCGGTGTCTCTCCGCCTCTTATGGATGACGCTCCTTGTATTTTGAAAGGGGGGTTGTTATAATGAGCCTGCGTAATATGCTCGATTATCAGGTCTAGGAGAATTCATCTTTAATTGAAAAAACCAGTTGTTGGAAAAGTTACTTTACAGGAAGGAACCGACACCGCCGCGCTCTATGGCAGCTATGATCGTCACATTAAGATGATTGAGCGGGCCTTTGAGGTGAGGTTGACGGCCAGAGGAGGAGAGATCACGATTGAAGGAGAGCCGGAACAGGTTCAACATGCCGAGAAGGCGATCTCCGACCTTGCCAACCTCGCAAGAGATGGTTTCCGCGTCACAGCGGAAGATGTCAATTATGCCATTCAATCGTCCCAGCAAAATCCCCCTGCTTCAGTTCGCGAGATCTACCAAGATGCCATTCCCGTTTTAGGGAAAAAGAAACTCATCGCACCAAAATCGCCGGCACAAAAAGAATATTTCGAGAGCATTCGAAAATACGATATTGTCGTCGGAATCGGGCCTGCCGGGACTGGCAAGACCTATTTGGCGATGGCGATGGCGGTCTCCGCTTTTTTGAAGAAAGAGGTCAATCGGATTATCTTGGCGCGTCCGGCGGTCGAAGCGGGAGAAAAGCTGGGGTTCCTTCCGGGCGATTTGGTGGAGAAGGTCAATCCTTATCTGCGGCCGCTTTACGATGCCCTCTATGACATGATGGAGGTCGAGCGGGCCAATCGTCTTCTCGAACGCGGAGATATTGAAATCGCCCCGCTTGCTTTTATGCGCGGTCGAACCCTCAACGACGCTTTTATTATTTTGGATGAGGCCCAGAATGCGACCGCCGAGCAGATGAAGATGTTTCTCACCCGGTTGGGTTTCCGTTCCAAGGCGGTGATCACGGGAGATATTACTCAAATCGATCTTCCCGTTGAGCGGGTGTCGGGCTTAATCGAGATCCAATCGATTTTGGAAGACGTCTCGGCGATTAAGTTTGTTTACTTCAGCGAGAAGGACGTCATACGACATCGGCTTGTCCAGGAAATTGTGAAAGCATACGAGCGATATGAAGGGAAAGGGGGAAGGTCAAAAAAGAAATAGACGGTCCTTATCTCTATTGCCGTATGACCTCAAGGGCTTGGGGTCATTTTTTATTTTCTGTCACCGTTCTCATCTCGAACCATCCCGCGATCGTCCAGCGGGCAGAACGCCTGCTTCTCACTGTTAGGGAATTGTCAGCGGCATTTCATGCAGATCTTCATTCAAAATAAGCAAAGAACGCACCGAATCAACCAGAGAAATATCTCAAAATGGCTCCGCCAGATTTTACTGTTGCAGAAGTGCGAGAAGGCGGAGATTGGGGTGATTTTTGTGAATGACCGGCAGATTCGAACTTATAATCGCGATTATCGTAGGAAGGATAAACCGACCGATGTCTTGTCCTTCTCGATGCGGGAGGGAATGGGCGGAGCGCTTCATCCGGAATTCCTGGGCGATGTCATGATCTCTTTAGAGCGCTCTGCCGAAGAGGCATCGATGTATGGTAGGGCCCCCAATGAGCAGCTTTTAATCCTTCTGATCCACGGCGTGCTCCATTTGTTGGGCTATGACCACGAGCGTTCCAGTCAGGAGGCGCGTCGGATGCAGCGGAGGGAGCATCTTTTGTTCAAACGGATCTATCAGCAGTAATCTCGATGTCGTTCGACCGAATTCTCCGACGGATTGTTGACGAAACAAGTGAGGCGATCGGCGCCATCTTCATTGATCGAGAAGGCGAAGCGATTGCCCACTATTCAACACGCTCGGGTGATGAAATGAAATTGGTCGGCGCCCACTATGGTATCATCTGGCTGGAATTAGAGACAGTGGTACAGCAATATCTGAAATCGTCGATCAGTGAAACGATATTGACTTTAGAGCGAGGGATCTGTCTGCTGCGGCCGCTGCAAGGGGAATATCTGCTTCTATTGGTGATTGCTCCTTCCGGCGGAATGGGGCAGGCCAGGCGTTGGTTGAGGTGGGCGGCGAGCGAAATTCAATTGGAACTTTAGATTCGGAAAAGCGGACCAACCCTTCCGTTAAAATCTACTATCGAGGAGAAAATGGCTGAAAGCCTTTGGGGAAAACTGGGAAAGGGTCTGGCCAAGACGAGAGAATTCCTTTCCTCCGGATTGGAAGCGGTCTTTTTAGACCAGCCGAACGTCAGCCCTGAAATGCTCGATCGTTTGGAGGAGCTTCTCATCGGGTCCGACTTGGGGATGGAAGTGACCGATCGGTTGATGACCGGGCTGAAAGCATCCGTCGAACGGAAGGAGATCTCGAATCTTCCTTCGTTGAAGAAAAAGCTCAAATCGTATCTGGTGATTATCTTGAACAAAGGGATCCCTCAAAAGCTGCCGGCGACCCCACCGGTGGTCAGCCTCTATGTCGGCGTGAATGGGGTCGGTAAAACCACTACCATTGCCAAGCGCGCCCAGCAGCTGACCCGGGAGGGAAAGAGTGTCCTCCTGGCGGCTGCGGACACCTTCCGCGCGGCGGCGGGCGAGCAGCTGGTGATCTGGGGAAGCCGCGTCGGCGTCGATGTGATCCGTCATCAGGAAGGGGCCGACCCCGCCGCGGTCGCCTTCGATGCAGTCAGCGCGGCGGCGGCCCGCAAAATCGATTATGTTCTCATCGACACGGCGGGACGGCTGCAGACCAAGAGCAATCTCATGGAAGAGTTGAAGAAGATCAGACGGGTCGTCTCCAAGGCTGTCCCGGAGGCGCCTCATCAACGGATCCTGGTCCTCGACGCCACCACCGGTCAAAATGCCCTCTCCCAAGCGCGGCTCTTCCATGAAGCCATTGAGGTGACAGAAGTCATCCTGACCAAATTAGACGGGACCGCCAAGGGAGGAATCATCGTTCCGATTGTCGAGACCCTCTCGGTTCCGGTCACCTATGTCGGTGTCGGCGAAGGGGTTGATGATCTCATCCCATTCGACATCGAATCGTTTGCGGCGGGGATGTTCGACGAAACGGAAATCTTAAAGGGACATGAAAGTACGAAGCAGTGATTGCGGTTTCCGTCGCTCTGATCCTAAGAAAAGAGATCGGTGCTGAAGGGAACCGCTCTGTTTTTTCCGTAGAGCTTGGCTTTATAGAGCGCCCGATCGGCGTTTCGGATCAGCTCCTCAAATGTTTCGGCATCGTCCGGAAAGCTGGCCAATCCGATGCTGACGGTGAGATGCGGCAGATCGGCATATTTTTTTTGTAACGTCTCGTTCCTTTCAATTTCTCGACACAATCGCTCTGCGATCATCAGGGCATCTTCCTTGTTTGTCTGAGGAAGGATAATCGTAAACTCCTCCCCCCCATAACGCGCCGCGACATCGATTGCCCGAATGTAATTCCTCAAGGCCTGTCCGAGCCGAACCAAGATTTCGTCTCCCCCCAGGTGTCCGTATGTATCGTTGAATTTCTTGAAATTATCGATATCAATGATAATCAAAGACACCGGAATCCGGTGTCGTCGGGATCGTTCGATCTCCTCGGTCAGACGCTCCTGAAAATAACGGCGATTGAGGAGACCGGTCAATGCGTCGGTGATCGAGATCTTTTTTAGCGCCTCCGTCTTTTCATAGAGCTCGGATCGCTCAATCGCGATCGAAACGTAATTTCCGACCGCTTGAAGCAGCTGAAGGTCTTCCTCAGAGAAAACTTCCCCGGTGATTTTATCCGCCAGGTTGATCACGCCGATCGTCCGATTCCTAAGTCTCAGCGGCACACTTAAAAAGGAGGCGGTCCGGTATCTCGGCCGAGATTCCTGCCGAATGCGTGGATCCTGATTCAGATCTTGCACCAAGAGGGGAATGCCGGTTTGATAAACCTGTCCGGCAATCCCCTCGCCGGGCCGTTGATTAAACATTTCGTAAACCGATTTGTTGATCCCACGCATCGCTTTAACAGAGAGCTCTTTTTTGTACTCATCCAGGACCATTAGTGAGCCTTGTTCCGCCTGAAGCAGCTGCAGCGTATGCTCCAAAATGGAGCTGTGAAGATGATCGAGATAAAGGGGCGAGTCGGTCATCATTGTCAGGTTACATAGAGCGGCCATCCTCTTTCTCTGCTCTGCAAGCTGACTCTGGAGCTCGAGGCCTTCGACGGCGGCGCCTGCCTGCCTGCAGAAGGCTGCGATCATTTCGGTATCTTCTGTCCTGAGGAGCGTATCAAAGATTGCAAGGGTCGTCTTTGAGTTCCGTCCTTCAAAGACAGGGAAGAGATAACAAGAGGTAATATCGGCCGGGAGTTTTGATTTCAGAAGATCAAAGGTGACATCGTTAAAGAGAAAAGGCTCCCTCTGAATTCCCTGCTGGAGGAGGTCAAACAGCGGCTCGGATTCCAGGAGTTGCTCTTTCTTTTCTCCGAAGGCAACCACCCCGTGATGGGCTCCCCGTTTGTTGATCTGGTGGAAGAGGGCGGCGCTTCTTAAGCTGAAGAGAATGCCGAGGGTATTCAACAGGACGGTGTAAAGGTCGGTCAGGCTGGCAGCATCCTTAAACTGATTGCTGACCTGAAGTAAGGTGGTAAGATAGGCCGTTTTTGACTGGTATCGGCCACGAAGGTGAATATTTTCAAGCAGCGCGGTTCCGAGTGTCTGGACGTTTCTTGCAATTTCTTGGAACGCTTCGGATGACGTAACTTCATCGGTTTCTAGCGCGGCGGGGAGCTTATCTTGGGGGAGGCCCCATTGGGAGGCATCCTGTCTGAACCGGAGGTATTCCTCGTTTTGATGATAAACTTTTCCACCGACGATTGCATAGCTGATCTCAGGAGAGATCCGAATCGGAATGATAAAGTAGTTGAGGTTTGCTTGGCAGCGGGAAAAGGTGATCTGATCGGTTTGGATCGCCAGATCGACCTGTTGTGCGAACGTATTCTGACAGAGCGATTCCCGCTCCGTCTCATGTACTAGGTGACACAGCGTATGCTCACGGGTGACCGGTGTGCAGGGCCGGTGTTTAGAAGGGTCGTAAACAACAAGGGAAAGGCCGCTGAGAGAAGACAGGGAGAGCTGAACTTCTTCCCATTTATGTTTACTTAAGTCTATGTAACCTTGCATGAAAAATCACGATAATGATTAATGATTTCGGTTGGTTGTTACTTTTCTGCCGTTTAGGAGGAGAGGATGGGGAATAAATGCCCTACCGTATTCTCTTGATGCCTTATATACTGAGATCCTTTTCGAAGTCAAGTTAAAAGATAGGCAGCGCGATTTTGGTGTGTTATTATACAAAAAAGGAAGCAGATAAGGAACGATTATAACGATTATTATGAGCACTTTCAAACTTCATACACATTTTAGCCCGCGGGGCGACCAGCCGAATGCCATCCGGGCGCTCTCGGAAGGGGTCCGACGCGGCGATTTGCACCAGGTCCTGTTGGGGGTGACCGGTTCCGGCAAGACATTTACCCTGGCGAATGTCATCGAACAGATTCAAAGACCGACGCTGGTGATCGCCCACAACAAGACTTTGGCGGCGCAGCTCTACCATGAGTTTAAAACCTTCTTTCCAGAGAATGCGGTGGAGTATTTCGTCAGCTATTACGATTATTATCAGCCCGAAGCGTATCTTCCAACGACCGATACGTACATTGAGAAAGATTCTTCAATCAATGACGCTATCGATCGGATGCGCCACTCCGCCACGCGCTCTCTTCTGGAGAGAAACGACATTATCATCATCGCCTCGGTCTCCTGCATCTACGGCCTCGGTTCGCCTGAAGCGTACCATGACATGCTCGTTTATCTGGAAGAAGGAAAAGAGATGGAGCGGGACCAGGTGTTGAAAAAGCTGGTCGAAATTCAGTATGAGCGGAATGATTTTGATTTTTATCGGGGGACTTTTCGCGTCCGAGGGGACATGATTGAGATCTTCCCGGCCTCTTCAGAGGATCGCTGCATTCGGGTCGAATTCTTCGGCGATACGGTTGAGGCGATCTACGAGGTCGATCCGCTGCGGGGCACGGTGATTCAGCGCCTTCCGAAAATAGCCATCTATCCGGGGAGCCATTATGTCATTCCTCCGGACCGGGTCAATACGGCCCTTCAAGGGATTGAAGAGGAGCTGCAGGGGCGGATCAAATATTTTCGCGATCGGAAAATGCTTTTGGAGGCGCAACGGATTGAGCAGCGGACCGTCTTCGATCTGGAGATGATCCGAGAGGTCGGCTATTGCCAAGGGATTGAAAATTACTCCCGCCATCTCTCGGGGCGCACGCCCGGGCAGCCGCCGCCGACGCTCCTCGATTACTTTCCGGAAGATTTCCTCCTGGTCATCGATGAAAGCCATGTCACGATCCCGCAGGTGGGCGGAATGCAGGAGGGGGATCATGCCCGCAAAGTGAACCTGATCGAATATGGATTCCGTCTCCCCTCTGCATTTGACAATCGACCGCTTAAATTCGGGGAATTCGAAGAATTTATGCGGCGCGTGATCTATGTCTCGGCGACACCCGGCCCGTATGAGATGGAGAAGGCGAAAGGACGGATCGTCGAGCAGGTGATTCGACCGACCGGTCTGATCGACCCGGAAGTGTTCGTGCGGCCGGCGAAAGGACAGGTTGACGATTTACTCGAAGAGATCCGAAAGCGGGTGGCCCGGTCGGAACGGGTCCTGGTGACGACCCTGACCAAGCGGATGGCTGAGGACCTTACCGAATACTATCAAGAGATCGGGCTCAAAGTCCGATATCTCCATGCCGACATCGAAACGATGGAACGGATGGAGATCATTCGGGATCTTCGTCTTGGGAAATTCGATATTTTGGTCGGGATCAATCTCCTGCGCGAAGGGCTCGACCTCCCGGAGGTCTCGTTGGTGGCGATCCTCGACGCCGACAAAGAGGGGTATCTTCGCTCCCATCGCTCCCTCATCCAAACGGCGGGAAGGGCGGCTCGGAATCTGGCCGGACAGGTGATTTTGTATGCCGACACCATGACCCGATCGATGAGAATGATGATCGATGAAACGAATCGCCGTCGCAGCATCCAGATGGCCTATAACGTGAAGCATGATATCACGCCGCAATCGATCCAAAAGGCGATCCCCGAAACGCTTCGCGAAATGGTCGAGGCCGATTATTATACTGTTCCGGTTGCGGCCGAAGAGGGGGAGCCGTATATCCCCGAGCACGAACTGCCGCGGGTCATTCAAGGTCTCGAACGGGAGATGAAGGAGGCGGCGAAGCGCCTTGAATATGAGCGGGCGGCCGAGCTCCGCGATCGGATCAAGCGATTGAAAGAGATGGAAATGGGATTGCCGAAATAATCCGGTCGATCTTTATCGCGACAGGGCGATAAATGGGATAAATGGATCGATCAGGCCTGTTTATAAGTATAGATTCCGAGAATGATTCCGAGCAGGCTAAGCAGGTTGACATGAAAGGTAAAGCCGAACGTGAATGTGACCAGATGAAGATCGAAGGTAAACGGAGGGGTCACCCCGACGTGATATCCTTTCAGGAATACATCCCTTAGGAAACCGGAGGGAGAGAAGAGAAGAAGGACCTCTCCCAGCACGCCGCCTAAGAGGCCTCCTGCCAAGATGAAGAAGATGAGCAACCAAGGTGTTCTTTTTAATACAGCCATCGTTTTTCCTCTGAAAAGCTATCTTTTTTTGGCCCCATTGTCAAGTAAGATTTCTGGGGCTCCCAAAGAAGCCCTGTTTAGCCCTTCTTCCATTGACACACCTATTTTAACCAGGTATCTTTAGCCTCAATGAAAATCAACCTGCTGGACAATCGACATCTAAATGTTCTGTTGAGCCGGGAGAGGCTGCGAAAAGGCCCCGATCGAGAGCCGGCGCTCGACCTAATGTTGAAAGAAATCCTCCGTAAAGCGAATCAGTTCGTTCCGTCGGAGGCCGGATCGATCCTCCTGGATGATCCGATTAAAAAAAGGGAGTGGCCGATCTCTCCGGAACTGGTTTTCGTCGCTTGCTTCGGACCGGGCTCTTCACGGCTTCCCGGTCTTCGCCTTCCGGTCACGACCAGCATCGCCGGAGCAACCTATCTCTCCGGAAAACCCTATTTAAGCAAGAACGTCAACCGGGATAAAATGTTTTATTCAAAGATCGATCAGATCAGCCGATTTCAGACCCGGTCGATCATCTGTGCCCCGATCTTTGTCGAACATTCGACTTATGGCGTGATTGAGTTGATTAATCGCAAAGAGCAGACCAATTTTACCGAGGAGGAGCTCAAGCTCCTGGAGATCTTCGCCGGTTATACGTCCACTTTAATCCAGAATGTTTTGGATGCCCGAAAACATATCGAATTGGCGAAGCGGGACGGCTTGACCGGGCTCTTCAATGATCGCTACTTTCATACCAAGTTGGAGAGAGAGGTCCGTCAGGTAAAAAAGGGATCGCACGATTTGATCCTCCTCTTCATGGATATGGATCATTTTAAGCAAGTCAACGACCAGTTCGGTCATCTGACCGGAAGCCATATCCTTCAAGAGGTGAGCGAGATCCTACAGCGGGTTGTTCCTTCTCGTGGGACAACGATCGCCCGGTACGGCGGCGATGAGTTCGTCATCATCTTCTCGCAGACGACGCTGGAAGAGGTGGTCCAGGTCGCCGACCGGATTCGAACCGCGATTAAAAAATTCCCATTCAGCACCGTTCCGATTCATGAGAAAGCGAAGGCCGAATTCATCCAGGGGCTCTTGACCTGCAGTATCGGCTTGGCCTCTCTCAGACGGCACATCAAAAGCCTCTCCTCCAACAGCAACATCCGCCACCTTCTTATTCGAAAAGCCGACGCGGCGATGTATACCGCCAAAGAAAAGGGAAAAGATCGGATCTGCATCGCACTTCCCTGATAGGTCTATCTCTTCTCCCGCTTGTTCTTCGTTCTTGCTTCGCTCCTTCAAGATTCCCTATAATTAGTCTTAGGTGAAACCTTTTTTCGGTGATTGAGATGAAGAGAAGCGGAAGACGGATCGCAGGAATCTTTTTTGTTTTACTTTTCGTTCTTTCGATCGTTCCTTTCCTCATCGATCTCTCTTTCCTCAAATCCCGTTTTCTGCCGCAGGTCGAGGCCGCGCTCGGCCGGAGTGTCGATGTCGGAAGCATTCGGCTCTCCGCCTGGCCGTTTGGAATCCGGCTAAAAAGAGTGGTGATTCGGGATGATCCTCAATTTTCATCCGAAGATTTTGTGAAGTCGGATGACATCGTTCTAAACCTCCGCTTTTTCCCGCTTCTACAGAAACGGATCGAGGTGGAACAACTCCTTCTGCATCGCCCGGAGATCCGCCTGATCCAAGACCAGAGCGGTCGTTGGAATACCTCGACGCTCGGAAAGGGGACCGAGAAAGAAGCGCAGCCGTCGCCGGGCGCCCCCCCCAAAGAGCGCCGTCCCCTCGGCGTTGCCGCCGATCGATTGACGATTAAAGAGGGAAAGGTCATTTATCTGAAGCGTTTGAAAGAAGGGGCGCCGTTGACCGTCTCCGCCGAGAAAATCGATTTAAATGTCACCGATCTCCAATTGGGAAAGACCGCATCGATCGCGCTGAAAACACGCCTCGAGCCGAAAGGGGAATCGGTCCATTTGGAAGGGCGGATCGGGACGTTGACCCCCGCCCTGCGGCCCGAATTGATTGAGCTCTCCGGTGGCATCGGCCAGAACGACTTGAGGCTTCGAGGCGGATTTCAAAAGGGCCGTCTGTTGCTGATGGTCAACTCGGAGCAGATCGACCTGGACGAATTGATGCTGCTCCTTCCGCAGACGGCGTCGTCTCAAGCGAGCCCCGCCCGCTCTTCGGATCGTTCCTCCGCATCCGTTCCGGTGGAGGTTGCTTTCAACCTCAAAAAGGTCCGGATCAAGGGAATTGAAGCGAGTGACCTTTTGGGAAAAGCAACGATGGACCGAAAGGGAACAAGCATCCAAGGGCTGGAGGGCCGGATCTGGGGCGGCCGCTTCGCCGGCTCGGCTCGAATGGAGACGGCGGCCACCTTTCCCTTTAATACCACCTTCTCACTTCAAGAGGTGGCGCTCGGTCCGCTGGTGAAGCAATTCGTGCCGGTGAACCCTGACCTCTTCTCAGGGGCGGCTTCGGTGAAGCTTGCGCTACAGGGAAAGGGGGGAAGCTGGGAAGCATTGGCAAAAACATTGACCGGGGAGGGGGAGTGGGAGGTCGGCGCGGGAGAGATTAAGAATTTCAATTTGGTGAAGGAGTCGCTTTCAGTCCTCCGGACGCTCGATGTGGTTCAATTGCCATTAGAGTCGAAGACCTCCTTCTCTTCGGCAAAGGGCGCCTTCCGAGTCGACGCAGGCCGTGTGGAGTTGGAGAACCTCTTGATGAACAGCCCGCTCTTTCAGCTGGTCGGGAAGGGAGAGATCGCCGTCGACGGTGCGTACCAACTTCTAGGGAACATGGTGTTGGCCGAGTCGATGACGAAGCAGATCCGGAAGACGCCGGCTGGATCGCTCCTCCCGGCGCAAGGCGGTCGACTGGCGGTTCCCATCGAGATCACAGGAACCCCGCAGCGTGTTCACCTTGCTGTCCGGGAAGAGGCATTGAAAGAGGCCACTGCGAAGAAGTTACGCAAGCAGCTTTCAGACAAGCTTGAAAAAGAAGGGTTGGGGGGACTTCTGAAAAGATAGGCGATTCGCTGAAGATCCCCGTGACGTCATTTATCATGAAGTTGTAGACGGTTTCGTTCGAGAAGTTCTGACCATGCTGGAATCGATCAGGTCGTCACTTAGGCGAGGTCTCGCTCCTTAACCGTCTTCCGTTTATCTGCCTTCGCCCGCTCTATCGCTTCTAAGCAGAGCTTTTCAACACGCTGGCTGAGCGCCTGGAGAAACTCGGCTGACGTATTAAATTCGGACTTCTCTCGAACCAGCTTTTTGACCTTTGAACTGACCACCAAGATTTCGGACATCCATCTCCTCCTTCAACAGTTAATCGGACCAGATCGCATATTCGGATAACAGGTCAGGTATCGGGTTCGTCCCATAAAGATCCTTGTTCAAAAAAATGGTAGCATGAAAGAAGGCGTGATCGCAACCGGAATTATTCAACCAATACAGAGAGGCCGGTGTTTAAACCACCCTGGATTTCGTCGAATCTTTCATTAAAAATAAGACTCACTTGCGAGGATTATTTGTCGAATTCAATCGACGCCGCTTCCCTCCGGAGGAGGAAGAGAACGGGTTTTGATCCTCTGGACCAAAGGTTTTATATGAATAAAGAGATGAATTTCATGGCTATTTTATCAGACGCACAGAAGAACCTTGCATTTTCACATCTGAAAATGTAATATATCTGCGATATGCCTATAGAATTTCGAACGCTGCCGATTCCTCCCCTCGTCCTTGAGGGAATAGAATCTCTCGGTTTTAAAGAGTGCACTCCGATCCAGGAGCAGACCCTTCCGCTTACATTGGCCGGTAAGGATGTGGCCGGACAGGCCCAGACCGGCACCGGTAAGACTGCCGCTTTTTTAATCGCCCTCTTTTCCCGTCTTTTGAAAACGGAAGCCTCTCCTCCGACCAAACTCTCCTCTCCGCGGGCGATTGTGATTGCTCCGACGCGAGAGCTGGTGGTTCAGATCGCCCGAGAGGCCACTGCGCTTGGGCGCAAGACCCCTTTCAACATCCAGGCGGTGTACGGCGGGATCGACTATCAAAAGCAGCGTTCAATGTTGGGTGAAGGGGTGGATCTGCTGATCGGAACCCCGGGCCGACTGATCGATTACTACAAGCAGAAGGTCTATGATCTCCGGAGGACCGAGGTGTTGGTCATCGATGAGGCCGACCGGATGTTTGATATGGGATTTATCGCCGATCTTCGCTTCCTGATGCGCCGTCTTCCTCCTTATCACAAACGTCAGTCGATGCTTTTTTCCGCCACATTGACCCACCGGGTGATGGAACTCGCCTATGAGCATATGAACAACCCGGTGAAGATCGAGATCTCTCCGGAGCAGATTACCGCAGAAAAAGTGGAGCAGACCCTCTTTCACGTTGAACGTTCCAGAAAGTTTTCGCTTCTATTGGGCCTACTCAAAAGAGAGGTATGGGAGCGGGTCCTCATTTTCGTCAACACCAAAGGACAAGGAGAGGTGCTGGCCAATCGATTAACCGAGCAGGGCTACCCTTCCAGGGCGATCACCGGAGACCTGCCGCAGAAGCAGCGGATGAAGGCGCTGGAGCAGTTTACGGACAGAAAGGTTCCGATCTTGGTTGCGACCGACGTCGCTTCAAGAGGGCTTCACATCGAAGGGGTGACCCTCGTGGTCAATTACGACCTTCCTCAAGATCGAGAGGCCTATGTCCATCGGATCGGCCGGACCGCCCGGGCCGGCGCCGCCGGCAAAGCGTTCAGTCTGGCGGATGAAGAGTATGTGATGGGGCTCGAAGAGATTGAGGCCTACATCGGGCAGAAGATCCCGGTCGAATGGCCGGAGGACGAGCTCTTCGTTCAGCCGAAATCGATTCCTCATTCAGAGAGAACGCCAAGGAAGCCCCCGGCGCATCCCCCTTCAAATCGAAGGGGTGGTGGACGGCCTCCTTCTCCGAGGAGACGGGATCCCCGATAGACGATTTCTCCGCACCGCTTTAAGTCGGTCCGACCCCTTTCATTTTTATCCCTTAATTGATCTTCTATGAAACGCGGTCCCGGTTTCATCCTCAATGTTTGGCATCTTCTCGGCCTTGGTTTCTGGCACTTTATTTTTAAGTGGCTCAATCGGGTCGAGGTCGTCGGCGGGGAGCATATCCCGAAGCGGGGTGAGGAGGGGGTCATGCTCCTTTACAACCACATCTCCGCGGTTGATCCTTTTCTGGTCGGCGCAACGGCCATGCCCTTTTTTTCGCCGGTCTGGTGGCGGGCGCCGGCAAAAGAGGAGCTTTTCAATATTCCAATCATCCGGGGCATCCTCGCCTCGTGGGGGGCTTTCCCGGTGCGGCGGGGAAAACGGGATTTGGAGTCAATCCGCAAGATGGTGGAGATGTTGTCGCATTCGGTGGTGGTCATTGCTCCGGAGGGAAAACGCTCCGACGATGGACAGCTCCAACGGGGGCGAGCCGGCGTCGGAAAAATCCTCCATGAGGCCCGTCCACAAAAAGTCATCCCGGTTCGGATGCGAGGGGTGGAGACGATCCTGCCGAGAGGAACGATCCTTCCACGCCTCGGCAGGCGGACGACGATTACTTATGGGCCGCCGATCGATCTCACCCATTATTACAATCTCCCTGATTCGGTCGAAACCTCGCAGCAGATCGTCGATTTCGTTATGCAGGAAATTGCCAAACTTTAAGGCCCCGGCGTCACTGGAAGAAGCGGATGGCAAGAAAACGGAGGAAGGTCGGGCCGATCGTCGGGTGGATCCTCCTGGTCGTCCTGATCTTTGTCACAGGTTATTTTGTCCGCTTTTATCTTGAGATCGGGCGCCTGGCCCGGAGGAATCCAAGCACGACCGCTCTTATCGAAATGCGCCGTCTGGAGCGGGGAGACAAAGGAGCCCGCGCCCCGCTTCCCAATCATTGGCATCCCCTTTCCCAGATCTCGCCGAACCTGCAGCATGCCGTTGTCGTGGCGGAAGATGCCCGTTTTTACCAGCATCGGGGTTTTGATTGGAATGCGATTCTGGAGGCGGCAGGGCGTGATTGGGAGGCGAAATCGTTTGAATACGGAGGGAGCACGATCACCCAACAGCTCGCAAAAAATCTCTATCTTTCTCCGGACAAGAATTTTTTTCGGAAGGTCAAAGAGGCGTTGATCACGTCGGCCCTGGAGACACGTCTTTCAAAACGACGGATCCTTGAAGTCTATTTGAATGTCGTCGAATGGGGGGATCAGATTTACGGCGCGGAGGCGGCGTCCCGCGATTATTTCGGGAAACCGGCCGCTGCTCTCACACCGGAAGAGGCGGCGTTTCTGGCGGCGATCTTACCGGCGCCCCGGTATTACCATCGCCATCGGACGACCCCGTATATTCGGAAGCGGAGCGAGGTCATTCTTCGGGAGATGAAGCGGCGTTATCCGGAGAGCGGTCCGGAGCGGGAGAACGGGTTTGAAGAGACTTCTCAATCGGAGCGGAGATCGTAAGCGTTCAATCCGGATCTATTCCTGAAACTCTTTTGCCATCTCGATATGGGAGAGCGTAATAAAGTAGTTTTCTTCGTCAAGCGGCTCGGAGAACTCAACCCCGAGCGGTCTGAAGATGGCCGAAGTTTTTCGCCCAGCGGATCACCCCTTTCATCGATTCCGAATAGATGTTTCCCTGTTCATCGTTGAAGTAAAAGGTGAGCAGGACCGCGCTCTTGATCGCGAGGGGGGTCAGACAGCAAAGGCCGACCCCCGTTGTAGCTGAAGTTCACGGCGACCCCATCGGTGCGGAAGTCGCTCGATTCAATTTTTGTCTCAATGAAAAGGCTATAGCGTTTTAGTCTCCGTTGGATCATACGCTCCTATTTTCGGATCAGACAACCGGTTGCTCTAATAGAACGATCTCTTCCCCATCCGGTCCCGCGATCATGGCCGCCCGCTCTCCAGGGACCGGCTCGTAAGGGGCCTTGATCAAGACGGCCTTCGACTCGATCAGCCGGCGAACCGCCTCGTCTAAATTTTCAACCTGAAAACCGATTGAGAGAGGTCCGACCGTGTTTGGACTCCATCGCTGGGCCAGCGACTGGCCCGGCTTGCCGCTATAAAGCTCGATTCGGCCGGTTCCGGAATCGAGCCAGACGATTCGTCGCCCTTTGGGGGTCCGCTCCTCTTTAAGCCGGCGGAGTCCAAGCACCTTCTCATAAAAATCAACGGAACGGTCAAGGTCGGAGGCCTGAATGGCGATGTGATGCATCTGGAAAGGATGGTTCGACGGCATCGATTTTCCTAAGGGATCATGATGGGAAAGTATAACATATCAACGCTGCCGAAATGGAATCAGATTGACATCGGTGTTCATTGAAAATGAAAATCAGGGGTGCTAGATTAAATCTTGATGTCTGAAAAGCGAGTCACAATTCAGGGGGCGTCGATTCGATACCTCGAAGAGGGATCGGGGGAACCGATTCTCCTTCTCCCTTCCTCCGCCGGCCGCGCGACCGAATACCAGGAGCTGATCCCGCTTCTGTCGAGGCGACTTCATGTCTACGCGGTCGACTATCCAGGGTTCGGCCGCTCAGACCCCCTTCCCGGCATCGAGGGGACCGAGGATCTGGCGGCATTTATTCTCGGATGGCTGGACGCGGTCGGCCTTCGGAAAACGCATCTGGTCGGATTTTCCCTGGGGGGTTGGATCAGTCTTCTCCTGGCGCTGGCACATCCGGAGCGGATTGAAGCCCTGATCCTGATCGCCACCTCCGCCGGGCGGCTTCCCGATGTGCCGATCGTCAGCCCTTCCGGAATGAATTTTAAGGAGATCCTCGATCGGTTTTACCATCGCAATGAAGTCCGGGAGAAGTTGGCGCGACAGCGACGGACCCTGGAAGAACGGGAGGAGGTCCTCCGCTCCTCTCAGGCATTGGCCCGTCTGGTGAAACAAAAGAAGATCATCCCGGAGCTCCATCACCGACTGAAGGAGATCCGCCTCCCCACCCTGATCCTCAGCGCCGACCATGATCGAGCGATCCCACCGGTATACCAAGAACGTCTTCATTCAGGTATACTTTCATCGAAGCGCGCCACGTTTATCGAGACCGGCCATGCCATCGTCGCAGAGCGTCCCGATGAATTGGCGGCCGAAATTCTTACTTTCATTGAGGAGAATCCCCCGGTGCATTGATTTCATCCCTCGGATGAAATAGAATGCGTTCCAATCTCGGGGACCCAAGCGGAGAGAGCAATGAGATGCCGCGAACTGAAGGAACACCTCCCGGCCTATCTGAGGGAGGAGGTTCCCCCCGATTTACGTCAACGGATCAAATCCCACCTGCGGGGATGTAAGAAATGCAAGGCCGGCATGGAAGAGATGAAGGCCGACACGGTTGCGCCCATGGGGAAGAAAGAGAGGACTGCTTTTCCTCGCCTGGAGGTCTCCACGGCTTCTGCAGAGGAGAGCGCGTCTCCATCGACCGAGAAAGAGGGATTTTCTTCCGGTCTGAAATATCCGATTCCGGTGGCGGCGATGGCCCTTCTGGTGATAGGGGGAGTCTATTTCTATCAACGGGGCGGATCGGATCTGAAGGCGGATCCTTCCGCAATGGAAAAGGAAGCAGCACCGGTGGTTGAAACCGCAGGCACTCCCTCGCCCTCTGAAACCGCAGGAAAGGGACCGAGCCAAACGCCGGCTTCGGCGGCACCTGTGGTTCTCGTGACCGAGGCCCCTCCCACGCCGCCGGTAAAGGTTCAAAAGGCCGAATCCCGTTCTCTCCCGCATGCGGAAGGCCGATCGACGGTCGGGAAAATAATGGAGATGAAACTCCTACTCATTTCCCGAGATGTGACTGCCGTGGCGGAGCGTGTTGAGTCACATGCCGCGGCGGCGTCAGGCAAGGTGTTGAAGAAAAATCAGAATGAGATGGAGATGAGACTGGTTCTCCTGGTGCCGGCCGAGCGGTATGAAGGCTTCCTCGAATCGCTTCAGTCGCTCGGATTGGTGAAGGAGCTTTCCAAGAAGCCTCCCCCGCCCCACGGTCCTGTGAGGGTAGCGGTGACCATCCAATAAGCGGGCCGTCGGCAGGTAAAACGATTTTTCCTTCCTTATTCTTATTTTCTAAAAATTAATTCAAAAAAATAAAACTTTCAGTGATCGGCTTTATATATAAAATATGCAGCCGATTGCTTGTTTGGGTGATGTATGGAGCAAGGCCAGCAAAAGATCAGATCGATGTGTGCCGTCGGATTGATTGTCTATTTCATCTATCTGGGGGCGGTGACCCTGGCGCCGTTCGATTTTCAGGAATTTTCCCAAATGCATCCCTGGGAGCGCGCTATTTCTCTATCGGCCTCCGATGTCATCTTGAATATTATTCTCTTCCTCCCGCTCGGCGGGCTTCTCTATGGAATTTTTAAAGAGGGTTCGAACGGCCGTCGGCTTCGGGCGGTGCTCTTTATCGCGGCGATGACGAGCCTCTCAATCGAGATCGCTCAGCTTTTTCTTCCGGAGCGGTACTCTTCTTTCAGCGACCTTTTGACCAATTCCCTCGGGGGCGGAATCGGTTTCTTCCTGGTTTGCAGAGGGGTGAGTCGAGGCTGGGCCCGACGGTTATGGAATCATCACCGGAAGTTCGCGAAGACGGCGCTTCTCCTCTATATGGGATTGCTCCTTCTGCTCGCGGGGAGTTCTTTGGAAAGGTTAAACCAGTGGGGATCGGGCGCTTCTCTTTGGGTTGGAATCGATCCGGCAGCGGAGGACGGATGGGAGGGAACGTTCTACTTTTTGGCGGTCTATGCTGAAGCGTTTGATCCGGCGCGCGTTCAAAATCATTATCAGGCCGGCGTTGCATCGGAGCGGGAGGTCTCTCTTCGGGATGCTCCGCTCGTCCTTTATACCTTTGATGAGCAGGAGGGGAACCTCGTTCACGACCACGCTCTAAAAATGCCGCCGCTCGATCTGCAACGATTGGGCGATAAAGGGAGGTGGCTCACTCCTTCCGGTTATGTTTTTGACGGATCGACCGGTTTCCGCAGTCTCGCACCGGCTGAGAAGGTGATGAAGTCGCTTGCAGCCGGACATCGGTTCACGCTGGAGGCTTGGATCGACGCCAAGCGATTTGACTATGACCAGGCGGGGCATTTGATTTCATTGATTAGGGGAACGAATAAAGAATACTTCATGCTTCAACAAGCGGCGACGGAAATTACATTTGAAGTCCGAAATCGGACCAAACGGGGATGGCTCGATGGGGGCAAACTTGAGACCTTCCGGTTGCGCCTCCCGCGCCCCATGAACCCGGCCCATGTAATGGCGGTCTATGATTTCGGGAGGACATTTGTTTATGTAAATGGGACGCTCGCCGCGGAAGCCATCTTGACCGACGGGCTTTTTCTCCTAACCGACCGGCTTGCTTTTCGAACGACGCGGCCCGGCGAATGCGCATTTTTAGGGGGGCTTCTGTTTTGGCCGATCGGCTTTCTGGCCGGCATTTCATATTATCCTCGGTCGAAAAGGGCCTCCGCATTAGTGGTCTTCTCTTTATGGATATTTGTTTTCGCAGTCCATCTGCTCGAAGGTCGCCATCCTCCGACCCTTTTTACCGGCGGTTTCATCGCAATTCCTTTTGGTATCGTCCTGATCGGCGTTCTCATGGGAAGGATGACGGAAATACAGCTGCCGAAGACAATGTAATGAGGCTGACGCTGGCTGGTTCTATTTATCGGTTTACCGGTTTCCTTTTGCACACTCCTTCTCTTATATATCCCGAAACGTAAAAAAAATAACCACTGAATTATTTGTCTCTCCTCATTTGAACCGTGGGGATATGAGCTGGGCCGCTCAATGGGGTCTGCACCGACATTGCTAGGCAGAGTATCGGGCATAAGACTTGCTCATACTCAAAGAGGCTTACAGGAAACGAACAGCTGGACATTCACGCTATAAGCCCGCTTCGTTTTGCCGTGTAGTGGAATAGACCGGTCACCCATAATGATGGTTATTAAAAGTGAAAGGAGGAATCTCAATGAAAAAAAGTCACGGAATTTGGATTGCAATGCTCGCTACCGCATTTATTATTTATGGAGGAGCGTCGGCCTTTGCACAGCCTTCCGTTGGAAGCGGGGACAATTCTACGTCGCCGGGTGGGGTCTCCCCGAATGAGGATAAAGGAGGGGGTAAGAGCAATTGCGCGCCGGGCGCATCCGATCCACTCTTACAACGGGAGCAATCAAAAGGGGATTTAGGCAATGGCAACGGAAGTTCTTCGGGATCCCATCAGGGAGCAATGAGCGGCAGCTCGAGTTCGGGAAGTTCTTCTAACTCTCTCGGAAGCGGATCTTCTCCTGGTTCGGCCCAGGGCGGTTCACAAGCGGATAAAGGGGGAGCGGGGGCGAACGATCCCTGTCCTCCATCCTCCACCGATCGTGGCGCCTCGGGGGGAGGAACCTCGGGAAGGAGTCCTTCCTCCGGAAGCAACTCCAGCACTTCGGACAGCATGTCGAAGTGAAAAGAGGTTCAGGAAAGGAGCCGCGGCCGAAGCTGCCGCGGCTCCTTTTTTTACCTGTTTTCGGTTTTGCTGAAATAGTCGGTCGGACTTTGTCCATAATTCCATGTTGGTTTGCGCTTTATCCGCTTCTCGGATATTATTTACTCTGATGAAAGAGCCATCCTTTACAAAAAAGCGTTTGGGCGATCTCCTTTGCAATGCCGGTTTAATTACAGAGGACGATCTTCAGAAGGCCATTGATGAGAAGGGGCGGACCGGTAAACGGATGGGGGAGGTGCTGATCGAGCTCGGTTTGGTGACCGAATTTGATATCGCCAACACGCTCGCGCAGCAGCTCGGTATTGAATACCTTCCAATGGAGACCACCCAGATTGAACCCGAAGCGATCACGCTGATTCCTGAGAATCTTTCTAGGAAATATCTCTGCATTCCGGTCAGTATAAATAAAAGACAAATTTCTATGGCGATGGTCGACCCATTGGATTATGAGTGTATTAAAGACATCGGCTTTCACACCGGCTTGCAAGTCCGACCCCTCATCTCTACTCGGAAGGAAATTTTAAAAGCAATTGAGCAGCACTATCATCTCGATGATTCGTTCGAAAGCATCGTTGATGAAACGGCCGATGTATTTAAGGAATCTTATCTCGAAATCTTTCCTGCCATTTCTCAATCCGAGATGACCTCCTCTGATGACTTAAAAGACAAGAGCCAGATCGCTCCGGTTATCCGGCTCTTTAACCTGATCTTTATTCGGGCCATCAAGGCTCGGGCCAGTGATATCCATATCGACTCTCAGCGGGCCAAGGTCTCAATCCGCTTTCGAGTGGATGGTCTTTTGAAATCGGAAATGGAGCTTCCAAAATGGGTCCAGGGGGCCCTGATCTCTCGAATTAAAGTTCTGGCATCTCTTGATATCTCTGAGCGTCGTCTTCCTCAAGACGGGGCGATACGCGTTCGGCTCGACAATCGAGACATCGACCTCCGGATCGCAACCTTACCGACCCATTATGGAGAGAAAGTGGTGATCCGAATTTTGGATCAGCTTTCAACGCAAGTAAACTTGGAGAATCTGGGGCTTTCAGAGGCCGACTATCGCCAGCTTCTTCAGTTTACACAAAAACGACAGGGGATTCTCCTCGTAACCGGGCCGACCGGAATGGGCAAGACCTCGACCCTCTATTCTCTTATTAATAAAATTCGTTCGGAAGCGGTCAATATTATGACCGTGGAAGATCCAATCGAATACAATATCGAAGGGCTCAATCAGATCCAAGTGAAGCCCGATATCGGCCTGACTTTTGCGAATTGCCTTCGATCGATCCTCCGACAAGATCCGAACGTGGTTTTGGTTGGGGAAATCCGAGATTTAGAAACGGCGGAAATTGCCTTCCGTGCCGCGATGACGGGCCACTTTGTGATCAGCACCCTGCATACCAACGATTCCGTCGCGACCATTGTACGCCTGGTCGATATGGGAATCCCCCGGTATATCATTTCGAGCGCGCTGGTTGGAATCGTTGCGCAACGCCTTGTTCGGGTGATCTGCCCTCAATGCAAAATTGAAGTGCAGGGCGCAATGGAAGGGGCGGAGCGGCTCAACAGAAAAAAAGATACGGAGCAAATCACCCAGTTATACCGAGGCAAGGGATGTAACCATTGCAATTTTACCGGCTTCTACGGCAGAACCGGTATCTTCGAAGTTCTCTCTCTCGATTCTAAAATTAAAGAAATCATCGCTTCCGGGGGGACAGAGGACGAAATTTATCGGGCGGTAGAAGATCAAGGGGTCACGTCAATGGGTGAAGATGGACTCCGAAAAATAAAAGCAGGAATCACAACGCTTGAAGAGGTCCTTCGGGTCATTGAAGTGGAGGAGGAAGTCCGGATCCTCTGCCCTCGTTGCGAACAAGCGATTCATGTCGATTTTATTGTCTGTCCGCACTGCCGTTATGAGGTTCGATCAAACTGCATCTCTTGCAGAAAGCATCTTCAGCCGGAATGGCAAATCTGTCCCTACTGCGGAAAAGAACGCTAACGCTTACTCCCTTCTCGAATCAACCACCCGGATAAAATCCTTCATCAATTGATGGGGGGCTGATTTTCATCAGCCCCCGTGAAATATCCCTAGAAACCGGTTGCCGAGAACCAAGCCCCCGTCGGAGAGGTCACAAAGATGATGGGTGCAATACATGGTTTGGGAAGGGCGATCTTTTCTTTAATGTTGGAATCTCCCAGGGTGTTGGCGGGGAACAATCCTGTTTGGACATTGGCGATAATGGGAGTGCCTGTATTATCGACCGACATACAGCTTACGATTGCGCGGAAGTTGGGGGCCGGATTGGTTCCGTTAAAGGGAGCGACCGGAATGACTAATCCTCGAACCCTCACCCTCAATGTGCCATCCGCCTTTAATATCCCCCTTGCGTCGGAGAGGACCCAGGGGAGTCCGCCGCCGGTGATCCCTCGAATGGGGTTTGCCGTTCCGGTGAAGGGGGGATTGACGCCGACCATCGTCTGAAACCGTAAGATCGTCTGATTTCCCGAGTCGGTTAAGAGATCTGCCTCGTTCGTTTCCTGTTCATTTTGTACGGTCTCGTCACTAGAGAGTTCTTTTGCTTTAACCGTTCCGGCATGGATGCTGAGAAGAAGAGAGACCAATGCGATAAACATGAGCTTTTTCATGGAGCACCTCCTGTTTTTGTTCAGATCTTCAGGTTCGCTAGGATGACTTGAAATACTCAATCAGTAATGACGTATTTCCATTCGAAGTGTCAATATAAATATCGTCCGGCGTTTCCGTGCGAACAACCGCTGCTCGATTCACTCGTAACGAACCAGCCATGTCTAATAAAATAAATAGTTACTATTAATATTGACTTCACACCACCGCACCAGTAAAATCGAAAATTCAGGCCCGGTATTTTCCGTAATAAGATGCGGCGCTTATAACCTCCACATCTGAAGAGCGGTGCGTTTTGTCGGGGAGGTCTTCGGCGCAGTTAACAGATTTCATTGAGTTGCCAATGGTTTCTACAACGCTTTATCAAGATCTTGTTCAGAAAATTTCCATTCACTTAAACTCTCTTCCGGATAAACCGGAAGAAACGCCCGACTATATCGTGCGTGCCCTGTGGCATATGGCCGCCGGTGTTCCGATGTCGATTCAGCGCGCCAGCGAGGTCCCGCTTCCGGAGCTCGACGATCTTGCGGCGGCAAAGCTACACGAGTTGGTGGCGCAGCGAGAGGCCGGGGTTCCTGTTGCGTATCTGACGGGGCGGCAGCGTTTCATGGGGTTAGAGTTGCTTGTGAACCGCGGCTCCTTAATCCCACGTAAGGAGACCGAACTTCTCGGTCAGTCCGCTGTGGAGATATTGCGCCGGCTGGCCAATCTACGAAATGATGTTACGGCGATTGATATCTGCACCGGCTCCGGCAACTTGGCGGTCGCGCTGGCTCATTATGTGCCGCAAGCGCGTCTCTATGCCTCGGACCTTTCCCATGAAGCGGTCGAACTCGCCAGACAAAATGTTTGGCACCTCGGACTGGAAGGAAGGATGGAGGTATGGGAGGGAGACCTTTTGGCCCCCTTTGAAAGTGAGTTGTTCTATGGAAAGCTGGATCTGATTACCTGCAACCCTCCCTATATCTCCAGCCGAAAAGTCGATACCATGCCGGAAGAGATCATCGACCATGAGCCGAGGATGGCGTTTGACGGGGGTCCCTTTGGAATTAAGATCGTCAACCGTTTTATCCAAGAGGCGCCACGCTTCCTTCGGAAGGAGGGCTGGATTGCTTTTGAGGTCGGTTTGGGCCAAGGTCCGGCGATTCTGCAGCGGCTGGAGCGGAATGAAAAGTTTCGCCAGACCTATCCTATCACCGACAGCGCGGGGAACATTCGGGGGGTGATGGCTTCTATTTAAGTCGCACTCATCCGCGAACTCTCTCAATCTGAATTTTAGAACGTTCTCAAGAAAGCCTTTCCAAGTCGTAAAAATCTTCCAGTCTTCCTCTCAGCCGGTCCATTCAATCTCGACCGTCAGTCCGATCTGTTGCAGAACAGCGGCGACATGTTCACAGCGCTCGAGCAGACCGGTATAACAGACTGCACGTCCCTTCAAATGGGCTTCCAGGGTAATCTCGACGGCTCTCTCCAGCGCAACCCCGGTCGCCTTTTGAACCTGAAGAATCACCTCATCAAAACTGTGCAGATCATCGTTATAGAGGATCACATTCCAAGGGAGCTCTTCTTCGACCTCGTTTTTAGCGTCTGAAATTGTCTCGACCTCAGGAAGGTCAAGAACCTCCGTGCTCATGCGACTCCCTTGCAACGAGTTGCTCTCGGATCACCTTCCACTCGGTCAGCGGCGGAGAGCAGGTGAACTGGTGGCAGAGGTAAACGGTCGGCTTGTTGTTCAACATCTTTTTCCCTTTTACCGGGTCGGGGAGAGGAGTCCCTTCCGGCTGATTCGGATCGACCCGGAAGAGGACCTTGTTCGGAAGATAAAGCTGAGCGAGATTCGAGATAAGCCGTTCCGTTTCACCGTCGTTTGCCGGGCCGATCACGACAATTTCCTTCGGTTGTCGAAGATAGAAATCGGCGGCGCCAATCATGCTGCCGGTCGCAAAAACGTTTTCCTCCATCGATGCTGCGAAGAGACGAATTGTCTTCTCCCCCTTTTCATGGTAGGAGCGATCTCCCGTAATATGGAAGAGCCGAAGGAGGGCCTGTGCGGCGACGGCATTTCCCGAAGGGATCGATTGATCGGTGGCCGACTTGTAGCGGGCGATCAGAGACTCGTGATCTGTTGAAGTGAAGAAAAATCCTCCCGCCGCGTCATCCCAAAATTGATCGATCAGCCGGCCGATTAAACGCTCTGCCCGGTCAAGGTAAACCAGATTGCCGGTTGCTTCATAAAGATCAAGCGATGCGTCTATAAAGAAGGCATAGTCGTCGAGATAGCCGTTGAGCTTTGCGATGCCATCTTTAAATGTCCGGAGGAGCCGTCCGTCTTGATAAAGGCGGTTCCAGATGAAATCGGCCGCTTTCGCCGCTGCGACCAGATAGCGTTCGTTTCGGGTGACGTTGTATCCCTGGACGAGGGCGCCGATCATCAAACCGTTCCAACTGGTCAAAATCTTTTCGTCGCGAAAGGGTTTCGGACGTTTCTCCCGCTCGACGAAGAGTTTCTTCTTGGCATCGGCAACCATCTGCTCGAGTTCCTCGGTCGTTTTCCCGATCTCCTTTGCGAGAGGGTCGATCGGCTGACTGATATGGAGGATGCTCTTCCCTTCAAAGTTTCCCGCAGGGGTCACGCCGAAATGACGGCAGAGAACGGTTCCAATCTCCTCTCCGACGATCGCTTGGATCTCCTGCGGCGTCCAGACGAAGAATTTTCCTTCCTCTCCTTCGCTGTCGGCATCTTGTGTGGAGTAAAAGGCGCCGTTTGGATCGGTCATCTCGCGGAGGACATATTGGAGGATCTCCTCGCCGATTTGGCGATAGAAAGCCTGGCCGGTGGCCTGATAAGTGGCGAAGTAGAGGCGGGCGAGCTGCGCGTTGTCATAGAGCATCTTTTCGAAATGGGGGACCAGCCATCGGTCGTCCGTAGAGTAGCGATGGAAGCCGCCGCCGAGCTGGTCGTAGATTCCCCCCCAGGCCATCTTTCCAAGGGTGTAGGTCACCATCGTCCGGTAGCTTTCCTCGCCGCTCTCTTGATAGCGGCGGAGGAAGAGATGATACGCAGGGGTGTTCGGAAACTTCGGCGATCCCCCAAATCCGCCATGTCGGGTGTCGAATATCTGTCCCAGGCTCTCGGCCGCCCCCTGCAGGAGGTGCCGATCGATCTCCTTGCCGCTCGCTGCCGCCTCGCCTCCCGACGTCGCGCTGAGCGTCTGCTGAACCTCTCCGGCCGTCTTCAAAATCTCATCCTGTTTCTCGCGGTAGGTATTTGAAACAATCTCCAGGAGCTTTGGAAAACCGGGAAGGCCATATCGGTCTTCCGGCGGAAAGTAAGTCCCGCCGTAGAAGGGGACCTTCTCAGGGGTGAGAAACATCGTCAGCGGCCAGCCTCCGCCTCGGCGAATGAACAGCTGAACGGCGTTCTGATAGATCTGATCGAGGTCCGGCCGCTCTTCGCGGTCGACTTTTATATTAACGAACTGCTCATTCATGACCTGAGCGGTTTCTTCATCTTCAAACGACTCGTGCGCCATGACATGGCACCAGTGACAAGCCGAATATCCGATCGAGAGGAGGATCGGTTTATTTTCCGCTTTTGCCTTCTCGAGTGCCTCTTCACCCCAGGCGTACCAATCGACCGGATTGTGCGCATGCTGGAGAAGGTAGGGACTGGTCTCATGGATTAAACGATTGGTGTGCTTGGGTTGTTCCATAAAGACTTCCTTTCAGACGAGAGGTACGCTTTTCACATATTAAAACGCCTTGGATTCATTTGTAAATAGAAATGGTGGCGATGGCAAGTAAAGCCATTATTCTCAGGGCAGAGCGGTTATCCTAAAGGAATATCTCTTCCTTGACAGGTCTCTAAACCTCGATTACCTTTTACTCTAAACTCTTTAACGGAGCTAAAGGAGGCGGGGGATGGATCACCTTGATGTGGAAGGGGAGACGCAGGTCGGCGTGGTTGGAGAGGTCGATCCTCAGAAAACGATTCCGGAGAAAATCCCTTCAAAACCAAAGGAAAAAGGAAAGCCTGGATCGCGCCTTGTCTGGCTCGTTCCTGCTTTCATCCTGGCGCTGATTTCGCTGGGGGCGCTTCAGTATTATCAATCCCAGCAGGAGCTCGATGGTTTGCGACACCTCAACCGAGGCTTGCGATCTGAAAACGATGCGAAGGAGAAGATGATTGCAGCGCTCGGCAAAGAGGTCAAGGGGCGCGACGAGATGCTTCTACAGACGAAAGCGGAGGCGAGTCAATTTAAAAATCAGATGGAGACGATGCGACTGGCTTTAATGGATCGGGATGGACAGATTCTTCGTCTTCAACAGATCTCCGATTTTCGAATCAAGCTTCCGAAGAAAGTACGTGATCTCCAGACGCAGCTCGTTCAGAAGCAGATTGAAAACGTCTCTCTTCAGAAAATGGTTTCAGACCAAGCAGAATGGCTGCGGACGCTCTCCGCTTCATCGGCCAAGATCGTTCGGATGGCCGGCCCGAGAGAAGGAGGACCCGTCGGTGGATTTGTGGCGTTTGATCCGAGCAAGCAGGCCGCCGTTTTTTACGGGTTCGGTTTGTCGCGGCCGCCTGCAGGAAAGGTTTACCAACTTTGGGCGATCGGCAATGCGCCGGTGAGCGCCGGCCTCTTTCAGCCGTCGGGGGATCGGACCGCACTCGTAAAGACCCCGAAGCTGCCGACCGCAGAGGGAATCAAGCAATTCTCAATCACAGTTGAACCGATTGGAGGGAGTCGCCAGCCGACCGGACCGGTGACTTTCAGCGGGACGATTGGGGTGTCTCCTTCCTAATTTGGGAGGAGCGCGATTCATCGGTTTTATCTTCTTCTCTTTCGATCGTTTTCGGTCGGAGGGCTTTCTCAATGGCCGACTGGATGACGCTCTTCTTCCCAAGGCCGCCAATGAACTGGACGAATTTTCCTTTTGAAAAGAAGGCAAGCGTCGGAAGGCTGGAGATTTCATATTCAGCCGGGATTTGATAATTTTCTGTGACATCCATCTTGTAAATCGCGATCTCTTCCCCCTGCTCCTCAGAAAGCTGATCGAGCTCATATAAAAGCACCTTGCAGTTCCTGCAGGTCGGAGACCAAAACGCCACCAGCACCGGGACGGAGCTGGTTTCAATCATTTGATCAAAAGAACGATCGGTTATCTCGGGAATCACCGTGTATCTCCCTTTATGCAGAGTGGCAATTCGTTACGTCCAATGATATACTCCCTCCCGCTGATTGCATCCCATTCGCATTCATAGATTAGAAAGGATTCGATATGGATCGTCCCAAGATTATCGGAATGAAGGAGATGAATGCCATTTTTGGTGTCACCGACCGGCTTGGTATTTCGCGCGAGGCGATCGTCGTTCCGCTCGGACCCCAATCTCCGGGTCGGATTCGCTCACTCCCGAACGGAAAGTTTGAGATTACGGTTGATGCCGATCAGCCGATCGAAACGTGGCTGCCGACGTTAGAGAAAGAGCTGCTCAGCCTCCTGGACGGATAATCTTCTGCCGGAGGGTTTACCCTTCATTCACGCTCGGCCTGAGTTTGGCTTGAAAATATTTCTCGCCGGTTGCAGTCAGATACCAGGTCTTCATCCCCCCTTGTTTTTGATTTCCCTCCGCGAGCCAACCGTTTCGAGCGCAGCCGGCCAAAACATCGGAGAGGTTCTTCGGTTTTTCTGCGCGGCACTTGGCGAGACGGTCGGCGATATCCTGGATGGTAAAAAGCGGCAGTTTCTCGCCATGGAGGAGATGGTAAGCAATCGTTACGACGGCGTCGGTATAGGCCCTCGGATGTACTGCCGAAAAGAACTCATTAATCGGGGGAAGTGAAGTGGGTTGTAGATTCGACCGCGGTTGTGGTCTCTCCCCCAGGTCTGTCCCCTGTCGAAGAAGCTCTTTTAAGAGGATCTCAAAAGCGATTGCGCGATAGGGCTCCTCGAACTCTTGGACGCAATCAATTGCTTGCCGAATACTGGTTTTAATCTTCTCGTTTTCCAAAGAGGCTCCCTGCCACGCAACCAGCTCATTATATATGATTCGGCCGTTAAATCACTAAGAAAAATGCGTTCTCGGCACCCGATTCATCGATTAAAATTTGTGTGAACCTGTGACTCAACCTCTTCCATTTTAATCTATTATATCTGAAGATCTCCTTTCTTATCAATCCATTGTGTTGCTAGTTTATTTTCCTAGTCCTTCCTAGATAAATACTCCATTGGTACTATATACCGCGCGGCACTTGATCTTCGTTCCCTCTTCATTCTAGGATAAAACTAGAATGAAGAAACGGAATCCACTTCTTACATACCAACAAAAGCGAAATTTCTCCGCGACTCCGGAGCCCTCGGGAGCCGTCTCCTCTAAACGCAAACGCGCGGTTTTAGGGAATCGGTTTTCGATTCAAGAGCACCATGCCAGACGGCTCCATTACGACCTCCGCTTGGAGATGGAGGGGGTGCTGAAGTCATGGGCGATGCCGAAAGGCCTCCCCGAATCGGAGCAGGAGAGGCGTTTGGCCGTCCGTACGGAGGACCATCCGCTCGACTATATCGACTTCGAGGGGATCATCCCAGAAGGAAATTATGGCGGCGGGAAGGTGGTCCTCTGGGAACTCGGAACCTACCGGATTCTCTCCGGCGATTTGAACAAGGGAAAGTTGACCTTCGCCCTCTCGGGCCGTCGGCATCATGGCCAGTACACGTTGGTTCGCACGGAGCGGAAGGGAGAGAAGGAGGCTTGGCTCATCATGAAGACCGGATCGCCGCTGCCGAGCGGGGAGGACCGAATCCCTTCTCCTTTCGCTCCGATGCGGGCCGCTCTCGGTGATGCCCCTTTTACCGGGTCGGACTGGTTCTTCGAGGAGAAATGGGACGGCGTCCGCGCCGTGGCAAGGCTGATTCGGAGAGGGAACAAAGTCCAAATCGACCTTTGGGGGAGAAACCTCTCCCGGTTTGAGTCGCACTATCCCGAGGTCATTGAGGGGCTGCGCGCGTTAATGGACACACATGATTCAATCAATTCGCTGATCCTCGACGGCGAGATCGTGGCGCCGGATGAAAACGGCCAGCCCTCTTTTCAGCGGCTCCAGCACCGGATCCATTTGACCGACCCCCGCGAAATTGAGGTCGCGCGCAATCAGATCCCGGTGACTTATCTTCTCTTTGACCTTTTATACGTCAATGGAAAGTCTTTAACAGACGCGCCGCTTCTTTATCGAAGGGAACTTCTCGACGCCATATCACTCCCGGCGTCGATTCGGTTAAGCACGTTCCATCCGGACGGAATGGCTCTTTTCGATGCGCTCCGGAAAAAGGGTGGGGAGGGAATCGTCGCAAAGAGAAAGGAGAGCCGCTATATTTCCGGGAGACGGAGCCGAGAATGGATCAAGGTCAAGATCGTCCAGGAGCTCGATTGTGTCGTCGCCGGTTGGACCGAAGGGCGTGGAAACAGGTCACACACCATCGGCGCACTCCTGCTCGGACTCTATGAGGGAAAAAGGCTCAAATACATCGCCCATACCGGAAGTGGTTTTGACGGTGAGATGCTGCGATATGTTGAAACAACATTATGCTCTCTCGAAATCGACCGATGTCCATTCGACTCCCGTCCGAAAACCAACGCCCGCGCCCACTGGGCGGCGCCGCGGCTGGTCGCCCGGGTGAAATTTACCAACTGGACCGACGACCGCCACCTTCGCGCGCCGATCTTCCTCGGGCTTCGTGATGACGTCACGCCGGAAGAGTGCCGCTTTGAGCAGAGCGTCACGCCGGAAGTGATTTCCTCCGAGGAAAAAGAAAAGCGCAAGGAGGCGATCTGGATCGGCGAGCGGGTGGCTGTTCAGTTCGAGGGGAATCGACTGGAGATGAGCCACCTCGAAAACCGCTTCTGGCCGGAGCGCGGTTACACCAAAGCTCACCTCATCGATTACTATGTGCAGGTCGCTCCCTTCCTCCTCCCTCATTTGGCCGACCGGCCGCTCACATTGATTCGGTTTCCCGAGGGAATCGAAGGAGCGTCCTTTTATCAGAAAGATTGGAAAGAGGAGGCGCCTCCCTGGGTGAAGCGGGTGACGATTGAGACGGAAGAGGAAACGATGCGGAGGATGGTCGTCTGCAACAATGCGTCGACCCTTGTCTGGCTTGCCAATCTCGGCAACATTGAGCTTCACCCCTCTTACAGTCGGATCGATACCGGGGTGGAGGGGTTCGAGCGACCTGATTTTATCGTCTTCGATATCGACCCTCCCAAACCGGAGAAAGGGGTTCTCTGGGATCGATTCGTTCAGGCGGCGGAGGTCGCCCTCTGGGTCAAGGAGGTCCTGGATCGCCTTGGTCTGCACGGTTATCTCAAGACGACGGGGAAGACGGGCTTACACTGTTTTGTGCCGATCATTCGAAAATACACATATGATCAGACACGCCAGTTTGCTCGGATCATTGCCGAACAGATTCAGGCGGAGCATCCGAGGCGGGTGACCACCGCTTGGCAGAAGAGAAAACGGGAAGAGAAGGTGCTCGTCGATTTTAATCAAAATGCCAGGGGAAAGACGCTTGCGTCGATCTACTCGCCGCGCGCCGTGCCGGAGGCGACCGTGTCGGTTCCGATCGCCTGGGAGGAGCTTCCGAAGATCGATCCGCGTGACTTCACGCTGGAGACGGCGGCCGACCGAGTCAAGATAATGGGAGATCTTTGGGTGGGGATCCTCGATTCACCGCAAGATCCTCAAAAGGTTCTTAATCGGCTTCATCATATATAACCAAAGGGGAGACCATGGCACCACGTTCTTTTTGGAAAGGCTCGATTACCTTCGGATTAGTCAATATCCCGGTGAAACTCTACACCGCGACGGAGGACCGTCCGATTAAGTTTCATCTCCTCCACAAGGAATGTAATAATCGGATTCAGTATAAGAAATATTGTCCGAATTGCCGCCGGGAAGTCTCTCAGGAGGAGCTTGTTCGCGCCTACCCTTATTCCAAGGATCAATTTGTTATTTTGGAAGATGCAGACTTTGAAAAAGCTGATGAAACGCTTTCCCGGACGATTGAGATTATTAACTTTGTCACCTTCCAGGAGGTCGATCCGATCTACTACGATCGCGCTTATTACGTGGTGCCGGAAGAGGCGAGCGCCAAGGCGTATCTTCTCCTCCGGGAGGGGATGAAGAAAACCGGCCAGGCAGCGATCGGCCAGCTGGCGCTTCGAGAGAAAGGGCATCTCGCCCTTCTTCGACCGCTGGGCGACGCCATCGGTTTGGAGACTCTCTATTATCCGGAGTCGATCCGCACGGTTGAAACATTATCGAAAGAGATCCCGTCGAAGGTCGATCTGAAGCCGAAAGAACTCGATATGGCGATCGAGCTGATGAAGCAGCTGTCGGTGTCGTTTGATCCAAAGGCCTATCGCGATACTTATCGAGAGAAGCTGATGGAGGTGATTCATAACAAGATTGAAGGAAGGGAAATTACCGTGACCCATCCGACCAAAGCGCCCACCCTTGATTTGACCGAAGCGCTCAAGGCGAGTTTGGCCCGGACCCGCGAACGGCCGAAAGCAAAGCGGAAGACTGCGTGAGCTGTCAGTCGTTGGGTGGGATCAGCTCTTGAAAGTCGACCAGCGCTGTAAATTGATTCGATGCGCGCGGCGCGACACGGCTGCTGGCATAGCTTTTAAAAAGGAGATGTTTGATGCCGAATGTGTATGCCGCGAAGAGAACATCTTCATTGTCGTCTACAAAGAGGGTTCTCTCCTTATTAAATTGAAGGACCCGTTCGGCGCCTCGCCAGAAATGAACTTCTTCTTTCGGTAATCCGATGTCGCTGGAGCAGAGAATCGTGTCAAAGTAGGGACCGAGGTTGGTCTGACCCAGCTTGATCTGCACCGTTTTCGGGTGGGCGTTGGTAACCAAAGCGATTTCTTTCTTCTCCTGTCGAAGGAACTGGAGGAACGGCTCCACTCCCGGATGTACTTGTACCCGGCTGCAGATTCCCTCCTTGAGCCGAACGACGTCGAGCCCCAGTCGCTTAGACCAGTAATGAACGTCGGTCCAGTTGATCGTTCGCTCTTGGGCGCGATAGGCGGCGGTGAGTTGCCGCTTTGCCTCTTCGGTCGACATTTTATTTCGCTCGGCAAACTTCTCGGGGATCAGCTCTTCCCAGAAGTAATCGTCGAAATACTTGTCTAGGAGGGTTCCATCCATATCCAGCAGGACGGAATCGATCTCACTCCATCGAACCATATGATTCCTTCTAAGGTTTGTGTCGGTCATCGTTCCGGCGAATTTTTATCGCTTTGGCAATTCCGTCGCGATAGGAAAGCCAGAGTTCCAATGACCGACGAAGCCGATCGTAAATCCGTTTTCGGGCGGCGCGGGAGGGGGTGTTCCGTAAGACCATCTCCCAAGCATCGCCTCGGTGTCCCCTTTCCACCTGGTGGTGGGCGCGAATGAGATCCAGCGCGGCGGGGGAGACCTGATGATGTCGGACGAGGAAATGATTTCGAATGACCTCTTCAATCGGCGATGGAGCGGGCGGGTTTTCACTGATCTCTTTTCGATCGCGGATACTTCCTTCAACGAAGATCGTGATTACGGCAATCCCCTCAATCCAGTCTGCAGAAAGGGTGACCTCATCGAGCCACCGACGGTATCGGCGGCTTTCCGGCAGAAGCGCGATTGGATCAAACTCCTCCTTGCGAAATCCAAGTCCTTCCATCATCCGTAAAAAAAGGGTCGGATGGGGCTTGCCGAGACTTAATCCTCCCGTTTCCTCCTCATATAAATTGGTCGCGAGGGCACGGCGCGCTTCTGCCGATGGGGTTTTCGAATAAATGCGGCCGATAAAAAGGGGAAAGTCACGGACGTAGACGGCATATTCCTGTTGATAATGGAGTTTCAGTTGCGTACGGGTGATTTTGGGACCGATCAGATCGCTCCAGGCCCAATGGTTTTTCTGGTCCATGATCGATAAGAGCTGTTCTTTAAAGTTTTCTTCCGTCCAACGATCGTGCCGAGCCAATGCTCCTCCTTCAAATCGGGATGCCAATGAGACGAGCATCAGTGTATTCAAAACTTTGATAATCGTCAATGTGTAAGCCCGATCGATTCTACCGGGCCTTCTTACGAACCTCACAATAATCGATGCTTGACGCTAGGATTTGGCTAAAGTAGAGTATGATTTTCTAAAGAGGAAGGAGATGGTAGAAGACCAAAAATGGGACCTGGTCCTTGTGGGCGCCGGGGCCGGCGGACTGGTTCTCGCATTGACGCTGGCAGAGAAAGGGTTCCGGATTGCTGTTATTGATCGCCAAGTCGATCCAGCCCCACTCCCTCGAGGAGAGATCGTTCAACCGAACGGCCTTCGAATTCTCGATCAGTTGGGTGTTCTCTCTAAGCTGCTTGAATCGGATATCTATCGAAACGAACGGGTCGATTTTTATCAGGCATCCGGACCGCACCTTTGTACGGTCGACTATCGGACGCTTCCTATCCTTTATAATTATTCGTTAATATTGCTTCCTGACGTGATCCAGAAGGTGCTGTTGGAGCGGGTCCGGGCTTCCTCCAATATTACCCTCTTCGGAGGGGTTCTCTTCAAAGAACTCCTTCATGAACGGGAGGGTGTTGCAGGGGTGGTGGCGGAGCATCAAGGCGTGTTGCGCCGTTTTCTTGCGCCCATGGTCGTGGGGGGAGACGGGGTGCGCTCGGCGGTTCGTACAGCGCTTCGGATCCCGCATAAACTCCATACCTATGTCGATGGATATCTTACGATGGTGGTCGATCGTCCCTCCGGTTTTAGGGGAGAGTCGCGCTACTATCTCGGTCAACGAAAGATTTTTGGTGCCTTCCCTGTCTCGGAAGAGAAGCTCTATCTTTTCTTCATGATTCCCTCGAATCGGTTAGACGGATTTCGCCAGCGGGGGATCGGCGTCTTCAAGGAAGAGATTCTCTCGTTTCACCCTTCCCTTCGCGCTCTCCTCGAGGGACCGATTAAGAAGGTCACTTCTTGGGAAGAGATCGCTTATATGCCTTGTTTTCGCGTCCAATGCAAGCGATGGGTGGCCAATGGAGCGGCCCTTATCGGGGATGCAGCGCATGCGATGAACCCCCATGTCGCACAGGGCAGAAACGCTGCCATGGAGGATGGGGTGATTCTCGCCGAGGTCCTGGAGGATTGTTTTAGAGCAGGAGATTTCTCCAAAGCAGCCTTGGCCTTATATGAAAAGAGGCGCCGTTCGACGGTGGAAGGGCTGCAGCGGATTGGTGACGAAATGACCTGGCTCTGGAACAGCGGCTTCCCTCCCTCTGTTTGGGCACGCGATCGAATTTTTCAATCTGTTCATCAGAAGCGGGACCTCCATGACAAAATGCTATCCAACATCGCAGGTCTCCATCAGAGACCGTTTGATCTCTTCGACCGTTGGCGAGCACTTCATTTGTGGGGTCCCCTCTCGCCCTCCATCGACAGGCGGTATTAGTCCTATTTGGGATGAATCGTCTATCGAAAAACCGTGTATGATTTGACATTTACCGCTTTCTCGGATACCTTCAAATCGAGTGAATAAATTACAGAAAATAGGAATTCCAATGTTCTCGATGAAGCGGTTAACGGCTGAAGGACTCTCACTTATCCTCTTACTGGTGGTCTTCTCTTCCTGTTCCATGGGGGAGGCAAAAAAGGAGAAGCATTACAAAAGGGGAGTCGACTACGTTGCTCACGAAAAGTATTCCGAGGCGGCTGTCGAGTTTAAGAATGTCCTTCAGATCGATCCGCAACATACCGATGCAAAATACCAGCTGGGACTGGTTTATCTTAAATTGGGTGGGTTGGTCAACGCACGGAATGCCTTTAAGCTGTTAAGCGAGGTGGTGCAAAAAAAACCGGATCTTGTTGAGGCGCAGGTGCGGCTTGCGACCCTTTATTTGGCTTCCGGTGATCTTAAAAGTGCGAAGGAAAAAGCTGAATTGGTGCTTCAGAAGAAGCAGGGCAATCCGGATGCGCTGTTGGTGTTGGCGAGAATCGCGCAACGTGAGGGGCGCCTGGATGAAGCGGCACAAACCTATCAAAAAATTCTCGATCTCGATCCGAAGCGGCTGCAGACATATTATGAGTTCGCCGGGCTCTACCTTCTGAAAAAAGATTCGGCGTCTGCCGAATCGCTTCTCCAAAAAGCGCTTTTGCTCGATCCCCAATCCGTTGAAAGTCACATTAACCTTGCCCGATTTTATCACTATAATCATCAGCCGAAAGAAGCGGAATCGTTTTATCTGAAAGCCATCTCGATCTCGCCGAAAAGTAAATCGCTCTATTTTGCGTTGGCCAATTTTTATATGCTCGAAAAGCGGACTGAAGAAGCAGAGAATCGATTGATAGAGGCGACCGGCCTCGATTCGAAAGATCCGGACCCCTTTATTGCACTAGGTGATTTTTATTTGAATTTCCATAAGGCAGAAGGGGCGGAGAAGGCGTATCGCCAAGCAAAAGAGGCGCGACCGGATGGAATGCTCAGTCGAAAAAAACTGGGGGATCTTTACTTAACGCAAGGGAAAAAGAATGAAGCAAGCGGGATCATCGATGAGATCTTGTCCAAAAATGGAAGTGATCCGGAGGGGCTTTTACTGAAAGGGCGTCTTCTTCTCGCAGAGAATAAAAGCGGTGAAGCGGTGATTCAACTAAGAAAGGCGATTGAGATCGAGCCGATGCTTTATTCCGGACATTACTATTTGGCCTTGGCGCACATGGCTGATCATGATCTACAACAGGCAAAGTCGCAATTTTCGGAGGCCATAAAACAGAATTCCAAAGACATGCGTTCTCGGCTTGCATTGGCGGAACTCCTTCTGCAGTCGCGTTCATTCGACCCGGCGATTTCAGAAGCCGAGCGGATTATTGAATCCGATCCCTCCGTTGTTAAAGCCTATCTGATTCTCGGAGATGCCGCTGTATCTCGGGGCGATGTTAAAAAAGGAGAGGGCGCCTATCAAAAGTTTTTGACATTGGCGCCTAAAGAGCCGATCGGCTACTATCGCCTTGGGCTTATTCGGCGCGCTCAGAAGAAAGAGCAAGAGGCATTGACTTTCTTTGAGAAGGCGCTTTCGATCAATGTTAACTATCCCGATGCTCTTTCTCAGATTGTGGCAATTCACCTCTCTAAAGGAGAGGGAGATAAAGCGCTCAAGCGGGTGACGGCCCAGATCGATGCCTCGCCTCGGAATCCGGTTTTCTATAACCTTCTGGCAAAATTGTATGCATCCAAAAAAGATTATAAGCGGGCGGAGGAGAGCCATCGAAAAGCGATTGACCTTGATCCGACCTACCTTGCCTCTTACCTTGACTTAGGGAGTCTGTATGCCCAGGCCAAACAGTTTGATCAGGGGCTGCAGAAATTAGATGAGGCGCTTAAAGTCAATCCGAACGTTGCGCAAATTTATATGACTCGAGGTGTTATTTATGAAACACAACAGAAGTACAGTCAGGCTCAGAAAGAATATGAAAAAGCACTCCAAATCGATCCAAATTTCGCCCCGGCAGCAAATAATCTGGCTTGGATTTATGCAGAGCAAGGTGGAAATATTGACCGTGCATTGACATTGGCCCAGATGGCGAAAGAAAAATATCCCGAAGATCCTGCGGTTTCCGATACACTCGGTTGGATATATTACAAAAAGAATGTATTTATCAAAGCGGTCTCTTTGCTGGAAGACAGCGTAGAAAAGCTGTCTCAGAATCCCGTGGTTCGTTATCACCTTGGGATGGCCTATTATAAGAATGGGCAAAAGGCCCTTGCGAGGAAGGAACTCGCTGAATCGTTGAAATTAGGAAAAACTTTTGTCGGGTCTGATGAGGCGGAAAAAGTACTAAAAGAATTGTAAAGAAAAGATTTACTAAATCTAAGTCCAAAGTCTTTTAATATTATAAGCATATGAATTTATTGAATATTATTTTTATTAAGAGAGGTCCACATCGCGTTTGATCTTATACCTTGTATGTGCAACTGAGATATAAAAAGCGTCAAAAAATTGACTTTTTATGCGGTTCATGTTATTTAGGTATATTCCTGGGATTTTGAAGTGGTTAATACGATGGTTCCTATTCAAATGCGACTTTCAGCACATTTGAGGAAGTTGAACTCCGAAGACTATGAGTTGGATGCTCTTTTTAATGAAGTTTTCTCAACCATTCAGAACGAGATTCCCTTTCATGCCGGGTGGTTTTTCCCTATAAACCCCGATACGCTGCAGCCAATTAAATTTTCCAAGAAAATATGGAAAGGAGTTGCTCCACCGGAGATGAATGGCACTCATTCAGCGCCGTCCCTTTTTCCATCCATTCGCCAACTGCTGCAGAGAGGGTCTCTCTGTACCAGGGGGGAGGAGTGGTGGACCCACTCTCAACTTGCCGATCATCCAATTTATCAGAAGACCCTAAAACCAAACCGGCTATACTTTGCCTTGATCCTTCTCTTTCTTGATAATGAAAAAAAATGTCGCGGTTATAGTGTTTTTTGGAGGGAGAGACTTAAAGGTGCCTTTGCAAATAAAGATCTTGAGACATTAACGGTGGTCGCTCCAATTGTGGGAAGCTATTTGAAAAAAAATCCGGTGCAGCAAGCCTCCATTTCCGAGGTCACTTCAGACATTACTGAAGAGGAGCTTCATGTTTTGGTTCGGCGACGTGCTCAACCCGGCATTCTCATTTTAAGTCAGCATGGACAGATTCTATACGTGAATCATGATGCAAAGAATCTTCTGGAGGGTCTCACTTTAAAAACCCCCCCTCTTCCCCAGCACCAGTCTCTTCCTGAGATTATTTATCAACTTTTTATTCAGTTTAAAGAAATAGTGGGTGAGAATGGACAAGAATCGGCAATACCGACTGCTAATCGGGTCTGTATTCATGAGGGAGTCGTTTTCCTTTTTCGGGCGTTATTGTTACAAAAACAGGGTGCCAACCGGGATACAATGCACATTATGATCCTAATTGAGAAGGTCTCACAAGGCGTCCGTATCGATCAATTTGTCCAATCAACTCACTTGACAAAACGTGAGCAGGCAGTTGTGCGTCTTCTTTTAGAGGGAAAAACAAATAAAGAAGTGGCTTCGTGTATGAATATCGGTGAATATACAGTAAAAGATCATGTCAAACGGATTATGAAGAAGTTGAATGTTACCACCCGTGCTGGCATCGTGGCGAAGGTTCTTCATCAACAGCTTCCCGCCTCCTAGTTATTTCTAAATACCTTAGGACTTCGTTAAAACCTGTAAAGCAGACAGTTTTTGCTTAGATCTTAAGATGAAAATACGTTTAGGGGAGTGGTTTATTCTAGGTAAGTGGTGTGTAGAGTCTGATAAGGTGCTGGAATCTTCAATTCCAATCTTGTCTTAAAAAATGGTTTTAATTCAAAGATACTGTCTCCCCCCTCTTTTGAGGGGATTGATCTTTCAGGAGTTATCGCTTAAATTGACTGAAGCTTAATCGTGTCGTACAAGTATATCATTAACCCTTCCGATGCTCCTGGATGGGCGTCTTTATAAGGTGACATACAAAATGTATATCACCTTTTTAAATGTCTAGCGATTTGAATTAGAGTTTTAAGGAAAGTAGATACCGCACCATTTTATTCTATTTTGGGATACAATTAACTTTATATAGATATAGGAAGAGAGCATGGTAAAAGAAATCGATCGGGAACGGAGGGGCACAGAAAGGTATGGGCTTCGGACGAGGGTGACTTATGAAGCTTCTGCGGGATTGGATTTGAGAGAAAAGGTGCATGCCGGAAAAACGATCAATATCAGCAGCGGAGGGTTCTGCCTGAGAACCGATACGCCTTTAATCCAATCCCAGATTATCCGTGTGAGTATGCCAGTTCCGAGGGTGAATGCTGTTTCTCCGACATTGGCAGAGGTTTGTTGGGTTGAAGGAGCCAAAAGACAAAAAGGATATTGCGTCGGTCTCAGATTTCTCTTATAGAAAGAAAAAGGGTAGCGATGGCCAGATCGCTACCCTTTCGGTTCCTAAGTAAGGATTGAGCATCCCATAAGGAGGGGGTATCTCCGAAGAGGAAGATACAAGTCTTGTATATCATTTCAGAAGACTTGTGTCAATATCCCCTCTTCCGGAGTCAAATTGGGCGAGGGGATTTTTTATTAATTTTGGAGGTAGCGTGATCAGGGCAATCCGATATTTGGTTTTTACTTTATTAGGGCTCACCCTTATTATTAATAGCGGATGCGCAACAAAGCATAAGCCCCACTCTTCTACGGCAGACCTCCAGGAAAGCCATGAAGCAATGCTCTCTTCCACGGGAGACTTTGTTTTAGGAGCGGAGGATGTAATCGAAATTCTGGTATGGAAAAATGATGCGCTTTCACGACAAGTTTTTGTCCGGCCGGATGGAAAAATATCTCTTCCTATTATTGGAGAGTTACAAGCGGCGGGTCTTACACCGACTCAGCTGCGCGATTCAATTAAAGAGCGGTTGCAAGAATATAAAGAGACTCCTGAGGTGTCGGTTATTATTAGAGAAGTAAATAGTTATGCGGTATTTGTCCTGGGTGAGGTGGCTCATCCAGGCAAGCTTCAGCTTCGCAGTAAAACGACGCTGCTTCAAGCCCTCTCTTTAGCCGGCGGATTCACCCAATATGCCGACACAAGTGGAATTCTCCTTCTAAGAAGGTCGGGTGGGGGCGAAGAGCGAATACGAATCAGCTATAGCGACATCATTAAAGGGAAGAATACAGAGGGTAATCTCCTCCTGCAAAGAGGCGATACTATCTTGGTTCCCTAATAAACTTTCCGAACGAGGATTATAGAGGATTATAAAGGAATATGGAAGAAACAGGGCTGGATCTGAAGGAACTGCTCTTTAATTATCTTGGAATGGCGCGGCGACAGAAAGTTTGGATTATTCTGCCTCTGTTTGCAGGAATTATTATTTCCGTCGTTTTAATTTTGAAACTGCCTAAGTTTTATCGGTCGACCACTTTTATTCTCGTTGAGGGGCAAAAGGTGCCGGAGGAATATGTTAAGTCTGCAGTCTCCGGTTCAGTAGAAGGACGTCTCTCGACGATTCAACAACAAATTATGAGTCGTTCCCTCCTCGAAAAAATTATACAAAAATTGGGACTCTACTCGGATAAATCAAGGACCACCACCGAAGAGATCATCAATCAGATGAGAAGCAATATCGAGGTCAAGACGACAGTTGCAAGAAATAACAACATAGACGCCTTTTCGCTTTCATATCAAGGGAGAGATCCTGTAACGGTAATGAATGTGACAAATGAGCTTGCCTCACTTTTTATCGAAGAGAACCTGAAGATCCGTGAGCAGTTGGTTGAAGGAACCACTGAGTTTCTCGATAATGAGCTGAAAAGTTTGAAAGAAACACTCGAGCGGCAGGAGGCTCAAATCAGCGGGTTCAAGCAGGTGAATATGGGTGAGCTTCCCCAGCAGATGGAAGCGAATCTGCGGTCACTTGACCGAATGCAGTCGGACTTGATGTCAACACAACTCGCCAAACGTGCTGCGCAAGATCGGAGGATGGTTCTTGAGAAGACGCTTGAACTGACTAAACAGCGAGTTGAAGAGATGGTAAAGCGAGGGGAAATCGACCAGGAGACCCCGCTACCCTCTGGCCTCTCTCTTCCTCAAATGGAAAGAGCTCCCTCTCCGATGATGCTTAAATTAATTCAAAAGAAGTCAGACCTGGCCAACCTCCAAACCGAGTATAAGGAAAATTATCCTGACATTATCATGCTTAAGCGGGAGATTCAGGAATTGGAGGACCAAGTTGCGCAGACTGAACTGAGCGAGGCCGCTAGTCCGGGGACTGAATCAAGAGATTTGCCGACCAACAGGGCTCAGACCCGACCGCGATTGAATTTTGACGTGGATCGCTTACATATTGCAGAGCTTCAGAAGCAGATTCAGACAGTTGATGTGGAAATGGCCACGCTTAAGGATAGAGAACAAAGTCTTCAGAAACAGATCCATGTCTTCGAGAAACGAGTTGAAAACGTGCCGGCACGCGAACAGGAATTAGCTATACTAGAAAGGGATTATGAAAATACCAAGAAGAATTATCAGGCCCTTCTGGATAAAAAGCTGAATGCAAAGATCTCCGAGAATCTTGAAAAGCGACAAAAGGGAGAGCAGTTCCGGATTTTGGATCCAGCCAATCTTCCTGAAAAACCATATAAGCCGGAGCCGATGAAGATCGGATTGGCCGGGATCGGCCTTGGATTGGGAATCGGGCTGGCTTTGGCTTTCTTTAGAGAGAAACTCGACAATTCTATTAAAAGAGCGGAAGAAGTGGAACGAATTACATCTGTACGAGTCTTGGCTTCAATCCCTGATTTTGACGAGGAGCTAAAGATATTTGAAAAGTATGTCAGTCAAACAACTGCGAAGCGAGAGAAATCCCATGAGAAATCTAATGACAAAACGAATTATCCCTGAGTTTGAAGAGGAGGGACGAGAGGAACTAGTAACCCTTGCTCGTCAAATTTCTCTTTCTTCAGACCGATATCGGATGCTGTTTGCCAGGATAGATCAACTTTGCCGTACGCCGGAGAAAAAGATGATCGCCTTGACAAGCTCTGTTAAAGGGGAAGGAAAAACCACCACGTCGGCTAACTTGGCAGTCGTCTGTGCCAGGGATTTTGGAAGAAGATGTCTTATCGTGGATGGAGATTTTAAAAATCCCTCGGTTGCAAGGGCATTTGGTATCGCGCAAGAGCCGGGGTTGATTGATGTTATCGAAGGAAAACTTCAGTTGGGCAGCGCCTTGAGGAAGGGACCTATTGAGAATTTAGCGATTTTGCCGATGGGCCGGCGGGGTAAAGAGAGCAATATTTGGACAACAGAGGAAATCAAACATGTGTTGACGGAGGTTCGCGCCTGGTTTGATTACGTTTGGATCGACGCGCCGCCTATTCTTCCACTTTTCGATATGAGCCTAATCTCTGAAGCGGTGGATGGCATTGTTCTTGTTGTTCGGGCGGGAGAGGTGCCAGAGCAGGTACTTGCCCAAGCCGTTAAATCGCTCGGTTCGGCAAAGTTAATTGGAAGTGTTTTGAATCGGGCCAAGATGGAATGGCCCTCTCGGTACTATGAATACGGGTATTAATTTCATGAACTTATTGACTAAACGTGAAATCTCATTCGATGCATCTGGACTCTCTATATAGGTGGATTTAGATATGATTCGGATCTTCAACAGATATCTTCCGATACGGGACACCCTCTACTTCATTCTGGAAAATGCATTATTTCTCCTTTTTTTAATGTGGGCGACAATGAAAAGTGGAGGCTGGGAAAGCTTCATTATCGTTCCATTAGTCGTTCAGGCATCCCTTTATTATAATGAACTCCACCCTTCATTCCCTCGCTTCTCTCTAAAGGAGTTCTGGGTGAAGCATTTAAGGGCAGTTCTGCTGGCAGCCGGAATCTTGGCTGTGATCTACATGCTCACCCCAGTTGATGTTGTGTCATGGAGAAGTTTCTGGGCTCGTCTGGCGCTTTTTCCTGTTGTGCTCATTGGCCTTCGGCTCGGATATCAGACGCTGGTTGCGGCATATCGTTTAGACACCTCAGTGCTTATCATCGGTTCCGGTCCGTTGGCCAATCTCTTAATGGAGACCTTGACACATAATCGTCATCTGGGATATCGACCGCTCCACTTTAAGTGGAGTCTAGACGCACCGGATAAGCTGGGTGAAGAGTGGGAGAGACTGGGGGGGCTCCTCATTGATCATCGGGTATGGAAAGTTGTCATTGCCCTCAACGATAGAAGACGACAACTTCCGGTTGAGGCGCTCCTCAATCTTCGAGTTCAAGGGGTGGAAGTTGTAGAGGGGATCTCTTTTTACGAACAAATCTCCGGAAAGATTTTGGTTAAGCCCCTACGGCCGAGCAGCTTGATCTTTAGTGAAGGGTTTAATCGAATGAGCATTATGCGGGCGGCAAAGCGTTCCCTTGATATCCTGCTTGCTCTGGTTGGTCTAACCCTTTCGTTGCCGATCTTCTTGATTCTTGGAGTTTTAATCAAGCTTGATTCGAGGGGACCCATACTTTATCAGCAAGAGCGGGTAGGGGAAAAAGGAAAGACGTTTATGGTGATTAAATTCCGCTCAATGCGCCAAGATGCGGAGATAAAAACTGGGCCGGTCTGGGCCAGCGAAAATGATCCGCGGGTGACGCGGCTGGGAAGAATAATGAGATTACTCCGTCTTGATGAAATTCCACAGATGATTAACGTTTTGAGAGGGGAAATGAGCTTCGTTGGCCCCCGTCCAGAGCGGCCGGTTTTCGTAGAACAGCTTCGAAAGAAAATTCCTTATTATGACCTCCGGTTTACTGTAAAACCTGGACTGACAGGGTGGGCTCAAATCAAATACCAATATGGCGCGACCGAAGAAGACGCTTTAGAAAAGCTTCAATATGACCTTTATTATATCAAACACCTCTCCCCCCTCTTTGATTTAACCATCGTCATGGAGACCATTCAAGTTATTTTAGGAGGCAAAGGAGCGCGATGAAGGGGAGTAGGTATCAAAGACTTCGAGCGGAAGGACGGATAACGGATTGAGGCGACGCAATACCCGATACCTGATTTTACTCCCAAGGGAATTCAAGGGCTGGGTGCGAGAGGGTATCTCAATTTGTTTCCTCCTCATTGTTCTTCAGGAAAGTGCACAAGGATTCGTTACTTTAACACCTTCTATGGCCCTTTCGGAAAGATATACAGATAATTTTTTCTTCACCGAAATTGAGGCCAATCGCGAAGGTGATTTCACAACAACAGTAGGTCCTCAGTTGACATTGTCTGCTGAAAATAGAAACTTAAATATGTCCGCTAGGTACCAGGGAAATGCCGAGTTCAATATACGCCATCCGGAAGAGAACCGATATGGCCAAACTCTCTCAATGGACATCGTAATGCCGTCCATTTCGGAGATCAGGGGACTCGATCTACACATCACGGAGAGTGTTGCTTATGTTCCGGAGCTTCCCGCCTTCTCTTTCGGGAGGAGCGGCCCTTTACCGGTGGAAGCGAATCAGGGTATTCAGGTTGGACGAACGGATACTTTTAGAAACCGAGCAGGGGTTACCCTCGGCTATGGTTGGACCTCTCTATTCAGCACGGCACTTTCCTATTCTTACTTGACCAATCAATACCGGGGAGGAACCCTCGAGGATTATATCGTCCACCAAGGGGGGATAAACGGAGTTTATCAGGTGTCTCGGCGCATGCAATGGATAGCCTCCTATGATGCTTCCGTAACCAATTATGAGAAGGCCGATTCAGTCGCCGTTCACAATTTTCATCTCAGTGACCGTTATCAAATCAGCCCGACGTTCACAGCGAGCGTTGGGACGGGTGTTGCGGTTATTCCGGGAGGAGAGACTCAGTGGACTTTGAGTGCGGAAGTTGGGGAGACCGGTCCTTTTAGGACGCTCTCGTTTCAATATATCCGTGGGATTGGAACGGGAGGCGGGGTTACCACGACGGCCACCCTCAGCCAAAATCTAGTAGGACAGGTCATACAAACTTTAAGCAGGTCCGCCTCTGCCACACTTCGTCTGGGCTATGGTGTTAATGAAGCCCTTTCTGGGCCCGCTGTGAAGATCTCCACTCAGGAGTTCGGGGCTGGAATCCAAATAAGTTTCCTTTCTTGGCTGAGTGGAGGGGTGAATTATTCCTATTTGAACCAGCGAACGGACGGAGGGATGACCATTCAGGATGCCCACAGAAATCTAATAATGGTTAATCTAACTGCCACGGCGCTCCCGTTGAGGATCATGCAATGAAGATGGAAACGCGAAACAGGGTCAAAGAGAAAGAAGTCATGTTAAATGCACTGACAATTGATGTAGAGGATTATTATCAGGTCTCTGGTTTTGAATCTCATGTCCGGTTTGATCAATGGCCAAATTATGAGAGTCGCGTGATTGGAAATACATGGCGCCTTCTTGAAATGCTCCATTTTCATCGGGTAAAGGCTACTTTTTTTGTATTGGGTTGGATCGCGGAACGCTATCCGGAGATTGTCTTGGCCATTCAGAAAGAGGGACATGAAGTTGCGTCGCATGGCTATCAACACCGCCTTGTCTATTCAATGGGCAGAGAGGAATTTTGGGAGGATACAAAACGAGCTAAAGGGATTTTGGAAGACCTATGCGGTGTGCCTATCGTCGGCTATCGGGCGGCCAGCTATTCTATTATTGAGGAAACTCTTTGGGCTATTGATACTTTACAGGAGTTAGGATTTCAATACGACTCCAGTATTTTTCCGATTCATCATGACCGCTATGGAATCCCCAATGCATCCCGCTTTCCTTATTATCATATGCTCTCGGAGGGTCGTAAGCTTCTGGAGTTTCCATTATCAACGGTCCGGCTTCTGGGACGAAATGTTCCGGTTGCCGGAGGTGGATATTTCCGCCTGTTCCCTTACCGGTTTATTCAGTGGGGCATTCAGAGAATTAACGAGCGGGAAAACGCGCCGGCCGTTGTCTATTTGCACCCGTGGGAAATTGACCCCGGTCAGCCACGGATCAACGGAGGCCGACTTTCAAAGTTTCGGCATTATTTGAACCTCCACAAAATGGAGTCCCGTCTGAGGCAGCTTCTTCTCGACTTTCGCTTCGTCCCCTTACAGCAGCTCAAGCTGGAGATTGAACGGGATGGCCGACCTGTCGCTCCCGAAATGGAAAAGAGTATTCAACACTAAACTGTGACAGTCGTTTTCCACTGACCCCGAGGTCAGGTAAAGAGGATAAATGTGCGGTATCGCCGGAATTTGGAATTTTAAATCAAAGGCCCCCGTTAATCCGATGCTGTTGAGCCGGATGGTGGAAATGCTTCATCATCGGGGTCCGGATGACTCAGGGATATATCTCTCTGGAGATCTTGGACTGGGGCATACGAGGCTCAGTATCGTTGACCTTTCCGGTGGACATCAGCCCATGTCCAATGAGGATGGCACGATTTGGGTCGTATTTAATGGAGAAATTTATAATTATCCCGAGCTTCGATCGGCATTGATTCAAAAGGGACATACCTTTAAAACCCACTCGGACACGGAGGTCATCGTCCATGCCTATGAGGAAGCGGGAGAGAATTGTGTAAAGGGATTTAATGGTCAGTTCGCCTTCGCTCTCTGGGACGGCCGGCGCAAGGAACTTCTATTGGCGAGGGATCGGATGGGAGTTCGCCCGCTATTCTATGCCGAGCACGGCGGAGCTCTTCTCTTCGGTTCCGAAATCAAAGCGCTTTTTGAAGGGTCGACTCTTCCGAGAGAAATTGACCCGTTTGCAATCGATCAGATCTTTACATTTTGGTCTCCCATTCCGCCGAGAACCGGGTTTCTCGGTATTAACGAACTGCCCCCCGGCCATACAATGACAATAACCGAGCGGGGAATACGGTTCAATCGTTATTGGAAATTGGAATTCCCCTCTTGTGAAGCAAAGTTTCAGGCGCGCTCTTCCAATCCCGACAAATGGTATATGGAGCAGCTGATGGGCCTCCTTGACGATGCCGTTCAGATCCGTCTGCGTGCCGATGTTCCGGTAGGGGCATATCTCAGTGGGGGGCTTGATTCCTCGATCATTACGGCCCTTTGTCGCCGACGAATTCACGAGCGATTAAAGACGTTCTCAATCGGCTTCGAGGCCCAGGAGTTTGATGAGACTACTTTCCAATCAACGATGGTTCGCCATCTCGGCACTGAACACCATGCGTTTCTTTGTCGAAGTGAAGAGATTGGGCGGTCTTTTCCCGATGCCATCTGGCATACGGAGCGACCGGTCATTCGGATGGCTCCAGTACCGATGATGCTCCTTGCGCGCGGCGTGAGACAGGAAGGAATTAAAGTTGTATTAACAGGGGAAGGGGCGGATGAAGTTCTCGCCGGGTATGATATCTTTAAAGAAGCGAAGGTGCGGCGGTTCTGGGCGCAGGCGCCCCATTCAAAATGGAGACCGCTTTTGCTGCGGCGTCTCTATCCCTATCTGTCCGGAATGCAGGGTCAAGCCGCCTCATATTTAAATTCTTTTTTCGGGCAAGGGCTTGAAAAGACGGACGATCCATTCTATTCCCACCGACCCCGCTGGCAGGTAGCCGGACCCTTAAAGTCTCTCTATGGAGAGACCATGCGGGAGCGGCTCAAAGAATATGATCCAGTCGCTGAATTGCGCGAGCAGCTTCCTTCGGAGTTTGAGAAGTGGCATCCCCTCTCTCAGGCTCAGTACTTAGAGTCGTCCTATCTTCTTCCGGGATATATTCTTTCTTCTCAGGGAGATCGAATGGCAATGGCCCACTCGGTAGAGGGCCGTTTCCCCTTCTTAGATCACCGTGTGATTGAATTTGCCGCCACGATCCCGCCTCATCTGAAGCTGCGGCGTTTGAGAGAGAAGCATATTTTGAGAGAGGGAGCCCGAGATCTTCTGCCCGAGAGCATCGTTGATCGGGTGAAGCAGCCATACCGTGCACCGGACCATGCCTCGCTCTTCCCGGGAGGAAAAGCACTCGATTATGTAGAGGAGTCGCTCTCGCCGGACGTACTGACGGAGGCCGGTATTTTTACATCTCGACCGATCCAAACACTCCTCTCCAAGTGCCGTCGGCAGGAGACGCTTGGGATGCGGGATAGCATGGCACTGGTCGGATCACTCTCGGTGCAGCTCTTACATCAGCAGTTTGTGAGAAAAAAGACGGAGTATATAAAGCCGGCCCCCCTTATGGGCAATATCCATTCAATTTAAGAGAAATTTATAGGCGAGTTTATCAATCCTATTTAAGGGAGAGCTGTCTTGGCAGAACAATTGATCGATCAGGCATTACGCCATTTTATTATTGAAAATTTTCTCTATGGAGAAAAAACGGCGGTACTGAAGGATGATGATTCCTTATCGGAAAAAGGGATTGTCGATTCGACAGGCGTTTTAGAGCTGATTTCTTACGTTGAAACGGAATTTGAGATTGCTGTGAACGATGAAGAGATTGTTCCGGAGAATTTTGACTCCATCGCAAACCTGACCCGTTATGTCCAAAAGAAGCGGAGTGGAGATCCTCATGCAGCTTGAAGAATTTCTAGAGCAGTCGGCCCTCCGCCTGCCGCAGAAGGTAGCGCTTGTCTCTGAAGGCAAACGGTATACCTATGCGGATCTGGACCAACTCAGCAACAGGCTGGCACAGGTCCTAATGATGGAAGGGGTACGGCGCGGCGACCGTGTCGCTATTTTTCTGGAAAATTCGGCCGAGGCCGTGATTTCGATCTTTGCAGTTCTGAAGATGGGTGGTGTTTTTCTGGTAATTAACCCGAGCACGAAGGCAGATAAGCTTGCCTATATTTTAAACGACTGTAGGGCCGTTGCAATCATTTCGCACACCAAAATGGAACCGGTTGTTTCTGCCATTGAGAGTCAGGTCAATTCTCTCTCTTTCACTATATTGATCGGATCTGAAAGGTCTGAGACACCGACTTCCCATATAAAACGATTAGATTGGGGAAAAATATTAACCGCATTAACCGGAATAGCTGATCAACGCCCGATTAAGAACGCCATTAATATCGATCTTGCAACGATTATATACACCTCCGGCTCGACAGGATTTCCAAAAGGGGTCATGATGACCCACCTCAACATGATTACTGCCGCGACGTCAATTACACAATATCTGGAAAATACCGCTGATGACATTATCCTCAGTGTTCTTCCACTTTCTTTCGACTATGGATTGTATCAGGTTTTGATGGCGTTTAAAATCGGAGCGACGGTGATATTAGAAAAATCATTTGCCTATCCTATCGTCATCCTCGAAAAGCTCTCTGAGGAAAGGGTAACCGGATTTCCGATTGTTCCAACCATGGTGGCGATTCTTCTACAAATGAAGGGATTGACTCCAGGACGTTTCCCGAAGCTGCGCTATATGACGAATACTGCCGCCGCGCTTCCTCCTGCGCATATCAGAAGGCTCCGTGAGCTCTTTCCAACAACCCGGATTTATTCAATGTATGGTCTGACGGAGTGTAAACGGGTGGCTTATCTTCATCCCGATCAGCTGGACAAACGGCCGACCTCCGTTGGGAAGGCGATTCCCAATACGGAGGTTTATATTGTGAATGACCGCGGAGAACGGGTGGCGCCGGGAGAAATCGGTGAGCTTGTGATTCGGGGGGCGCATGTTATGAAGGGATACTGGGAGCGTCCGGAAGATACCGACCGTGCTTTAAAACCAGGGCCGCTCCCGGGCGAAAAGGTTCTCTATTCGGGCGATCTGTTCAAGACAGATGAGGAAGGATATCTTTATTTTATCGGACGTAAAGACGATATCATCAAAACGCGTGGAGAGAAAGTAAGCCCTAAAGAAATCGAGGCGGTTGTTTACAGTCTGCCGCAAGTCGCCGAAGTCGCCATCATCGGCGTTGAGGACCCGGTTTTGGGTCAGGCGATTAAGGCGGTGATTGTATTGTCAAAGGACGCTGTTGTGACGGAGCAGGATATATTACGCCACTGTAGGGCGAATCTTGAAGATTTCATGATACCCAAATTCATTGAGTTTAGAGAGGCGCTGCTGCCTAAAACCGGAACCGGAAAGATTAGTAAGCGAGAACTGAGCATTGCCAAAGGAAAAGGGGAATGAGACGTTATTATGATCGGGCGCAAAAGCGCATAGAGTGTATAACTTTAAGCCTCAATTCGTATTGGTAATTTTAGATCAGATCTTTGTTTTTTATAAGGATATAGCCCATGTTATATCAGACGATAAAAACATCTAATAAAGTTAAATCTACCCTCATCAATTTCCAATATTTTTCTCATTTAATCCGGCGTTCCCGCAATAATATTTTATATGGTGGCTGGCTAGGCCATCAGAACTTTGGGGATGAGGCCGTTTTCTCCGGAATACAATCTCTTTTTTGGGAACATCGTACCATTTTTAATTCGGACGGTGTAGATCGGCTTCTGCTCTCGGACCACGTTAAGGAATATTGTTTTTCAGACTTCATGATCGGGGGAGGGACGCTTATCAACCGGAGCAAGTGGCGGTTCTTGGGAAATCTCCAGAATGCCGTCCGGCGGAACAAAGAGATCCTGGTATTTGGGACGGGTGTGGCAAACCCGGATTTTTGGATGGGGCGCCGAGATGTGTGGCAGGACAGTTCCGAGTTCTGGAAGGGAATTCTAAAAGATGCTTCATTCGTCGGGGTTCGGGGCCCTTCGTCCCAGGAAATCCTGTCCAGTTGGGGGATTCCCGACGTTAAAGTTATTGGTGATCCTGTATTAGTCTATGGAATCGAGCACCCTTCAACAGAAGAGCCTCAGAAAAGGCTTGGTCTTAATTGTGGGGTGACGAGAAATGTATTGTGGGGAAAGAGCGACGAAAATGTGATCGTCTTCTTTTCAGATCTCTGCAAATATTTTAGGGAAAAGGGATGGGAAATATCCTTTTTCAGCGTTTTCCCGGAAGATACCCGGTTCATCCGAGAGGTGATTCGACGGTATAACCCAGACGAACCCATTGAGGTATTCGAGGCTTATCTTCATTCCACTGAGGATGCATTGAAATACTTCGAAAAAGTCGATGTCTTCCTCGGCGAGAAATTACATTCTTGTGTCGCTGCGGCTTGTACCTACACCCCTTTTGTTACACTCGAATATCGGCCGAAATGTCTCGATTTTGCAAAAAGCGTGGGAATGGAAGCGTGGTGTATGAGAACGGATCAGCTTAATCTAATGGATTCGGTGTCAAAGGTGGAAGAAATTTATAACCATTGCCGGACCTATCGAAGCCATCTCTACTCGGTCGTTGCCAAATATAAGAAGAAGCTCTGGGAAAGTACCATTAAAATCCTCTCTTCAAAAATTATACTCCTTATCACCCCGCTTTTGGACGCAGAAGCAAGCTCTGCACTGCTTGATTTACTTATAGATCAGGAAGCGATTTTGAAGCTCACTTCCATGATATCCATGTAATAACTATCCATGATGGAGCGTAAAGGAATGTCGCTTTCATTCTCATCAGAGGTCCTAAAAATTGATCCGCTCAAAGAGGCGCAGCAGATCGAAGCAGGTGTTCGGGAATTGGTCTTTAAGCGTCTTCGCCGGAAAGGGATTGTGGTCGGTCTTTCGGGTGGAATCGACAGCAGTGTTGTGGCGACCCTCGCTGTTCGGGCCCTGGGAAAGGATCGCGTTTTGGGTCTTTTTATGCCGGAGAGCGACTCTTCCGACGACAGCTTACGATTGGGGCAGGCGGTCGCTGATTCGCTTGGAATCAAAACTGTATTGGAGGATATCGCTCCCATTCTGAAAGCATCCGGCTGTTATACTCGTCGAGACGAGGCGATTCGGAGCGTCCTTCCAGAATACGGCCCGGAATACAAGTGCAAAATCGTTCTCCCCAACGTGTTAGAGGGAGGGAGTTACGCCCTTTTCTCCGTTGTGGTTGAGTCTCCCGCGGGTGCTCAAACCAAGGCCAGGCTGACGGCGGAGGCTTATTTAGGAATCGTCGCTGCTACGAACTTTAAGCAGCGGACTCGTAAAATGATCGAATATTACCATGCTGACCGACTCCAATATGCCGTGGCGGGAACCCCTAATCGCCTGGAGTATGACCAAGGATTTTTCGTTAAGAATGGAGATGGCGCTGCCGATTTGAAACCGATTGCCCATCTCTATAAAACACAAGTTTATCAGTTGGCCGCCCATCTCGGTGTTCACGAAGAAATTCAGAAACGCCCTCCTACGACCGATACTTATTCATTACAGCAATCTCAGGAGGAATTTTATTTCTCACTTCCTTACGACAAAATGGATCTTTGCTTGTATGGGAAAAACCGTGGCATCCCCTGTGAAGCCGTGGCGCCCGCTGTCGGGCTAAAAACGGAGCAGGTCGAGCGTGTCTATCGAGACATTGACTCCAAACGAAGCGCGACGCGATATCTTCACCTGAAACCCCTTCTGATAGAAGGAGTTGATGAGGTTTCTTCTTAAATCGGCAATCGTAATGATGCGATCCACTGGGGAATCTATTCTGAACACTCGAGTAAGAAACTACTGGCAGATCAATCGGCCGGCATTGACCTCGGGCCTGATTTTGACCGCTGCATTTTTCTTTTGTTATGCCGGCGTGCTCAAATTCATGATCAGCCAGTGGTGGAACAATGACATGTATTCATATGGCTTTTTAATCCCTGTAATCAGTCTCTATTTGATCTGGGCTCGCTGGGAGCGGTTAAAATGTATTGAGGTTGCCTCGGATTTCTGGGGTGGAATCACGGTTCTGGGTGCCGGCTTCTTACTGCTGATTTTAGGCCATGCAGCAAAAGTTCTCCTCATTCAGGAACTTTCATTAATCGTTACATTAACTGGAGGAGTTCTCCTGGTTCTCGGAAGGAGATATCTAAAGGTTTTATTATTCCCGATCTCTTATCTCCTATTCATGGTTCCTATTTGGGACTTCATTACCGATCGGCTTCATTTCCCCTTTCAACTTTTCTCATCAACGATCGGGTTAACGTTAATGCAGGCCGTCGGACTTCCGGCATACCGGCAAGGGGTCTTTATAGAATTGCCGAATGTGACCTTAGAAGTAGCGAAAGCGTGCAGTGGAGTAAATTACCTGATTGCTGTAATCGCGGTTGGAATTCCGATTGCCTATCTCTCTCTAAAAGGATGGATCAGAAGGACCGTTTTGGTTGGAATGGCCGTGTCGATCGCCATCCTGGCGAATGGTATCCGTGTGGCGCTCATTGGAACTCTCTCATACTATGGGTTAAGCGGAGAGGGGGATATCCATGGTCCATTGCATATCCTGCAAGGAATGTTTGTTTCAGTGATCGGTTATGCAGCGATCTTCGGAGGGGTTTGGGCTTTGTCTCCAATTCCACCGTCTGGTACACATCGAGAGGGTGGGCAGGACTCAGGAGAGGTTTTTCAACCTGCGTCGGACAGACCGGTCGTTTCGGCTGTGGTTATTTCGCTTGCTTTCGCATTGCTCCTCGCCGGGAGCTATGTTCATTTTTACCGTCCGGCGGGAGTGCCTCTCAAGAAAGAGCTCAAGTTTTTCCCCTATGAAATTGGAGAATGGAGGGGGAGAGATGCGGAGCCAAGTCCGGGTTTTCTCAACCAGCTTGAAGCGAAACAGACCCTTTCGCGAGTCTATCGCAATGTATCAGGGGAAGAGGTTCATCTTTACATTGGATATTTTGATATAGAAGATCAAGGAAAGAAACTGATTAGTTACAAAACGGATCGGCTTTTCCAAGGCATGTCGGAGGTGGAGGTCAATGCGGGTCACGAGATCATCCATGTTAATAAGCAAATTCTTCAAGAGGCAGATCGCCGCAAGCTTGTTTTATTTTGGTATGACCTCAACGGCAAAGTGGTGACAGATCGATACCGTGCCAAGCTCTATACAATGTGGGATACGCTGATTCACCGGCGGAGCAATGGGGCGATCGTTCTTCTTTCAATAAATCTTCCTTTCACCGATGATATGGACCACACTCCTGCGATAAACCAGTTGGGTTCAGAAATTTATCCGGAATTGACTCACTATTTTCCAAAGGATTAAGAAATGAATCATGTTCCGAATCAGATTTCCCTTCCCGAAGGCTGGGAGGCGGAAATTTATCGAGATTGGAATTTTCCTGCTGAAGTCATCGAGAGGTGGAAGACGCTCGCGGAGCGCCAGGGAGATATGGGGCTCTTCGTCGGCGCCGGCTGGTTCGAGAGTTGGTCAAAGGCTTTCGGCTCAAAAGAAAAACTGCTGATTATGATTTTAAAAAAAGAGGGTGAGACGAAGGCCATTTTTCCCTGTTGTATTGATTCGTCTTCAGAAGAGAGCCCGAAGCGAATTGGATCTCTAACGAATGATCACACCTGCTATTACGATTTCATTATTGAGGCGGAAACTCGGGAAGAAGCGTTGGCTCATTTTATGGGAGTATTGCGGCGGCTCACCTCCCACGAAGTATTTTTCGAATATATACCCTCCTCCGGAGAAAATGTGAATTCATTCCTCCGGTTGTTGCGTCATCATTGGACACCCTTTCATATATACTCAGGTCCCTGGGCCCCGTGGCTGGAACTATCAGGCGATTGGGAACGGTTTTCCAGCGCGCTGCCGGGACGTTTGAGAAACACACTCAAACGATGCCGAAAAAAAGCCGAGGAAAAGGGGAAGCTTCAGTTTGAAGTGATCCGAGAGAGTCAGCAATTAGATGACATCTTGGATGTTTTGTTTGAAATTGAATCTCGAAGCTGGAAGGGAAAAGGCGGGACTGCAATGAAATCGGATCCGGAGGCGGAGCGTTTTTATCGAGAGCTTGCTCATTGGGCAATGACAGAGGGGTGCTTATTTCTGTTTCTCCTCAAGCTCGATGGCGTTCCGATCGCCGGCAGCTTTTGTCTCTCTTCTGGCAAGACCGTATTTTTGTTGAAGCCAGGATACGACGACTCCTTCAGTGCTCTTTCACCCGGGAGTCTTCTCCAGGCGGAGGTCTTAAAGTATCTTTTTATGCTGCCGGAGATTTCGGTCTACAATTTCCTCGGTGCCTGCGATCGCTGGAAGACGGAGTGGACATCGACGGCGGGAAACGTAGGTTCACTCAAGGTCTATCCTAGGTCATTAAACGGATGGGGTCGCTATGTTTTGAAATATGGATGGAAGGATCTCCTGAAGCGATCTCCCGCCTTTCGTCGAGCGAAAAATAATATCGATTCGAAAGAATTGTCGTCATGAATACAAGAATGAAGGTTACCGAATTGACATCACAAAAAGAGCCGACAAAGTCGAGTGGCTATTCCGGATATCCTTATTCTCATCTTCCATTCCTTCGCTGTAAGATAGACGGAGGCAAATTCCAGGTCGGTAAGGTATCCGATGGATCACCCCGCTTTATCCGAGAAGGCTCACTGCTTTGTTGCACCTGCGATCGGTCGTATCCGATCGTAGATGGGATCGTTTGTATGTTGGATCAGAAGGAGCTGGACGCCGAAGGGGTCCATGAGCTCCAAATGAGAGACGAGTATAGCGCGGCCCCGCCGGAATTCGAAACCTCCCCCTGGGAGGAGTATTGGGATCAATTGGAAACTGCTCCAACGTTGGCGACATTGAATCTCACCGAAGACTCGGCCTTGCTGGAGTTCGCCTGCGGCACGGGGCGATACACAACCAAACTCGTTGGTCGGTGTCGCACATTCGTCGCAGTCGATTTTTCAATGGGGTCGCTCCGTGCGTTGGCTGCAACACTCCCTTCTGACACCGAAATCGGTTTGGTGCAAGCGGATATCACGCGGCTTGTTCTATCGCCGCAAAGCTTTGATCGGGTCTTGTCGACGACCTGTCTCGATAACCGTGAACAGAGAATGGCAATGCATCGCCTTGCCGCCGATGCACTCGCCGAAAAAGGCCGGTACGTTTACAGCATCGAGTTTTATAATTTGCGAATCCGATTACTCGGACTGCCGCGGGCCCAAAGATACACGCCGGGGGGGATGCTTTTTTGCAATCTGGACAAGAATGAAGTAATCCGGGAAACGGCTCCCTTCTTTGAGCACCTGAAGGTCCGACCGATTCAGGTGGCCATTCCGCTGGCGAGGTTCCTGACATACAAATGGCGGGTGATTGTCGCAAGAGTTTTTGAGAAACTCCCTTTCACACGCGATCTCGGAACCCTTCTCCTTATCTCCGCCGAAAAACCGATACGGCCGATTGAAGAGGGACAATATTCGCCCGGAAACAAGTTTGCCAAGGCGATATACCGCTGGTACTATAAGGTTGATCCGGGAACGGAGTCGAAGGAAGTGCAAGCGGAAAGACAGGCGAAATAATGAATGACCTCTCCATTTCCATCGTAATCCCGACTTATAACCGCGCCGGACTCGTTCCTCGGGCCATCGCCAGCGCGCTTGCTGCGTCGGGGCCGGACGATGAGATTATTGTTGTGGATGACGGTTCCACCGATCAAACAGAGGAGGCGATCGCCCCCTTTATAAAAAAGATTCGATATCTCAAATTATTGAACGGCGGTGCCGGCCGAGCCCGGAATATCGGTATTCGGGAATCAAAAAAGCCGTTGGTTGCTTTCCTCGATTCGGATGATGAATGGATGCCGGATAAGCTCCAACTGCAACGCGGGTTAATGGCATCCCGTCCCGACCTCTTATTTTGCTTCAGCGACTTTGCGGTTCGGTATCGCTCCGGTGAGGAGCATCGTCGGTATCTGATTAATTGGCATCAAGATCTCCGCAGCTGGAATGATATCCTCGGCTCCGGCATCGCTTTTTCGTCCTTCTCTCCGCTGCCGTCAGGCCGAGCCGATTTCTCCGTCCATATGGGAGACCTCTTTCCTTCTCAAATGGCGGCGCTCTATGTTTTCACCAGCACGCTTCTGGTCCGACGTGAAGCGGCAGGGGGAGCGCTACGCTTCGCGGAGGACATCCACATCTACGAAGATTGGGAATGTTATGGACGACTTGCCCAGGCCGGCCTTGCCGCTTATCTTGATTGTGAGACGACCTGGAATCACGGGCATGAGGGGCCTCGTCTAACGGATGCCCATGCGTTTGACAGCGCCACCGCCCGTATAAAGGTGCTCGAACGGGTCTGGGGAAGCGATCAGGCGTTTCTTGAAAAACAGGGCGATCGCTATCGAGAGATATTGGCAACGCAGCGCGTTATCCGGGCAAAAGAACTGCTTTGCATGGGAAGAACCCGAGAGGCCGGAACGGAGCTCCAGCTGGTCGAAAATGCCCCGCTTTCCTGCCGCCTATTGGCCTCCCTTCCGGGGCCGCTGGTTCAAAGCCTTCTCAGCATGCGGCAGTCCTTTCGCGCAAAGCCGGCAGGATAACATGAATCGGTCTTATCAAATAACCGTTGTTGAATCACTTGAAAAAATGGCGGAGTTAGGGGGCGCCTGGAACGCGCTTCTAAATGAGTCGCGATCGAATACGGTCTTTCTGTCGTGGGAATGGTTATATACATGGTCGGAGTGTTTTCTGAAATCGGACCGGCGTCTTTTCGTCCTTCTTATTTATAAAGAAGAGGAGCTCGTCGGTATTGCGCCCTGGTGTATTCGCCATATCCGATCTTATGGTTTTTCCATGAGGAAGATTGAGTTTTTGGGGATCCCCGAGACCGGGTCCGATTATCTTGATGTTTTTGCAAAGCGGGGGAAGGAAAAGGAGGTCGCCGAACAGATCTATCACTTTCTCCATAATTCGACCTCTTTTTGGGACAGCTTGGCCCTTCATGACCTTGCTTCCGATTCACTCTTTCTTCTTCACTTCATGAATCAGGTGGAAAAAGATGGAAAATATGGCGAGCTTCGCCATGGTCCCTACTGCCCGTCCATCGCGCTTCCTCAAACGATTGATGCCTTCAAATCTCGGCTTTCTCGGAATCGAAGAGAGCAGTTTTCAAGGCATCTTCGCCTTTTGCGGAAGACCGGCGAGGTAACTCACCGTGTCGATCTTTCCGGAGAGGTTGCACCCGTACTGAAAGATTTCTCCCGGATGTACGAGCAGAGATGGGGGGCTGCCGACGGCTTGTTTCATTTTTTGGACAAGTTGATGATACGGAGCGAAGAGAAAAACTGGCTTCAGCTCGATTCCCTTAATGTGGGGGGTAGGAATATTGCCGGGCTACTCCACCTCCGGTATGGGAAAACGCTGTCGATGTATTTAATGGGGGTGGATCATTCTTTCGACAAAAGTATCAGCATCGGGAATATCTTGGTCGGCCTTTCGATAGAGAAGGCCATTGCAGAGGGATTTAGCAAATACGACTTTCTAAGGGGGGACGAAGAGTATAAATTCCATTGGTCCAATGATGGAAAACGGGCGGTCCACCTTTACTGTTACGGAAAAAGGGCGGCTCCATTGATCTCGATGACCGGCCAATTTATAAAATCAATCGCTAAAGTCTTGATGAGATAATTTGATGGCTGTGTGTTTATTCCAACCTAAAGATCAACCTCGCTGGGACGAGTTTGTGAAGCACTCTCCGGAGGCGACCCTCTACCATCAAATCGGCTGGAAAGAGGTGATCGAAAAGAGCTTCGGCCAGCGGGGGTATTATTGGCTCGCGGAGGATCCGACTGGAAAAATAATAGGGATTCTTCCGGTGGTCCATCTGAAGAGCCTTCTCTTTGGCAGCTTTATGGTGTCGCTCCCTTATTTTAATTACGGCGGGGTTTGCGCCCAGGAGGACGGCACCTGCATGGAATTGATGGATGCGGCGATAGAGGAAGCGAAGAGAGCAGGGGCAGCGCACATTGAATTCCGACATCAGATGCCGATCGAAACCGACCTTCCGGTAAAAACGGCGAAGGTGTCGATGCGGCTCGAGCTGCCGGCCAGTGCCGATGTGCTCTTTCAATCATTTGATGCGAAGCTTCGAAGCCAGATTCGAAGGCCGACCAAAGAGGGGATGGAGGCGACGATCGGCGGGGTGGAAGCGCTTGATTCATTCTACGATGTTTTTTCCAAGAACATGCGAGATCTTGGAACCCCTGTCTATTCCAAATCGTTTTTCAAAAATATTATGGACGTATTTCCGGGAATCAGCTGGATCTGCACCGTTTATAAAGAGGGTGTTCCGGTCGCTTCCGGTTTTTTGCTGGGGTTCAAAGAGACGCTCGAAATTCCGTGGGCCTCTTCCCTCTCAGAATACAATCGGTTTAGTCCGAACATGCTCCTTTACTGGACCGTCCTCAAGTTTGCGTGTGAAAGAGGATTTAAAACCTTCGACTTCGGTCGGTCGACGGAGGGGGAAGGGACCTATCGATTTAAGGCGCAGTGGGGGGCGAAGCCGGTGCCACTTTACTGGCACTATTGGATTGGGAAGGAAGGAAAGCTTCCGGAGCTCAATCCGAAAAATCCGAAATACAGTGCGGCAATCAACCTCTGGAAGAAGCTCCCGGTCGGTTTGACCAAGATGATCGGTCCATTGATTGTGAGGAATCTTCCATGAAGGTGCGTCGGACCATTCCTCCCGCGGCGGCGCCGCTTTCTTGGAGCGACCTTTGGTATGGATTGATCGGCTCCTTTTTTCAGGATAAGGCGATCGCTCGGTTTGAGGAAGAGATCAAAACATACTTTGGTGTAAGGTATGTTTTCCCGGTTTCCTCCGGAAAGGCCGCGCTGGCTTTGATTCTCCAAGCCCTCCGATCGCTCTCTTCAAGAAGGGAAGTGATTATTCCGGCCTATACCTGTTATTCCGTTCCTTCGGCTGTCAGAAAGGCCGGGCTGAAGGTGATGCTATGCGATATTGATCCAAAGACCTTTGATTTTAATCACCGGTTTCTAGAGCAGGCCATCACGGAAGAGACCCTCTGTGTTGTTCCGAGTCACCTTTTCGGTATTCCATCCGCGACAGATGAAATCAACCGGCTGGCCCGGCAGAAGGGGGCCTATGTCATCGAAGATGCGGCCCAGGCGATGGGCGGCTCCGACCGAGGACGGAAGCTTGGGACCATCGGGGATGCCGGCTTCTTCAGCCTTGGACGAGGGAAGAACATTACCTGTGGATCGGGGGGGCTGATCCTGACGAATTCAGAGCCGATCGCCGAGGCGATTTCCGCCTATTACGCTACTGTTGAAACGCCGGGACTCGTTGAGACGTGGAAAGAGTTTTTGGAAGTGGCAATCATGGTTTTTTTTATCCATCCGGCCTTGTACTGGTTTCCGGCAGGATTGCCGTTTTTGAAGCTGGGTCAAACTTTTTATCATGAAACGTTCCCGATCAAAAAGATGTCTGGGATGAAAGCAGGCCTGTTGCGAGGATGGAGAGCACGCCTGGAAGAGTCAAATCGAAAGCGGTTTGCGACGGGTGCCGATTTTCGTGCGCGGCTTCCTTTATCGAACGTTCCGACCTCGGCTGCTCCTTACCTTCGTTTTCCGGTTTTGGTCGACGATCGAGAGATGCGGGACCGCATCTTTGCCGTGTCTCAGGAGCGGGGGTTGGGGGTCAGCCTCATGTATCCGACGCCGATTCATGAGATCAGTCAAATCTGCGATGCTTTCGAACACGCCGCTTTTCCGGGCGCGACGGAGATTACGGACCGGTTATTGACCTTTCCAACCCATCCATTGATCTCGGAAAAAGATAAGGATGCGATCATCGCCCTTTTTGATAAGACACCTTGTAACGAAGATCGATCCTCTGCCGACAGGGGAAAGGTCACGGTCGGTTGCTGAATCTTCGCGGAGACGCTTGTTAAATGAAATTGATCGTTACCATCGATACGGAAGAAGATAATTGGGGAAATTACATCCCGAAAGGCTATTCGCTCGGAAACATCTCCCAAATCCCGGCGGTCCAGGATCTGTTCGACGAATTCGACATTCTTCCGACCTATCTGATCACCTACTCCGTCGCAACCGATCCGAGCTCGTCCTCTATTTTGCGCAGGATTCTCGATCGAGGCCGATGTGAAATCGGCATGCATTGTCATCCTTGGCACACGCCGCCGCTGGAGGAGAAGAGCAGCGAGGAGAACAGCATGCTCTGCAATCTTCCGGGCGATCTGCAATTCAGAAAGATCGAGCGCTTGCATGAAGCGATTGTTAAAAGTTTCGATATCGCTCCTCTTTCCTTTCGGGCGGGGCGATGGGGACATAGCAAAGACGTGGCGGCCGCCCTTAGTAAACTGGGATGTAAAGTGGACAGCTCCATTCTTTCTCTGGTCGATTGGACCCGTTTTTATGGACCCAATTTTTCTAACGCTTTCCCGGATCCTTATTGGTTTAATCCTGAAGAAATTTTTAGGCCCGATGCGGCGGGGAAATTACTTGAGGTTCCTGCAACCGTCGGTTTTACACAGACGAATTTTCAATTCTCGAATGACCTCTTCAACTTTCTTCAACGGGATCCGTTTCATCGGCTTCGTTTGATTGGTCTACTAGATAAACTCGGTCTGCTGAATAAAATATGGTTGTCTCCCGAGCAGGCGAGGGGGGATGAAATGATCGCTTTGGCGAAAACATTTCTGAAAAAAAAGGCACCTTTGATTAATTTATATTTTCATTCACCGACGCTCCAGCCGGGATTGACCTCGTATGTCCAGACCGAAGGAGACAAGCAAGCGTTCATCGAAAAGTTAAGGATGTTTTTCTCATTTACTAAAGAAGCCGGGATTGAATCGATCCGACTCTCCGATGCCGTCTCCGTGGTGCCGTCATGTTAGAAGTCCTCTTTTGGTCCTCAATCCTATTCGTTTTTTATGCCTATGCAGGCTACCCTTTGCTGCTAAAAGCCTTCTCTTCGGTGAGGAGCCATTCCGTTCGAAAGGGACCGATCGCTCCGAACGTCTCCTTTATCATCACCGCATATAACGAAGAAAAGCGGATCGAGGCAAAGCTTAAGAACACCTTAGAGCAGATCTATCCAAAGGAGAAACTGGAAATCATCGTTGCCTCCGACTGTTCTTCCGATAAGACGGATCAAATCGTTTTATCTCATCAAATGAGCGGTGTCCGGCTGGTCAGGGCTCCGGAAAGAAAGGGCAAAGAGAATGCCCAGAGATATGCGGTGGAGAGAGCGTCCGGAGAGATTCTCATTTTCTCGGATGTCGCCACGATCTTGGAGCCGGATGGGGTGAGGAATATCGTTGAGAATTTCAATGATGAGACGGTCGGATGTGTCAGCAGCGTCGATCGTTTTATCGACTCGGACGGGAAAATCAGCGGAGAGGGGGCTTATGTCAAATATGAGATGCTCCTCCGAAGTCTTGAATCGCGGTTCAATTCAGTGGTCGGCTTAAGCGGCTCGTTCTTTGCTGCACGAAGAGAAGTCTGCCGGGAGTGGGCCGTCGATCTTCAGAGCGACTTTAATACCTTGATTAATTCGATTAAAATCGGCCTGAGGGGTGTTTCGGACCCGGAAAGCATTGGATATTATAAAAATATTGCCGATGAGAAAAAAGAATTCGAGAGAAAAGTAAGGACCGTATTGAGAGGGATCTCTGTTTTCATGAACAGCCGTGCGCTTCTCAACCCTTTTCGGTACGGTTTCTTTTCCTGGCAGTTATTCAGCCACAAGCTCTGTCGGTGGCTGGTTCCCTTCGCCATGATCGGCGCCTTTTTGAGCAATATTCTTTTGATTGCCGGCTCGGTTTTTTATTTCTATCTTTTTTTGTTTCAGATTTTTTTCTATGCCGTCGCATTCGGAGGAATAGGATCTGACCTCTCCTCCAGGAAGTATTTTTTTAAAATCCCCTCATTTTTGGTTTTGGTGAATCTTTCTATTCTAAAAGCCTGGTACTGGTATGTAAAAGGAGAGCGGGTCATGCTTTGGGAGCCGTCTAAGAGATAACTTTATCGGTTGATGTAAGAGATGACCTCGTTATAAAGAATATGAAGAGAATGAAAAGTTATATTAAGTCAAAAGTCCGTGAGACAATGTCGTGGGGATATTTTCTCTCCAAGCAGTTTTTACCTCGTCTCCAGGGAAAGGTCTTAATCCTGGCCTATCATCGGGTATTGTCGGAGAAAGAATTAAAGAAAGATTTTGTCCAACCCGGAATGTATGTTCGAAACGACATTTTTGAAAAACAGATGCAGTTCTTACGAGATTATTTCGAGGTTATTCCATTCGCCGAGCTTCTTCAGCTTTGGAATAAGAACCTTCTCGATCATAAAAAGCGTTATTGTGTTATCACTTTTGATGATGGCTGGCTGGACAACTATACCTATGCCTATCCTATATTGAAGAGATATCATCTTCCTGCAACCATTTTCCTGCCGACTAATTTTATTGGGACGAACGAGTGGTTTTGGCCCGATCGGGTCGGCTATCTCTTAAATAGGTGTATAGAAACGGCGGAGAAAGAGCTGTTGGCCTCTTGGTGGGCCAAGTATCCTAGCATCAAAAGTGAAATAGGAGATAATGAGAAAATCGACTCTTTTATAGAGGCCTATAAACAGCTTCCTGAAGAAGAAATTAAAGTTCTGATAGAAGAGATGGAGCGGGCTTTGGGCATTTCATCTCCTCTCGATCGTTTAGTAATAAATTGGGAAGAGGTTGAAGAGATGTCTCTCTCTAGGATATCATTTGGTTCTCATTCTGCTACGCATAAGATTTTGACAAAGCTTTCTCGAGAAGAGATTCAGACGGAGCTGGAAGTCTCCTACAAGGCACTTCAAAGGGAGAAAATCAACATTCTTCCAGTCTTTTGTTATCCAAATGGGGGCGTTAATCATACTGTTTCTGAGCAAGTCAGAAAAGCAGGGTACCAGGCTGCGGTCACGACACGATTTGGTTTTGAAGCTGAATCACCTACGAATCTCTTTGAATTAAAGAGAATCGGAGTCCACCACGATATTAGTGCAACTGTCCCTCTTTTTTCATGGCATCTCTCCGGAATGAACCATCTTTTAAGCCAATAAGTTGTCTGGAAGAGCGCTTCTTTATTGAGTTTGGATGAAGGAAAATCTATGTATAAGAAAATCGATTCTTTTCTAATGAAAGAATTTATCGTATACATCATAATTTTATCCATTGGTATCTTCGGTTGTGGGGAGAAAGCCATGAAGACGACTGACCAAAATCGTCCTATAATGTCACTGAACGACATATCTACGACTGCGTGGCAGAAGCTTTCGCAACAAAGAATCTATTTTGGTCATCAATCGGTCGGAAGCAATATTATAGACGGTATTACAAAAATCACAGGATCAAATCAGGCGACCAAACTGAATATTGTAAAAATAGATGACAGCCGTGCCTTTGATCAGCCTGTGTTCGCGCATGAGGATATTGGAAAAAACGAATGGCCTCTGACCAAAACCAAAGCGTTCCGCGAGCGCCTTCAGAGCGGGGCAGGAGAGAAGATCGATATTGCTTTTCTCAAGTTTTGCTTCTGGGACATCAGAAGCAAAACAGATGTGGAAGAGGTCTTTAAAGATTATAAAGAGACCCTTGCTTCGTTAAAGGAACAATATCCCAAAATAAAATTCGTTCACTTTACGGTTCCCTTGATGACCCATCCGACCGGAATCACCCCGGCGATTAAAAGAATCTTCAATCTGCCGGTGGAATGGGATCTGGATAATATCAAACGGAATCAGCTGAACAGGTTGATTCGTTCGGAATATGGCGGTAAGGAGCCGATTTTTGATATCGCTTCGATCGAGTCGACTCTGCCCGATGGCCGCCGTGCTCTCTTTTCGAATCAAGGGAATGACTATCCTTATTTGGTTCAAGGGTATACGGAGGATGGTGGACATTTGAATCAAGAAGCGCGCAAGCAGGTCGGTGAACAGCTATTAACGATGCTGGCCCGACTTTCAGAGACACTTTAATTTGATAGACATGTGAACACGAAATTGACTTCAAAAGAAAGTATTTCGATCGTGGAGGAGCCTTCCTTTTTTTCAAATAAGGATTATCGGCTTTTTTCCATTCTCCATCACCCTTTGGATGCGATTCCTGCCAATCGACAGATCGGAATTATTTTCTGTGATCCTTTCGGTGAAGAGAAGCTCTGGGCCCACCGGGTATTCGTCAGTTTTGCCCGGTTCCTTGCCAGAAACGCTTATTGGGTCCTTCGCTTCGATTGTATGGGGCATGGAGATAGCGACGGAAATGATGTAGATGCCACCCTTGAAACGCAGCTGTCCGACATTCACCAGGCGATCGCCTTTTTAATCAATAAAACTCAGGTCAAGAAGGTGATCTTGCTGGGAGCGCGGTTCGGCGGGACCTTGGCCGCCATGGCGGCCGCGGCGGATCCCCGGATCGACGGCGTCGTTTTGTGGAATCCGATCCTCAAGGGAGAAAAGTATTTTCAGGAATGTCTTCGCTCGAACTTAACGACCCAGATGACGACCTATCGTAAGATAAAATACACCCGAGAGCAGATGGTGAAAGAGCTGCTGGCGGGGATGCCGGTCAATATCGATGGTTATTTGATCTCGTCCGACTTTTATAAGCAGATCTCCCAAATCGATCTGGTTGCGGGGATGCGCTCTTATAGTCGGCCGCTCCTGATGGTTCAGATTCATAAAGAGGAAAACGTAAAAATCGATAAAGAGCTGCAAGGTTTCCATCAGACGTTAGAAGAGGCGGGAAAGCCGGCGCAATTCATGACGGTGAGAGGAGAGCCTTTTTGGCGGGAGTTGAAGACTTTTCCTCAACAAGAAGCGCTGCTTTTCGAGAAAACGGCCGATTGGATTGCCGAGCAGACCGGTCCATCGGTGCCTGGGATAGATGAAGGGGATCGTTCGCTCCATAGAGGCGCGGGCGCGATGGTCGAGAAGGGAGGAAGCTGAAGCGTTGGAAAAAGCGGTCAGTTTCAGAAACAAAAAAGGACAGCTCCTCTTTGGCGTTCTTCATCTCCCGGAGACTCCGAAACCTGGCCCCCGAATCGGCATAAATATTCTCAACCCGGGCCTGAAAAACCGGGTGGCGCCGAATCGAATTAATGTAAAAATGGCGAGATTGCTTTGTGAGGTCGGTTTCTATGTTTTCCGGTTTGATCCATTTGGGATCGGGGACAGCGACGGGGAATTGGCGGCGCATGACTCCGTCATGGATCTCTGGGGGATGATTCAACGGGGTTTGTTCGTATCGGACACCCTCGTTGCCAATGATTTTTTTGTCCGTGAGACCGAGGTCGAGAAGCTGATCTTAATCGGGCAGTGCGGCGCCGCGGTCACCGGCATGTTGGTCGGTGCGGAGGATGAACGGGTCGAGAGCCTTATTCTGGTCGATGCGCCCGTTCGACTCTTATCCTCGAATGTCGATCTGTCGGACATTTTGGCCGAGACCCACACGCCGAGCGAAATGTTGGTCTACTATTTAAAGCGGGTTCTCGATGGACGGTCATGGATCAACCTCTTTAAACTGAAATCCGATTTTACAGGCGTTCAGAAAATAATTCTAAAGATCATTCAGACCCCTTTCAATCGAAACCCCAAAAATGCGGGTGATCCATTTACGGTTTCCGAGCGGTTTAACAAGAAGTTCCTCGATGCATTTTGCCGCTTTATGGATCGAAAAAAGGAGATCTGTTTTCTCTTTGCGGAAAATGATTTCGCATTGAAAGAGTTTCAGCAGGACATGCAGATGAACTTCTTGGAGCGTCAAAATCGATATCCCTCCCAATATAAAATTCAGATCATCAAAGATGCGAATCACGTCTATACCGAAGAAGGGTGGCAACAGGAGCTGCTTCAAAACATCCGTTCATGGTTGAGCCAATATCAGGAAGTCCGTTGAATATCATAGAAAAGATCAAAAGGTATCGCAGGGAGAAGTATTTCTCCAATCTGCTTAAGAGGGGATTGGTCTTGGGGGACGATGTCCAGATTAATGATGGCGTTTTCATCGATCCCTCCCATTGTTTTTTGATTACAATCAAAGACCGTACCGTCTTGGCCCCCTGTGTCAGACTGATTGCGCATGATGCGAGTATGTTCAGATTTATCGGTGTTACCCGGATCGGGAGGATCATGATAGAAGAGGATTGTTTTATCGGCGACTCCACGCTGGTGCTCCCCGGCGTCCGGATCGGCCCGAATTCAGTCGTCGGCGCCGGTTCGGTGGTCGTCAAGGACATCCCCCCGAACAGCGTCGCGGTCGGTAATCCGGCAAAGGTCATCTGCAGTCTGGAAACCTTCCTCGCAAAGCACAAAGAGATTCGCGAGAAAGGGAGGACCTTCCATGAAAACGAATATAATATCTTTCAGATTACGAAAGAGAAGAAAGAAGAGATGCTCGACTACTTGGCAAAAAATATCGGCTATATGGAAGGAGATGGCTGAGTTGGGATTTCGGAAAAATTCGGTGACGCAGTTGTTCTTCATAAACCAAGAGTTTTTTGAAAAATGAACAAAATTAAAATAATGCATGTGACACACGATTTAAATATCGGCGGTCTCCAGCGGGTGGTCGTGGATCTGGCCAAAAATATCGATAGAAATAAATTTGAGGTGTCTGTCTGTGCGTTGCGAGAGGGGGGACCTTTTGAAAAAGAATTAACGGATCAAGGGATTGAGGTGATCCGAATGCCGCCGATGAACGATCGTCCCGACTACTTTCGGTTTTGGAAGCTGTACAAAATAATGATTGAGAAAAAGACGGCGGTGGTTCACACGCACAATATCGAGCCGTTTACAGATGGCGTCCCGGCCGCTTTATTGGCGCGGGTTCCTGTGAGGGTACACACCGATCATGCACGCGTTTTTCCGGATAAAAAACGATATATGTTTGCCGAATGGATTCTCTCCCATTTTACTTCTCAGTTGGTCGCGGTCTCCGAGCATACGAAGGCAAATTTGGTTCAATATGAAAAAATTAATTCAAAAAAAATAAAGGTTGTTTTAAACGGCATCGCGGGGGAAAAGTACCGGGTTCAAATCGATAAAGAGCAAAAGAAAGCGGCACTTGGAATCGGCCCGGGCAGGGCTCCCATTTTGGGCGTCTCGGCGCGGTTGACCCGGCAGAAAGGGATCTCTTATCTCCTGCAGGCGGTAAAACTCCTTTCGAAAGATTATCCGGACACGCTGTTGCTGATCGCGGGAGAAGGGGAGTTATGGGATCAGTTGAATGCCGAAGCAAAAGAATTGAGGATTGAACGGAATGTTTTATTTCTCGGGCCGCGGTTGGATGTTCCTGAAATACTTCAACTACAAGATGTTTTTGTTCTTCCCTCTCTTTTTGAAGGCCTTCCCTTGGTTCTTTTGGAAGCGATGGCGGCTTCGTTACCGATTGTGGCGACCGATGTGGGGGGCAATCGACAAGCCGTCCGCGACGGCTTAAACGGCTTTATCGTACCGTCCAAAGATTCTGTCGCGTTATGTAGTGCAATCAAACGATTGATTGAAAACAGCGCGACACGCGAGAGCTTTTCAAGGAATTCGCTGGAATTGTTTCAAAAGGAATTTGCCTTGGAACGGATGGTGAAGACGTATGAAGAGATTTATCTCAATTGTTTAGTATCAACCAATTGAGGAAGGTAAGACGCAACAGAATTAATGTTATGGATGGCCACAATGCCGTCCAAATAGCAGAGCCACTGCCGGCCGGACTTAAGTAAGGTCCCATCATTCAGGCGGCGCCCATCAATCCAGAGAAGCCGCGCTTTCATAAAATATCATGAACCAGACGGTTTCTGACTGCTCTGTTACAATAATGTAATAGGACGATTATCAAAATAAATATCTGCTCTAAAGTGTTTAATCTCTATTAAAATTCGGCATTTGTTCTATAAAGCATCTGTAAGTGACCGAAAATTTAAAAGATAATTTGAGAAGTGCCAGGATCGGAAAGCTGGATATGAATCGAAATATTCTAATGCTCTGTTATTATTTTCCACCTTTGACTGATGTCGGAAGCAAGCGGAGCGTTGCATTTTCGAAATACTTTAAAAAGTATGGATGGAATCCCTATGTTTTAAGTGTAAAGAATCCGGATAAAGGGTATTGCTCCGTCGGAAATGATCAACCACCTGAAGGGGTTACGACGGAGTATTCCTATTCTGTGATCAATCTATCAAGACTGGTAGGGAGGCTCAATGGCGTGCTTTCGAGGCTCCTCGGACTTATCCGTATCAAAGTGAAGAGGAATTACTTTTATCTCCTCTTTTGTATACCCGATCAATTTTGGGGATGGATCCCGCTCACCACCCTTAAAGGGCTAAAGCTCATTAAATATCATAAAATCGATATGATCTATGTCTCTTGCATGCCGTTGAGTTCGGGGGTCTCGGCGCTCCTTCTTAAGTTTATGACCGGGAAGCCGCTTATACTCGATTTTCGAGATCCCTTCGGGATCGAGAGGGTTTTTTCAATATTGGATGTGCCCAAATTTAGAAGAAAAATCGAACGATCTCTTCTGAAGCTTTTCTTGAAGTATACTGATATTTTTATTGTTAATAATGATGAAACAAGAAAAATCTATATCCAGGAGTATCCGGAGGCCAAAGATAAGATTTTCTCGGTTCATAACGGTTTCGAATCGGGATACATGATTCAGAAGGGGATGGAGAAATATCGCAAGTTTACGATCGTTTATACCGGAGAGTTTTACTTTTATGCCTTGGAAGCCGAAACCTTTTTTCAGGCGATTGCCTTGCTTAAGCAAAAGGGGAAAATAAGCCAAGACACTTTCCAGTTTCTCTTTTACGGAGATGGCAAAAGCGAAATCGAAAGGATTGCAAAAAAATATGACATTACCGACCTGGTCATAACGAGTTCCCGGGTTCCTTATAAAGCTGTTTTAGAGGTCATGTCAAAATCACATCTTCAATTGCTTCGAATTGTAAAGCCGATGATTAGTACAAAGCTCTTTGAAGGGATCCCGCTCAATATTCCTTTTTTGGCGACCATTCCTCATGGAGAGGTCGAGGAGATTATCCATACATATAGCCCGAGCTCTTTTGTGGTGACCGAAGAATCTCCTGAGAAGATCTCTGAGGCGATTCTGGGCGCAGTCGCAAAATATGAAAATAATGAAATAAAAGACAATTACGTGGAGGAATTCCTGAAAAGGTTCTCAAGAGAGAGCCTGACGCTCGAATTGATAAAAATCATCGAGAACCATTTAAACTCCAGAGGGCCGTGCGTTGAAAATAATTAACATTGTGGGTGCCAGACCCAATTTCATGAAAATCGCTCCATTGATCCGGGAGATGAAAAAGAGAGAGAAAATTGAGCACCTTCTCGTTCATACCGGCCAGCATTATGATAATGACATGTCCGACAGTTTCTTTAAGCAATTGGAAATTCCGGAGCCGGATATCAATCTGGGGGTCGGCGCCGGCTCTCATGCGGAACAGACAGCGAAGATCATGATCGAGTTCGAGAAGGTTCTTCTCCAACATAAGCCCGATTTTATTCTTGTCGTGGGGGATGTCAATTCAACGATCGCGTGCTCCTTGGTTGCCTCGAAATTGGGTGTAAAAATCATCCATGTGGAAGCCGGCCTTCGCAGCTTCGACAGAGGAATGCCCGAGGAGATCAATCGGGTTTTGACGGACGCCATCTCTGATCTCTTGTTTACCACAGAGGCAAGCGCCAACAAAAACCTGAAGCAGGAGGGGGTTCCTGAGCAAAAGGTTTTTTTTGTTGGAAATGTGATGATTGATACGCTTGTCCACTGCTTGGACAAGATTCAAGATCGCAGTCTGCCGTTTCAGAACTTACATGAAAAGCAATATGCGGTCGTTACCCTTCATCGGCCTTCCAATGTAGATCGTCCTGAGGTCTTAGAAAAAATACTCGATGCGCTTTCCCGCATTTCACAAAAGATAAAACTCGTCATCCCGCTCCATCCGAGGACCCAAAAGAACATCAATGCCTTCGGTTTGCAAGAGAAGCTTGATGCCATCGCACGGAACGGGGTGATCGCCGGGCCAATCGGCTATCTCGAGATGCTGAGGCTCATTAAATCGGCCAGACTGGCAATTACCGATTCCGGGGGTCTTCAAGAGGAGACGACCTATCTCGGCGTTCCCTGCATCACAATGCGAGAGAATACCGAACGTCCCTCCACGGTAGAGTTGGGCACGAATGTCCTCGTCGGCAATGATCTTGGTTTGCTTTTTGAGCATTTTGAAAAGATTCTGTCGGACCATTTTAAAAAAGGGCAGATCCCTCCGCTTTGGGACGGAAAAGCGGCGTCAAGAATTGTTGAAGTATTGGTAGGCTGACGTGAGCACTCAAAATACCAGCACACGATCGCAGCTTTATTGGAATACCCTCATCCGTATTCCTTCTCAAATCATCTCCTTCGTGATCTCAATCCTTGTAACCAGGATTCTTGAGCCGAAGGATTTTGGTGTGATGGGGATCGTCATGATGTTGATCGGCTATTCTAATTTGATAACCAATTTTGGATTTAACGAAGCGATTATTCAGAAAAGGATCAACGATAAAAAGGTTTTAAACTCTATATTTACATTTGACCTGGTGGTTTCGTCTTTTTTTGCATTATTGTTCTTTATGCTTGCCGGTTATATCGCGGACTTTTTCAAAACCCCTGAGTGTAAAGAAGTCATCAGGGTTATGAGTCTCGTATTTATTATCAGTTCATTCACCGGCATGCCGGCCACTCTCTTAAAAAGAGATATGAACTTTAAATATATCTCTCTCTTCGATTTTATTAGTTCTTGTCTGATGAATTTTATTACCCTGTTTTTGGCTTTAAAAGGTTTTGGATATTGGGCCTTGGCCTATGGCCAATTGATTCCACTAATCATCATGACAGTTTCATTGTGCATTAAAACAGGATGGATTCCAATCTTCTATTACAGTCATGCTTCACTAAAAGAGATCTTTCATTTTGGAAAGTGGAATTTTATGAAGACGCAACTGGGATTTGTCACCCAACACCTCGATAAATTTATTGTGGGAAGATGGCTTGGACCGACGAGCCTCGGCTTTTATGACAAAGCAATCAGTGTGGCAGAAATGCCTTATAACTCGCTCATTATCAATATCAATAGTGTCATGTTTTCCTCTTTCAGCCGAACAAATGAGAATAAACATCAGCTACAACAACAATTCAGAAAAAGCTTAACGCTGCTTTCTTTTATAAATCTTCCGATCTACTTTGGTTTAATCGTAATTGCACCTTATTTTGTTTTGGTCCTTCTCGGCAATAAGTGGTCTCCCATGATTATCCCTTTTCAAATTATCCTTGTAAGCATGCTCATTAGATCATTCGGCGGTTTGACGGCAAGTCTAAACGTGGGGGTGGGTAAATATAAAGATCATACGATACTTTTTTTTATCGCTTTGGTTGCTTTTATGATCACTGGTTTTCTATTTTTGTCTTTTGGTATTGAAGGGATTGCCGCGAGTTATTTTGTTTTTAGCCTTATTCAAATTTATCTATGGATGGGTTTATCATTAAAAAATATCGATTTGTCCTGGAAAGATGTCTTGTCAGCCGTTTATCCGGGTGCTGCCGCCTCAATCGTGATGTTCTGTGTCGCTAAATTACTGACCCAGTTTATTTTTATAGATTATTCATTTATCAATATGATTTCTGTCATCGGTATAAGCGCATCTGTTTATTGTTTGTATGTGCTTCTGGATAATTCTAAGCTTACCAAAGACTTAAAAAATATAATCTGGGAAGATATCAAAAGTAAAACGTCTATTGTTTTAGCGCAGAAGTAAGCTTTCGTTGCTCTGAATGAAGTTAATTTAAAAGGTCTTAGATAAGTGAAAAAAACAATCGTGTTTATCAGTCCAGGCCCAACCTATCGGCCGCATTCTGAGCTTTATGAGAGCCAATTTAAAGAGCTCTCTAAAAACTTCAGAGGATATATTTTTACGACCTCTTCAATCAGTGAGACGTTTCCAATCGGTGATTTCACCTATCGGTCGATGAAGTATTACAGTTCAAAGTTCAGAGTTTTATTCTTTTTGTTTTTTTGTATATGGAATGCGTTCGGATTTCTTTCAAAAAGAGAAAAAATAGATCTGGTCATTTCCTATGATCCTTTCCTGACCGGAACAATCGGGTGTATTATCTCTTTCATATTGAGGGCGAAGTTTGTACCGGAAGTGAATGGTGTATATACTTCCGATGCCGAGTGGCTCGATCTACCCGATACCATTGGTATCAGGCTCAAGAGGATCGGCTATGATTGGATAATGCGCTTTGTCCTGAAACATTCCGATGGGATTAAGTTACTTTTTCGTGAGCAGGTTGATCCCTTTAAAAATATAATCAAAGGTAAAACGATACGAGATTATCCCTGTTTTGTCCCTATAGATAATTTCAAAAATATCTGTGAAAACAAAGAAGTGCTTTTCGTTGGGTTTCCTTTTAAGAGAAAAGGAGTCGATCTCTTAATCGAGGCGTTTAAAGCAATTGCTCCAAAGCATCCGGACTGGAAGTTAAAGATTCTAGGCTGGTATCCTGATCCGGATGAATTGACCCGGGCGATCGATGGGCATAGCCAAATTTACCATCAAAAGCCTGTGCCGCATCAAGAAATGCCGCAGCATATCGGATCCTGTGCTATTCTTGTGTTACCCTCTCGATCCGAAGCAATGGGAAGGGTTCTGGTCGAAGCGATGGCGGCGGGAAAACCGAGGATTGGTGCCAATGTAGATGGTATTCCAACCGTCATCCAGCATGGTGTTGACGGCTTATTATTCGAGCGAGAGAACATAGATGATCTTGCTGAAAAATTAGATATGCTAATGAGCAACCCGGACCTAAGGCATAAACTGGGTAGTGCGGGCGAAATGAGGGCAAGAAAGGAATTTACAAAAGAAGAATATGTTAGAAATTTAACCGACTTTTGCAATAAAGTATTGAATTAATCATATGGTGATCAATGACAGAAACTGGAAATAATAGAAATCTTGGCAAGTATAAGAATTGGTTCTTCTTCACACTGGCGTACCTTCTCGTCGATTATGGGCGTCCTCAGGATATTCTTCCGATCGGATTTTTAAAACCGGGAATGATTGTTATTCTAATATTAACCGGGTTTCTGCTCTTTACGGGTAAATTAAAAGAGTCTGACAGTAAACAAACCCGGATGATGTGGCTCTTTATCCTTTTGCTTGGTATCTATGTCCCCTTTGCTGTCAATAATTTTCTTGCCTACAAAACCACAGAGACAATGTTTTTATTTATGCCCTTTATTTTATCCATTGTCGTTTGCATAAATTCACTGGAGTACCTTAAAAAGCTGATCTTTTTTCTTATATTAATCATGATATACGTCTCTGGATACAGCCTTTTACACGGCGGTGTCGGTTCTGGCAATTATTTTCAAGATGAAAACGACCTTTCTCTCTACATCAATATGTACCTGCCTTTTTGCTTTTTTTTTTCTCCGTCGAAAAAGGAAAGGTCAAGAAAATTGTTTATGCCGTTGGCCTACTAACCGGAATTGGCGCGATTATCATCTCTTTCTCCCGTGGAGGCTTTGTCGGACTGATATCTACTGCGGTCGTCGCCTGGCTTTATAGCCCCAAAAAATTAAAATCATTGGCCATTATCGGATTATTGGCACTGATGATCTATGCATATGCAGGAGATGCTTATTGGGAAAGAATTTCGACTGCAAAAAACACAGATGAAGGAACAGCGGCCGAGAGAATAGAGTCCTGGAAATCGGCCTGGAACATGTTTCTCAGCAATCCGCTCGGCGTGGGCGGGAATAATTTTATGGTGAGATTTCCTGAATATCAGACGGAGTATTTCAAAAAAGCGATGTGGGGGCGACAAGCACATTCATTATGGTTTACGCTGATACCTGATCTTGGAATCCCAGGAATAACGATCTATCTTTTGCTTTTATACTACAATGTCAAAGACATATTCTATTTAAGAAACATAAAGAATAATCTTCCCGATTCGAGATACTTTCCCGCCTTATCGGCGGCCTTCATGGCGTCTATCGCAGGCTATTTCTCATCGGGTACTTTTCTCTCGGTCTTATATTATCCCCATTATTGGTACCTTAGCGGGATAATAGTCGCAGCGGCAAAGGTCGCAAAGAGTACACAAATTGCGAATGAGAGGATAATGCAAAGGCCGAATGTTATAGTGGACGTTAAATTATAGGCGTTGTTCCCATGCCCAGCACGCATCCTCGAAAAATAATGTTGGTCTTCGGTACCAGACCGGAAGCCATTAAATTGTGCCCTCTTGTGAAAGCGCTGGAAAAACACACAGACGAATTTAAGACTGTTGTTTGTACGACCGCTCAACATCGGGCGATGCTCGATCAGGTTCTGAAGACTTTTGATGTCGCTCCGAATTACGATCTGAATTTAATGAAAAATGACCAAACATTATTTGATATCACTTCTGGAATTTTAATCGGGATAGGCAAGATCATAAATAAAGAGAACCCTGAGCTCATTCTGGTACAGGGAGACACCACCACCACATTTTCCACTTCCCTTGCCGCTTATTATAATCGGATCAAGGTCGGGCATGTGGAGGCGGGACTGCGTACGGGCAATAAATACTCTCCCTTTCCTGAAGAAATAAATAGAAAAATGACGACCATCCTTGCAGATATACACTTTGCTCCGACAAAAAAAGCAAAGGAGAATCTTTTACGCGAAGGGGTCTTGGAAAGGGATGTTATTGTCACCGGAAACACCGTGATTGATGCGCTTTTATGGGTCAGAAAGAAGATATCGGATGAGAAGAAAACCTATAAAGAACTAAGCGATATTGATTTTACAAAAAAAATAATACTGGTCACCGGACATCGGCGAGAGAACTTTGGACAGGACTTTGTCAACATCTGTCAAGCGTTGAAGGAGCTTGCTGTACAATATCGAGAGATTGAAATCGTCTATCCAGTTCATTTAAACCCGAATGTCAGAAGGCCTGTTTATGCCGTACTTTCTGGTATTGAGAATGTGAAACTGATAGAGCCCCTTGATTATGAGCCGTTCATTTATTTGATGGATCGATCGTATTTTATTATTTCAGATTCCGGCGGAATCCAAGAAGAAGCTCCATCGCTCGGCAAGCCTGTTTTGGTTACACGGAACACCACCGAACGGCCGGAGGCGGTAGAAGTCGGCGCCGTGAAATTGGTGGGGACCGACCGCAAGATCATTCTCCAGGAGGCTGAAAAATTATTAGATGATCGGACGTCTTATTCAAAGATGTCAACGCTCCAAAACCCTTATGGCGATGGTCGCGCGTCTGAAATAATAATCGGTGCGATCAGAGAACTTTTGCACTCCGACGGACCTTCTTAAGTGGTTTCGATCGATAAGATAGATCATCTACAGGCCATGAGATTATAAATCGCTATGGAGGCGGGAAAGATCCATATATGCCATATCATCTCCGGAGATCTTTGGGCCGGGGCTGAAGCACAGGCATATACATTGCTCAAAGGGTTGTCGAAAAAGCCGTCACTACAGTTGAGTGCTATTACTTTCAGCAATGGCTATTTAGCAAAGAAGCTGCTCGATGCGAATATCCCGGTCGATGTGGTCGATGAAAAGGCAAACAACGCACTGCAAATCAGCCGGAATATCTACAGAATTCTAAAAAGAAGGGATGTTAGAATTGTCCATACCCATGGGTATAAAGAAACTTTTCTTGGAGGAATGGCCTCCAGGCTTTCACGGGTAAAGGGAATCATTCGGACCCATCACGGCAAGGGTGTGATCGACAGCGGGGCTTATCACAGCCTTATTGAAAAATTAAATTCGCTTTTCTTTTCAGATGCGCTCATCTCCGTCTCGGAGGATTTAAAGCGGTGTCTGACCGACTACGGATATCAGAGGGTAAATATAGACGTCGTACACAACGGAATTCTCACCGACGAGGTCAGACCAACCGCATCTTCGGATAAAATTAAAAGTGAGTTGCAGATTGATCAGGAATCAATCGTCATCGGCACGATGGGAAGAATGGTGGCCATAAAAGGCCATCGATATTTCATCGAGGGGGCGAAAGAAGTTCTGGCCAAGCACGATCATCTCGTTTTCATTATCGCCGGCGACGGGCCGCTAATGGATGGGATGCGTCAGGAGATTAAGCGCTTCGGCATCGAGAGTAAAGTGAAGCTGATTGGTTTCAGAAATGACCCGTTCAATGTTCTAAACATATTCGATCTGTTTGCGATGACCTCCTTGCATGAAGGTATCCCGACTGTGCTTTTGGAGGCGATGTGGTTGGGAAAGCCGATTATCGCAACCAGGGTGGGAGGGATTCCTGAAATTATCTCTGACGGCTGCAATGGTTTATTGATTGATCCGGCGGACGGGCACGCATTCGCATCAGCGTGCCTCCGGCTGATTGACGACCGTGTTTTACGAGATAAACTATCCGAGGGTGCCCGAGAAAGCTTCATTGGTAAATATGATGTCGGACGAGTGGCCGAAAATATAGAAAAAATATACAAAAGGTTTTTATAGGATGCAAATTCTTTATATTTGGGATGCCGATTATCCGTGGGACATCCGGGTTGAAAAAATATGTAAAACACTTGCCCGAAACGGATATGGCGTTCATATCGCGGCAAGAAATTTAAAAAAGAGACCGGAAAATGAGGTGATTGATGGGCTGCAGATCCATCGTCTCAAAAGCATTCAGAACGGCACGCTTAATTATGCGCTCTCTTTCCCTGTTTTTTTTAGCCCGGTCTGGAGAAAGTTTCTTGATCGCATCATTGCTAAAAACAATATCAAGTTACTAATTGTTCGAGACCTTCCCATGGCCATTGCTGCCATTTGGGCCGGGGAGCGACATGGAATTCCTGTCGTTCTCGACATGGCCGAGGACTATCTCGCCATGATTTGGGATATATGGAGAGCAAAGAAGTTCCATGGTTTTAACCTGGTCGTTCGGAATCCGTATTTGGTGAAATTTGTCGAGAAGTATGTTTTTAATAAAGCGGATCATATTTGGGTCGTCATAGAAGAGGCGATCAAAGTGGTGGTCAGAGGCGGAGGCATTCCTGAACAGGTTACCGTCGTCAGTAATACGCCCGATCTTTCCGTTTTTTCGAATACGGAAACCGAGACGAACGACGATTTTAGATTTATACGGAAACGGTTTTCCGCCATCTACACGGGTGGAATACAGATGGGGAGAGGCATACAGACGGTTTTGGGTGCGTTACCACAGATCATCACCAAAATACCTGATTTTTTGTTTGTCATTGTCGGTGATGGTTACGCAACCGAGGCGCTCAAGCGAATCGTGGTGGAGAGATCATTACAAAACCATGTCTTGTGGGTAGGGTGGGTAGATCATTATAAGATATTTGATTATATCAGAATGAGCAAGGTGGGGCTGATTCCCCATTTTGTGACCGATCATGTTAATACGACCATACCGAATAAAATATTCGATTACATGGGCTGTGGTGTTGCAGTGGTTTCATCGGATGCCGTTCCGATGAAACGGATATTAGAAGAGGAGAAGTGTGGGCTCACTTTTCGGAGTGGAGATTCCAACGATCTTGCAAAGTGCATTATAAATATTCATGAGGATGGAATGCTCTACGGTAGGAATGGGGTTGAAGCAGTAAAACAGAAATATCATTGGAAAGAGGATGAGAGAAGACTGCTTGCGGCGGTAAAATCGCTCTGTTAGGTCCAGACCCATTTGTGAAAATGTGAAAAGGTGATCTCTTTAGGAACCTTGTAAGAATAGATAACAGAATAAGGCGAGAACCCATGAAATTCAGTTTCGATTTATTTAACGGAAGCGATGCCCCCTCTCAAGATTTTAAGCGCTGGATTTCCGGTTGGTGGTACCGTTCCGAAGGAATCAGGTTTGAGAGCGGAAGTCTCCCAAACGGAGACGAATGGTTGATGGCCGGAAACCTACTCTCAGATGTAAACATCAATGACATTATAAATAGAATGCGCACGGCGGGTATCGAAACCTTATTTAAAATCGACGGGCAGTTTATTTTGGTTCTCCATTCGAAATCGAAGGGGGATGTTGAGATATATCGTGATCGAACTGGCATTTTACCCTGCTTTTATGCTCAATCTGCAAAAGGAATTATCCTCTCTTTGAAGATAAATGATGCAAAAGAGCTGGCCGCCGGGAAAGCGGCTCATTCTCAATCTCTTTTTGAGCACTGGCCAATCTATCGAGTGAGCTTTTTTCCCGACACCCCTTTTGATCGAATTAAAAGCTTATCCGGTCGTCATTCTCTTTCTATAAGAAATAGACAGCTATCTTTAAACGAGCATCAGATGGCATTACCTATGGAAGGCGTTTATAAAGACTTAGATCCTGCCGCAGCCTCGCTGGGTGAGATTTTATCTGACGCCGTTAAGAAGAGGATTACAGGACAAAAAGGGCTGGGAGCGTGGTTAAGCGGAGGCAATGATTCCAGCTTGCTCGTTGCATTGATTCGAAAACATTACAGTGGAAATGTAAAAACGGTATTCGTTACATTTGAAGATTATCAGCGGAATTATCGTCAGTATGCAAAACAAGTTGCGGATAAATTCAATACAGAGCATACGGAAATTCAGTTGAATATTAAAGAATATCTTAATCTCTGGGCTGAAACGGTCAATATTATCCAGGCTCCTTTAAATCATCCAGGAATAATAGGACAAACCGCCGGCCTGAAGAGCCTCTCCGGGAAAATTGAAACAATCTTTGCAGGCGAGGGAGCGGACACCGTATTTGGCGGGCCCTACTGGGCGCCGATGCTCGCGCTGTCCCATTTTGGAGGGGTCCTGCCGCTTCCACTGCGGGACGGATTACTTCAACTGTCAAAGAAGATTTCTGATAAAACGTTCATCACAAAAGTCGCGGGAAAGGCGACCCGAGCTTTAGGGACCCCATTGCCTAAATATCTCCATTCTGAAGACTCCTTTGGAGTAGAAGAAGAGATCGATAAGATCTTTGGAACCGGAACATACGAGCGGGCAATCAATGCTAGAAAAAACTGCGCCCCCGGAGATCTTCTCAAAGGGCTTTTCTCTTTTCACATGTTGTACTGGATCCCGCTCTATGTGGCAGCGGAGATATTGCTCGGTTTTGAGTTCGGAATTCAGTCCGCATATCCGTTCTTGGACTATGAACTCATGCAAGGCTCTTTACGGCTTCCTGTCGGGTTGAGATATCATTATTCAACCAAGAAAGCGGTTTTAAAGCGTTATTGCTTGAATTTTTTTGACAAAGAGTTTGTTTATAAACCGAAAGAAGGGTTTGGGGTTCCTCTAAGCAAGTGGTTTTCAAAGCCTGAATTCACCTCCTTCTTAAATCTGCCACTAGAAGAGCGAAGCCTGAAGCGGGGGTGGTGGAATGAGAAAGAATTGAAAAAAATAATAGACCTACATCGGTTAGGAGGGGGAACGGATAAATCCGCCGAATCGATTCCATGGATCACGACGAATCTGGAATTATGGGCTAGAATTTGTTTGGATGGGGATTCTCCCGATTTATATAAGATTTAATTGGTTTGCTATATTTAACGTTGGGATGTCATTTTATTAGAATTGTATGAATAAATTTGTTGCGAAATACCTTATTTACTTTCCTATTCAATTTCTGCGTCGGCAGAACGTGAGTCGCCATTTATCTCAAGTCTCCGGGCTACAGTATAAATCCCCCCATGAGATTGAGGCTTTGCGAGATGCGAAGATTGAGAGACTGATTCGGCATGCCTATAACAACAATCCATTTTATAAGAAGAAATTTGATGATCTGGGGGTTCGGTCAGATGAGATAAAAGGAATGGCAGATTTAAGCCGGCTGCCGGTCCTCTTAAAAAGGGAAGTATTGGATAATGAAAAGACCCTGATTACCCCCCATTTTGGTCAAAAACTTTATACGAGAAAAACGGGGGGGTCGACCGGAATGACCCTCCATTTCATGAAGGAAGCCGATGTGCTCGCCCAAAACGATGCCATCATGTATCGGTGTTATGACTGGTATGGCATTGATATTGGAGAGAGACAGGTTCGCTTTTGGGGGGTGCCTGTCACGTCAAATCTGCGATGGAAAGAGGCATTTAAAGATCTTATTTTGAATCGGATCAGGATATCTGCTTTCGATATTTCCGAAGCGTCTTGTCTAAAGCAATACGAACAAATAAAGAAATTCAAGCCGACCTACTTTTATGGCTACACCACCGCTATATATGGATTTTGTCTGTTTATGAAGAAATTGGACATCGATTTAAATATGCTCAATCTTAAAGCGGTGATTTGTACCGCGGAAAAAATGTATGATCACCATCGGGAGCTCTTCCGTGAGGTTTTTAACTGTCCGATTGTCGACGAATATGGAAGCAGCGAGAATGGCATACTGGCCTTTCAATGCAAAAATGGGAATATGCATATAATGAGTGATCATATGTGTATTGAATTTTTGGATGAGAAGGATAGACCGGTGAAACCGGGAGAGTTGGGCCGAATCGTTGTAACGGATTTAGCATCTTATGGGATGCCGTTGCTCCGCTATGATATCGGCGACATGGGAAGGCCTTCCGAGAAAACCTGTTCTTGTGGAGTGAGACTGCCGCTGATGGACATTGTTGAAGGACGTAAGGAGGATTTTATCAGAACAAAAGACGGCAAGCTCGTCCACGCCGCCTACTTATGCTATACCTTAAAGGACGATACAGTAAGCGAGTTCAAAATGTATCAGAAAGACTTAAATACATTGCTGGTTTACATCGTCAAATCGCCCAATTTTAGCTCCGACACGGAAAAGATATTGGATAGAAAACTGAGAACGTCACTTGGCGAAGAGATGAGAATTACGTTTGAATATTTAGAAAGGATTCCAAGAGAAAAATCGGGGAAATTGCGCTATTTTGTTTCAGAGATAAACCAGTCATAGTGAGAATATGAGTATATATTATATAGACGAAAAATCGCCTTTGCTCGTAGAAAGCGAGAAAGAGATCGATAAGAAAGATCCCTCTTTAAATGGAGAGATGGCCAACAGCTTTCTAAGCGAATTTAGATTAAATGTGGAAGATTTCAACAGGCTATTTTTCCTAAAATATGAAATGGAATACATCAGCCGATATTCTTATTTAAATCATTTGGATCTTCGGGTGGTAACCCACCCTTACGAGACAAATACTTGTTTTGAAAAGGCGGAATTATTTGGCTCCTGGGATCCGTTAAACGTAATAAAAGCACTCTACTTTGAGTATTCCGTTGACAGCTCGCTTTATGCGGTTGTTGTCCCGGAGACAGGTTGTTTCATCAATAGGGCAAGATTAAAAGAGATTTTAGAGCTGCCGGGCGGAGGTTTTTTAAAAAAAGCCAATGTGCTGCCTCAGTATATGAGTTTCGGAACTTGTTCCCCATTCATCACTGAGAAAGATTTAAAAGTGAACGGGGGAAGAATTGAAAAAATAATTTTTGATTCCGAAGCGCTTGAAGTCAAGAAAGAGGAAAATACGCTGGATGACTTTTCGTTTGGATTAGACCACCGAATGTCGTTACAGATGAACTATTATACCTGTTTTGAGATGCTGAAAAAGCGATATCCTAATACCGTGATTGAAAGGGAAGTTTTAAACCTTTCTTTTAACGAGAAACTAATAAGAAACAATGGAAAGATCAATATCAGCTATGAATTTCAGTCGCTCAATTATCGGACAGCCAAGTTTATTAATAGTATCCATGGCTATGGAGACGTTACGATACTCAACGATTACCTAGATGAGTTGAATCTGCCCCGTATTTTAAATGGGACCCACAAAGCGAACAGCTAATTCTTGATCGATCCGACCCTTTCCTTCCTTTAATACTGTATTAAGAACAGCCGCCTTCGCGCTATTTTCCTTTTGACTTCGCTACCGCTTGGTATAACCCAAGCGTTTATTGCACCCGAAGATTGGTAGGCGGCTGTATGGTTTTGGTCGAACCGCCGGTTCCCACCGTTGTCACATCTGCGCCCATATTGGTGCCTCCCTTGCCTGTTCCCCGGCTCGGCGAATTGCTTGCCAAGGCGAAATCGGTCAGCTGGGTCAGGAGTCCTGATCCATTGGTGAAGTTCGGATTGGATGCAATGGAGTGGGTATCCGGATTGAGTCCACCAATCAGTTCGCCGGATGTTTTCCACTCCGCCAAACTACCGAAGACATCACTTGGATTATATACTTTTGCGATGACTTGAAAGGAATACGATCCGAAGTTGTTATAATCAGACTCTGCAATAGAGTAATCGGACGGAGCATACCCATAGGAGAGCTGATTGCCGGGGCATCCTTGCATGATGTTGTTATAGAAATGGCTGCCATGGGATTCGGTGATGAATACACAAATCGAGTCGGGGACAATGCCATAAAACGTATTATTATATACCACCAGATTATCCGCGTTCGATCCTGTTTCCCCAAAGATATGAAGTCCGGAGTAGGTGTTATTGGCAATCACATTGTTATAAATCTGATGATTCGTCGCATTCCGAGCCGCCGTTGTGACGTAGGGAGTTATGTAAATTGACATCTGATTTCCATGCAGCCAATTGTTTCTAATTATCCAAGAATCGGTGGCTGATTTTAAATAAACACCGCTCTCGGCGTTGTAGACTTCATTATTCTCAATGGTTACTTTATTGCTGTCATAAGATTTAATTCCGCTGATCCCCTGGTAACCGTCGGTCGATCGCGCGTTATATAATTTGCATTTCTGAATTAATATATTGTCTGCGCTGTCGATGCGAACGGTTTCCCGATTGTCCTGCGTGCTGATCGGCGTGCTCCCGCCATTGATATCACAGTTTTTTAATGTGATACCGACCGACCGAATCGTTTGATCGTCGCTGCCGATATGGATTCTTGCCATCTTCGTTCCGTTATCTGATTGGAGTTTAAATCCGTCAAAAACAATGTAGTTGCGTCCAAAAGTTCCAAAAATAGTTGCATAATCTGAGACATCCGCAGAGCCCCCCGCAGTGCCGTTGAAAAGAGGGGTTTCTCCCGCGTAGGCCGCAAATGTGATCGGGCTGGTTGCTGTTCCAGAATTGGCAGGTTCATAGTATCCATGGTAGGTGCTTCCCGCGTTTTTTGCAGGGACATTATACGTTCCACCCCTGAAGTAGACAATGTCACCTGCGCTGGCGTTATTAAAAGCGGTTTGAATCGGGCAGGGGGTGTTTATATTGGTACATTGCGTCCACGTAGCGGTACCATTATTAGAAACATAGTAGGTTGCAGCCTGTGAGGTCTCCGCGCAGACGATAAAGAACGTTCCGACGAAGAAGAGCATGAAAAGGGTTTTGAGTTTGTTTCTCTTTGAAGATATCATCAACATCCTCCTGGTAAATAATAAGCCGCCAAAGTGGTTTCCTCTGGCGGCTCGGCGGACATGGAAGAAAACAGCTTAAAGTTTTGAGTGTGGGCTTAGAATCGAGTTGGCTTCTCACGACTCAAAAGTCAAAACTGTTTTCTTCTTTAGCCCCGTGACTCTGCGTCCCCATCTTTCGATGGGTTTGCTCTGAGCAAAGGTTGAAATGTGGTTCGTTTCTATATTACTCGGTAATAGTAATCTTTGATAAAATACTATATTCGATTTTTTTCGTCAACCCTAATTCTAATTGTTTTTCTTCATCTATACCGTTTAGATTATCACCAATTTTACCCGGACGGTCGACTTTGGGTCACAATCTGCTTTTCTTTTGTTCCGAAGATATTTAAAATCGGAGCAAAGGTCAATCCGGAGGTAAAGGTAGAAATCCTCTTCGGTATAACGATCCCTAATGATTCGACCGATATTGTTTGGAGCTTGTTTTCAGACCCTTGCGAAGAATGCCGAAGACGATTGCGACGAGAATCGCAATAAAATCGGCCGATCCGCCCGGTCCCGCAGTCTGTCCTGAGGTCGGGACGATCATCGCACAACCTCCGCCTGATCCTTCCGATGTGCTCTGTCCTGCCGTCACCCCTCTTTGTTGAGACAATCCCAGCGGGGTCGCCGAGGTCTGTGCCGTGTGTTGATAATTCCCTTGGCCGTCATAGCTGGAGGCGGAATAGTAGTAGGTGATATTGTTTTGAAGCCCGGCCTGGATGACGCTCATCGTCGTATTCGGTGAGCCGCTGAAGTCTCCTAAAACTTCTCCGTCATTCAGATCGGTCGGGAAATGATCGGTCCGAAACAGAATGCGGACACCGACGAAATCGGCGTCGGGCGGATTCGTCCAGTTCAGCGTGATCTGACCGGTGCTGCCGACGGCGGTGAAATTCTGGATGTCCGCCGGCGGGACGGTGTCGGTTACAGAAGGGGTGGTCAACGTGTGGTCTTCTGAGACGGTTAAATTGCCCGCCGCATCGGCGCTCTTGACCCGATAATGGTAGAGCGTGCCCGATTGAAGGGTGGTGAGTGTTTGCGCGTGGCTATTGAGCAGGGTCGCGTTCATTCCGCTGCTGTTGCCGTAAGCAGAGGTCGGGCCGAATTCAACCTCGCTCGTTGCAGGCTCGTCGCTGCCCCAAGTGATGATCACGCTCACCGGTGTCATATCTCGGGTGTCGATGGCCGAGAGTGCCGGTCCGGTCGTATCGGGCGGCTGCGATGAAATCTGTTGTGTGGTAAAAGTGCCGTCACCTGAAACCGATGTGTTGCCGACGCCGTCTTTGCTTAAGATTCGATAATGGTAGGTGGTCGCGGAATTCAGGTTGGTGAGCGCTTGGCTGTGGTTGGTCAACAATGTCGTATTGAGCGGGGAGAGCGAGCCATAAGAGGAGGTCGGCCCATACTCCACTTGAGAGGTCGCCGCCTCATCGGTATTCCAGCTGATTGTGGCGCCCGTTGCCGTGATATTGCCTGCGGCGCTGCCCGAGATCAACGGGGGGGTCGTGTCGGGGGTTCCTGAGGTGGTAAATGTCTTGTCTGCCGAATTGGTTGAATTTCCTGCGGCGTCCTTGCTCACCACACGGTAATGGTACGTGGTTGAGGCGATTAGATTCGTGAGCGTTCGACTGTGGCTTGTCACCAAAGTGGTATCGACCGGAGAGGCGGAGCCATAGGTCGAAGTGGTTCCATAGTTGACCTGAGAACTTGCCGCTTCATTGGTGCTCCAGGTAATGACAGCGGAAGTGGCGGTCATGTTGCTTGCGACAATGCCCGAAACCACCGGCGCCGTTGTGTCGGGCAGGGCGGTGGTCGTAAACGTATTGTCACCGGACGTGGCAAGGTTGCCGGCGGCATCTCGGCTGAGGACCCGGAAATGGTAGATCGTAGAAGGGGTCAATCCGGTGATCGATTGGCTGTGCGAAGGGGTTAACGCCGTATTTTGAACGGTTGCGCTTCCATAGCCGATCGTCACGCCGTATTGAATCTGGGTATCGGACGTTTCGTTGGTGGTCCATGAAATGGTCGCCCCGGTGGTCGAAACGTTGGTCGTCGAGATCCCGGAGATCGCCGGCGGCGTGGTATCGGGCGCAGCGGCGGTGGTAAAGGTGTTATCCCCGGAAATTCCGACATTGCCGGCGGCGTCCCGGCTCCGGACACGGTAATGATAGATCGTTGATGGGCTCAAGTTGGTAAGGGTTTGGCCATGGCTGGTCGTCAGTGTTGAGTTGAGCGAGGAGGATGCGCCGTAAGCCGTCGTGATCCCGTAGTCCACTTGAGTGGTGGCGGTTTCATTGGACGTCCAGGAGAGGACGGCGCTGCTGCTTGTAATGTTCGCGGCGGTGATTCCGGAAAGGACCGGAGGGGTCGTATCAGCGAAGCTTTTAAGAACCTCATTTGAAAAGTCGCTTTCTCCGCCGGCGGTGTTATAAGCGGTCACCGCGAAGTAATAGGTCTGGGTTCCCAATCCAGTTATGGTATAAGAGGTCTGGTTTCCAACATCAATCGGGGCGCCATAGCTTCCGGGGGAGGGACCATAGTAGATTTTATATCCGGCCAGATCGGCCTCCGTATTTGGATTCCAGGAAAGCAACGCGTTGCCGGCGTTTGCAAGGGCGGTCCAGCCAAAGAGGGTGATCATCGCTGTTAAGACGACTGCTCCATACTTGCTCATTAACCGTTGCATGACGTGGTTCCTCCGACGCAGAAATAAAAAAGCCGCCAACGAATTTCCTTTGGCGGCTCGGCGGGCATGGCGTTTAGGAGAGGCGGGGGGCCGTCCGGTCCGTTTCAGCGAAACTTCCGATGCCCCACACCCCATGCTCCGACCCGGCAGAGCCGGATCCAAGCGTCGCTTTAGCCCCGTTGCTCTGCGTCCCCACCTTTCGATGGGTTTGCTCTGAGCAAAGGTCGGATATCGATTAAAAAATCATTCCTCGGAATGGGCCCTTGCCTAAAGATGCGGCTGCATCCTCCTGGCAACCAGACGAACCCTGGGGAGTGAACTCACCCCCCCACATAGGTCTCTTGGCTTTGCGTCCTGCCCTCTCGGGTCGTTTGCCCTTTTCGCGAGTAATAGTGATATGCTATGACAGGGTATACGCAAACGATATGCCTGTGGGGAGTAAAAGGGGAAGAGGATGGAATCTATCCCACCTTTATTGAAGGAGTTCTTTAAAGTTGAACAAGCATGTCCGATCCGGCAAGCCTGAATTTCGGGGCAAAACGCACTTTTTGTCCGATCGGTATGAAAAGGGTTACATAAGAACACCCCTCGATCGGGGGGGTTGTCCGGAGACCTCCATTTTAATAAAATAATCTGCTTCTAACCCAAGGTCGGTTTTTTATATGATTCAATATTTTATTCCATTTTTAAACGGTCTTCTCTGTGTCGGATTGGGCGCTTTTGTCCTGTCCGAAAACCGTCGATCTTTCATCCATCAGACCTTTTTCTTTGGAATGATTGTTTTGGCCATGGAAGAACTCTTTAACGGGATGGTCATGAAATCCGGCCTCCCGACGGAAGTTCTCTACTGGAGAAGATGGGAGCTCACGGCCGTCGCTCCTCTCTCCGCTGTTTGGCTTTTGTTTAGTGTCAGTTTTGGGAGATCAAACTACAAAGAGCTGATTGCAAAATGGAAATGGGTCGCCATTGCCTTTCTCCTCTTTCCCTTGTCGATGGTTACCATATTTATTGATGCCTTTTTCATATTGCCGGACCCGCTGGAGGAGAGCGCCATCTTGGTCATGCCGCTCGGATGGTCTGGCTATGCGTTTTATCTCTTCGATCTCGTCTCTTCCGTTGTAATCCTAATGAATCTGGAGGAAACCCTTCGCGCCACGGCTGGGAATAAGCGATGGCAGATCAAATTTATGATTTTGGGTGTGGGAGGACTCTTTGCCCTTGAAGTTTATACGGCCAGTCAAACCCTTCTCTTCTCGTCGATTCGATGGGGAATGGGGCCGATCAATTCATTCGCCGTGCTGGTGGCGAATGTGTTTATTATTTTTTCCCTCATGCGCAATCGTTTCTTGGATGTTGATCTCTATTTTTCGCGCACCTTCCTTTCGAATTCGATTACCGTCGCTGTCGTCGGTGTCTACCTGTTGGCGGTCGGCATCCTTGCGAAAGCGATCGGCTTTTTCGGCGAGAACGGGGCCGTTCCAGTCGGAATGTTTTTTGTCTTTCTCTCCTTGCTTGCATTAAGTGCCCTCCTCCTCTCGGACCATCTGCGTCAGGAGTTTAAGCGATTTATCAGTCGAAATTTTTATCGATCAAGGTATGATTATCGGAAGGAGTGGATGGCATTTACGCGACAGACGACCTCCCTCGTAGAAGTTCGGGATCTCTGTTCTGTCGTGACAAAAAAAGTGGCCGAGACGCTCGGAACTCCATCCGTTACAATTTGGTTGATTGACGAGGGAACCGATTTGGTCTCTTTGGGCGGATCGACCCTCTTTTCTGATTCCAATATTCTGGGTTTATCAAATGCAGGCAAGGTCTGGGGAGCGCTTCTTGCGATGGCTCGGGAAAATCCTGTTCCGTTTGATTTCGCTTCTCCGACTTTGGCGGCAGCGAAGCAGCTAAAAGAGTCTTATTCGGATTATTTTGACGAGGCGAGGATTGATCACTGTGTACCGCTGATTGCAGGAAAACAGCTCCTGGGGGTCATGACATTGGGACCCCGGGTGATGAAAGAGGCATTTTTGGTGGAGGATTATGACTTATTGAAAACGATCGCCGACCAGACGGCGGGGAGCCTCCTCAATCTCAAGCTGGCCCAGCATCTGATGAAAGCCAAAGAAATGGAAGCATTTCAGACCCTTTCCGCATTTTTTATTCACGATTTGAAAAATGTGGCGTCGATGCTCTCCCTGACCATGCGAAATCTTCCTGCCCATTTTGATAATCCCGAATTCAGGAGTGATACCCTTCGGGTCATCTCGCAGAGTGTTGGCAAGATGAATGACATGTGCAGCCGGCTCTCTCTCTTAACACGGAAGCTGGAACTGCAGCCGGCCGAAGTCGATCTGAATGAACTCACCACCGCTATATTGAGTGAGATGAACGGCTCGATCAGATCGATGCTCATTCGCAATTTCAGAACGGTTCCGAAATGTAGTGTGGACTCAGACCAAATTCGAAAAGTGATTGTAAACTTAGTCCTGAACGCAAATGACGCCGTGAGCCAACAGGGGACGATCCGTGTTGAGACCGATCAAGTCGATGAGTGCGTTGTCCTCTCCGTCACGGACAACGGCTGTGGTATTCCAAAAGAGTTCATCGAACGGGCCCTTTTTCAGCCGTTCCAGACGACGAAAAGTGAAGGGCTGGGAATCGGACTTTTTCACAGCAAGAAAATAGTCGAGGCCCATCACGGAAGAATTCAGGTCGAGAGCGAAGAGGGGGTCGGAACCACGTTCCGTGTGATCTTGCCGATCCATCAGAGTGGGCAGGTGAATGGGCGTAAATACGAAGTATAAAATTTTAATCGTCGACGACGACGAGACGATTCGTCAGCAGATGAAATGGGCGCTGACGGACGAATATGAAGTCTTCCCGGCCGAGAACCGCAGGACGGCGATCGATCTTTTTAGGCGCGAGCTTCCTCCGGTGGTGACCCTCGACCTCGGCCTTGCCCCGCATCCGCGGGAGGCGACGGAAGGATTGCTCGCCCTCTCCGAGATGTTGGAGATCGATCCGCGCGTCAAAATTATTATTGTCAGCGGCAACGCCGACCGAGCAAATGCGTTGAAGGCGATTGAACAAGGTGCGTTTGATTTTTTCACCAAGCCGATTGAAATCGATGAAATACGGATTACCCTTCGACGGGCGATTCATGTCTTTCAATTGGAAGAGGAGAATCGCCAATTAAAACGACGCCCGATCCAGGAAGGAAGGATGATCGGTACGAGCCGAATGATGGAGGGGCTTTTCGCGACGATCCGAAAAGTATCAACCGCCGACATTCCTGTCCTGATTCAGGGGGAGAGCGGGACCGGAAAGGAACTCGTCGCCCAATCGATTCACCAACAGAGCGCGCGGAACACGGGGCCGTTTATTGCGATCAATTGCGGCGCGATCCCGGAGAACCTGTTGGAGAGCGAGCTGTTCGGCCATGAAAAGGGGGCCTTCACCGGCGCCCATGCGCAGCGTAAGGGGAGAATCGAATACGCGGCGGGCGGAACCCTTTTCTTGGATGAAATCGGGGAGCTGGGGTTGGGACTCCAGGTTAAGCTCCTTCGCTTCCTTCAAGAAAAGACCATTGAGCGGGTCGGCGGAAGGGAGAGCCTTTCGATCGATGCGAGGGTCATTGCTGCCACCCATCGTGATCTGAAGGAGCGAATGGCCGGCGGCACCTTCCGAGAGGATCTTTTTTACCGATTGAGCGTGGTCTCCATCTCGGTCCCTCCATTGCGCGAAAGAAATGGAGATCTGATGTTGTTGGTCCGCGCCTTTATTTCCCGGTTTACGGAGGAGATCGGTAAGAAAGTGAAGGGGTTAACCCCGACTGCGATTGAAGCGGTGACCGCTTACGCCTGGCCGGGGAATGTCCGAGAGTTAGAAAATAAGATCCGAAGAGGGGTGGTGATGAGTGATGGCGTGTTGCTGACCCCGGAGGATCTGGAGCTGACGGTGCCGACTGATGTGGCCCCGCTTCCCCGGCTGAAAACAGCCAGGGAGCAGCTGGAGCGGCAGCTGGTGGAGTCGGCCATGGCGCGCTTCGGCGGAAATGTGACTCAAGCGGCCTCTGCGCTCGGAATTTCCCGTCAAGCCCTCCATGATATCCTTTCAAAGCATCAGATCGAACGTCCTTCCTAGGCACAAAATCGCTGAATCCTTTCCCTGATCAAAATCATTCCAGATGACCCTCGGTTAGATATTCTTAAATAGAATATCCCAAAATAGTTTTACATTTCACCTTCGGATCCGGCCATAACGGGGCGGGTATGAAGAGACCGCCGGGGAAATGGACACCTTTTAAAAGCCCATATTTGTATAAACTATTAATCTTATTATTATTTTTTACGTGAGCTGACTTTTCTATAAAAGAGAGGTGACGGACTGCTTGACACAAACTCTCCAGGGGGAGGGGGTCTCGATCGACCTCGAAATCATTTATAAAAACAATGCTCGATATTTCAATGGTTTATATGTTTGTTCTGCGATCGGAAAGAACTGGCACATTCCTTGTAATCTATACTGGCGTGATTGATAGAACCATCGAATTTAAGCAAAGGGGTGATAAATGAAAAAATTATTAGGCATTTTGGGGATGTTCATGCTGGTCTCGGTTGTCGCGACGCCGGCACATGCCATCTCCTTAACCCTCAGTGACGGGGTGAATACGGTTACATGTACCGATGGCGCCGCATGCGATATCAACGGTTCCGGCGGGGCGGTGACCTTTGTGGGAAGTGTTGGGAATTTTACGTTTAACATTACTACGGCGATCACCTATCCGATCCTTGGAACACAAGACGCCGCAGAACTGGATATCTCGTCGCTCAATGTGAGCAGTTCAGGCGCCGGGACATTGACGATTAAAGCGGTTCAGGGTGGCTTTACCGGACCGGTCGACGGCGGATTTACTTCAATCAAAACAGCCGTCGGCGGGACAACCACCGGCTCCGTAAGCTTTGAAAGCTATTTGAATTCGACGCTTCTTGCCTCAACCGGCGACTTGACCGGCCCGGCATTTTCCACCACCTCTTCGGCGACCGTTCCTTTTCCCGGTCCTTTTTCAATCACCGCCCAAGCGGATATCACGCACCTGACCGCGGGAGCGACCAGCTTCGATTTACACGTCTCTCCTGTGCCCGAGCCGTCGGTTCTTCTTCTCATGGGCTCCGGTTTTATCGGACTGAGCTTCTGGGGTAGAAAGAGACTCAACGGAGCGAAATAAGAGCCCACTTCGTTCGGTTTAAAGTTAGAAGGCCGGCATGATCGAAAGATCATCCGGCCTTTTGTCTTATCCGAACGCAAAAAAACGCGTACCCCGCATGCCGCGATTCTCTTTACTTGCATCCTCACCTCTTTTTCTGTAGGCTAACGGCTCATGCAGACACTTTCTCTCAAAAAGGCAGTTGTAACCCGCGTCATGCGGGGTCATCCTTGGATCTATCGTAACGAGCTTCCGGAACTCCCGCCCGATTTTCCTCCCGGCGCGTTGGTTGAGTTGGTCGACTCCCGAGGCCGTTTTATCGCCATCGGTTATTGCAATCCAAAATCGGTCATTACGGTGCGGATTTTATCGCGGGAGCGGGAGACGATCGATGAAGGCTTTTTTCGAAAGAGAATCGGGGCGGCCCATCGTTTTCGGGAGCGGTTTTATGCCGGTGAAGAGAGCTATCGGGTCGTTTATAGCGAGGCCGATCTTCTTCCCGGGGTGATCCTCGACCGATATGGAGATCACGCCGTCGTCCAGATTTTGACCGCCGGGATGGAGCGGCATACCGAATCGATTGTCGCCGCCATCCGAGAGGTTCTCTCGCCGCAGACCCTCATCGCCCGAAATGATGTCTCTTCCCGCGCCCTCGAAGGGTTGAAAGTAGAAAGCAGCATCCTCTTCGGAACCTATGCGCCGCCGGTTGTCGTTAAAAAAAACGGCCTTCATTTTGAAGTCGATCTGCTGGCCGGCCAGAAGCCCGGATTCTTTTTAGACCAGTCCGACAACTATCTTGCCCTGCAAGGAATCGTAGAGGGACAGGAGGTCCTCGACACCTTCTGTTACAGCGGAGGCTGGTCGTTGCACGCGGCTCGATTCGATGCGAAGTCGATCACCGGGGTCGACGCATCCGAGAGCGCCATTGCGCTTGCCCGTCAAAACGCAATCCGGAACGGCTCGGATGCACGCTGCCAGTTTTATGTCGCCAATGTTTTCGATTTCTTAAAGGAGTGCGAAAAGGAGAGGCGGCGGTATGACTGCATTATCCTCGACCCTCCCTCTTTCGTAAAGCGCCGGAAGGAGATCGAGAATGCAATCCGGGGCTATAAAGAGATCAACCTTCGGGCGATGAAACTCCTCCGGCCGGGAGGATTCCTCGTCACCTGTTCCTGCTCCTACCATCTCTCGCCCGATCAGTTTCGCGACATGCTCGTCGATGCCGCCGGAGATGTCGGAAGAACCCTCCGGCAGATTTCCCTTCGATCGCAAGGAAAAGACCATCCGGCGCTTCTCGCCCTTCCAGAGACAGAATATCTGAAATGTGCCTTTCTGCAGGTTCTATAAGAGGTAAAACGGCGCGCTTCGGGCCGATCTCCCACGAATAGATGCGGAATCGCCGCGTCCCCCCACTTTACCGTTCGGTACAGATCCGCTAAAATAAATAAATGCGGAGATGATCCGAATCGATATTTTAGTGAAGGGGAGGGGAGACGATGAGCGATTATTCACCGGGCTTGGCGGGTGTTCCTGCAACGCGGTCCAAGGTCAGCTACCTGGATGGAACCAAGGGGATCTTGGAGTACCGCGGCATTCGGCTGGAGACCTTGGCCGAGCGGAGCCACTTTATTGAAACCGCTTATCTTCTTCTGTTTGGAAATCTCCCAACCCCCGCTCAGCTTGAGAGGTTTGATAAAGACTTACGGATCCATCGGCGAATTAAGTATCGGATCGTCGATCTGATCAAGTGTCTCCCGGACAACGGCCACCCGATGGATGCCTTGCAGGCGGCGGTGGCAGCGCTGGGAATGTTTTATCCAGACAAGAATGTTCAGGATGAGCAGACGCAATATCTCTCCGCCGTCCGTCTCATCGCCAAGCTGCCGACGATCGTCGCCGCTTACGCGCGGCTCCGGCGGGGCGATGACCAGATCCAGCCGCGCGATGATCTAAATTACGCTGAAAACTTCCTCTATATGCTCACCGAGAAGGTCCCCGACAAGGTGATGTCGGAGGTCTTCGACACCTGTCTCATCCTTCATGCCGAACACACCATGAACGCCTCCACCTTCAGCGGACTGGTCACGGCGTCGACGCTCGCCGATCCCTACACCGTCGTCTCCTCGGCGGTCGGCACCCTCAAAGGACCGCTGCATGGCGGGGCGAACGAGAAGGTCTTGGCAATGCTCAAAGAGATTGGCTCCGTCGATCGGGTCCGGCCTCACATTGAGGCGAAGGTCAAAGCCAAGGAGCGGATCATGGGCCTGGGGCATCGGGAGTATAAAGTGAAAGATCCCCGCGCGATCATCCTTCAAAAGCTGGCAAAGCGGATCTTCGAGCATTACGGAAAATCGCCCCTTTATGAAGTGGCCGTCGAGGTGGAGAAGATTGGGGAGGAGTATCTCTCTTCAAAGAAAATTTACGCCAATGTCGATTTCTATTCCGGCATCCTCTACCAAAAGATGGGGATCGAGTCCGATTTCTTTACCCCGATTTTTGCGATGGCCCGCGTCGTCGGCTGGCTGGCCCACTGGATCGAGCAGGTCAAGGACAACCATATCTTCCGGCCGACCGAGATCTATGAAGGGGAGCATAACCGAACGTATCTGCCGATGTCGGAGCGAAAGGGATAGGCCGGGGATCGACCGATTTCTTTAAAAGAAAACCACTTGACTCCTTTTCGGGAATATTGTAATTCTTGAAGCGGAATCTTTATTCTTGGTTGAACCGACGACCTGTCTAAAACGGGAGGGGGCAAACCGATGAAGAAGGCTGCGACAAGAAAAAAGCCGGCAACGAGAACCGCTAAAAAAGGCGTCAAGAAGAGCACCGCAAAGACGGTCCGGGGGAGAACCAGCGCAAAGAGCGCCGCGCTGAAAAAGAAGACCACGGCGAAGGCTAAAACGGCCAAAGGGAGATCTGCCGCAGCAAAACGGACCCCCTCTAAACCGGCCACCTCTAAGAAAGCGACCTCTAAAAGATCGACCGCCAAGAAGGCGACGACCGCTAAAAAATCAACTCCCAAAGCAACCCAAAAAACAGCAGCCAAAAGAAAACCAACCGCCGCTCGATCTGCCGCGGCTGCTGAAAAGCTGACCGCCGTTCCAAAAAGAGTGACACCCCCGGTTCCGGTGATCTCGACCCGGGATGCTCCCGTCCCTTCTCCCGCCTCTCCAACGACCTCCACCCCGGGGCAGGCCGCCGCAGAGACCGTCATCGAGCAACCGATCGGCACGGTGACCCATTACTATTCGCATCTCTCCGTGGCAGTGGTCCAGCTCAATGAAGGGAACCTACAGGTCGGGGACACCATCCGGATCAAAGGACATACGACCAATCTGGAACAGCCGATCGAGTCGATGGAGGTCGACCATCAGTCGGTTCAACAGGCCTCCTCAGGGCAGGTCTTCGGGCTCAAAGTCCGGGATCACGTCCGTGAGCATGATCAGATCTACAAAGGCTAGGCCGAGCGGATCGGGCGTTTCGCAATCGGGCGACCGAATCCATCAAGACGGAGCGGTACCGCTTTAACTTTTGAATGATTGAGTGCCTTCTTCGGTCTTTCGTCCCTCTTCGGTTCGTACGTCGATCGTACCTTATCGTCCGAGACCGATCTCGAAACCCTCCTATAGAACGTTTAGAATGCCGGTTTCTCATCCGTTTTTTTCCTCTCTCTCTTGCTATTTTATTTCAGGTCGAATTAAACTTTTCTCATGTTCTGTAGCTCCGCGTGAATCGATCACCCTCAAAGGGAGGAAGCGATGGCGACCTATATCATGCTCAGCACCATCACCGATGACGGAAGCAAGACGCTCTATGAAAATCCAAGCCGTTTGAAGGAGGTCAATAAAGAGATCGAAGGGATGGGGGTGAAGGTCATCGGACAATATGCGACCCTCGGACCGTACGATTTCGTCAATATCATTGAAGCTCCCGACAATGAGACGGTGGCGCGGCTTTCGGTCGCGCTCGGAGCGCGGGGATCGGTTCGGCTGCTCACCCTGCCGGCGATCCCGATTGAGAAATTCATCTCCACGCTGGGACAGAAAAAATAACCGTGGCCTAACGGCGTCGGTCGAGGTCGGTCCGGATCGTCTTAAAGACCGTGTCAAACATCGACTCGGTCAGGCGGCCGGTTTGTGTGTTCTGGCGGCTGGGATGATAGGAGATAAAGAGGCGGAGGGCCGGGGCAATGGGGTAAGCCGCGCCATGTTGGAAGGGGAGGGCGGCGGCCGGCAGGTCGATCCCACGCGCGTCACGAAGGGCCGCCCGAAATCCGTCGAGCGCGATCTTCCCAAAAACAAGAACCGCTTTCACCTTGGTCAGTAGCCGCAGCTCGTTGACCAAATGTCCTCGGCACGCATCGATTTCGCTGGGGAGCGGTTTGTTCTCGGGCGGGGCGCAGTGGGCGACCGCGGTCAGGTAGGCATCGTGCAGGCGAAGACCGTCGCCGCGGTGCTGTGAGGTCGGTTGGTTGGCAAAGCCCGCTTTGTGAAGGGCGCGAAAGAGAAAGTCGCCCGAGGCGTCCCCCGTGAAGACCCGTCCGGTGCGGTTTCCGCCATGCGCGGCCGGCGCCAGTCCGATCATGAGGAGCCGCGCCTTCGGATCTCCCCATCCCGGAACCGGTCTTCCCCAGTAGGTCTCCTCCCGATAGGCCCGTCGTTTCGTCTGGGCGACCTCCCGGCAGTAGTTCACCAGCCGAGGGCAGCGGGTGCAATTTACGATCTCTTCTTCGATCGATTGAATCGTCTGGAGGGTCACAGGCCGATGGTATCAAATCAGAAACGGCGTGACAAGGGGAGAAGCCTGCTCGGAGGACTCGGCCTGATCTCTTTGGCCGGCTTTCTCGTCACCCTCCCGCATGCGGTAGAAGACTTTGTCTACGGTGTGCCGCAGAAGTATGGCGTCGGCCTCTCGGTGGCGGGGTTTCTCCTCGCCGTCGGCTACTTCGTCCAGGTCTATGGCATTATTCTCTTAATGTCGGAAAGGCCGGCGGGAAGGTGGATCACCTTGATGATCGGTTTCACCTGGCTTGCAGGGGCATCATGGGACCATCTCCTCGATCTTTTCAGCGCTGAGCCTTATCGCCAAGGGGCGATCTCTCGGACCTGGATTGCCGGCATCTTCCTCTGGAGTATGACCGTGGTATCGGCCTCTCTCTTTCTGCTTTACTCGGCCTATTCGGCGCGCCGTCTGAAATAGGCGGCGAGCTGATAAGGAGCAAGCCGAAGCGGTGTCGGGCGACCCCCTTCTATCACAGCAGGGAGGAGCGCTTCCTCCTTTCCACCGAACTGTTTTTCTTCACTGTCGAGACGCCGCTCCCACCTTCCGTCGGGAAGCTGAAGCGAAAGAGACGTAGGGCTTGGATTGAGGCTGAAGAGGATTGCACGCTCCTCGCCGGATTTGACAAGGAGACAAGCCTCCGAATCGAACCGGTCTACCGAAACCAACCCCGGCGTGGAAACGGTCTTCCACTCGGATTTTCGAAGCGCGATCGCCTGCTTATAAAATGTGAAGAGCTGGTCATAGGGCGCCTGGTAACGCCGCGACGGATCGATTTTCGATCTCAAGAAAGTCTCTTCCGATTGGGGATCCGGCACCCCGCCCGTCCATCCGAATTGCGCCGCCTCTTCCGCCCTTCCTTTTCTCACCCCCTCGGCCAGAGCCGGATCTTGGTAGTCGGTGAAATATTGAAAGGGAGCGGTCTCTCCATACTCCTCCCCCATGAAGAGAAGGGGGAGGTTCGGCGAGAGGAGCACCATGGCGGCGGCGAGCTTTTGAGCCTCAAATGGAATGAGCGTCGACAGGCGGTCCCCCTGAATCCGGTTCCCGATCTGATCATGGTTTTGGGAAAAGACGACAAACCGAAAAGGAGAGAGATCCGCAGAGGGGCTCCCGTGAATCCGATTCCGATAAGGAGAATAGGTTCCAGCGATGACATACCCTTCGCGAATCGCCCGCGCCATCTGATCGAGCTGCCCAAAATCAAGATAATACCCTTGCTCTTCTTTTGTCAGAAGCGTATGAAGACAATGGTGAAAATCATCGCTCCATTGGGCATCGATCCCATAACCTCCCCGTTCCGGCGGCAGGATGATCTTTGGGTCGTTCAGGTCGCTCTCGGCGATGAGATGGACCGACCGTCCCAATTCCGAGGCGAGCGCCCCGACCGCTTCCTTCATTTCACGCAAGATATGTTTGGCGGAGAAGTCGTAGATCGCATGGATGGCGTCGAGCCGCAGCGCATCGATGTGGTATTCGCGAATCCAATAGAGGGCATTATCGATCACATAGCGCCGGACGAAATCGGATCCGGCATCGTCATAATTGACGGCGTCTCCCCATGGGGTCTTATATTTCGGCGTGAAGTAGGGGCCGAATTCGCGGAGGTAGTTTCCCTCATGGCCGACGTGATTGTAAACGACGTCGAGGACGACCGCGATCCCGGCCGCATGACAAGCGTCGACCAGACGCTTCAGCCCGATCGGTCCGCCGTAGCTGCTTTGAGGGGCAAAGAGATGAACGCCGTCATATCCCCAGTTCCGGGTTCCGGGGAATTGGGCGATCGGCATAATCTCGATGGCGGTCACACCGAGGTCATTTTTCAAATAGCCGAGCTGAGGGATGATCGCTTCGAACGTCCCTTCATTCGTAAACGTTCCGGTATGAAGCTCATAGAAGAGATAGCTTTCCAACGGAATCCCCCGCCAGGCGGCATCCGACCAGGAGAATGCATTGGGGGCGACGATTTCGGACGGTCCATGGACCCCTTCCGGTTGGAATCGGGAGTAAGGGTCGGGCCGCTCTTTCTCTCCGTCGATTTTATAAAAGTAGCGGCTGCCGACCGGAACCTCTTTTACGGTCGCTTCAAAACAGTTCCGGCCGGCCGGCCGCATCGGCGTCTGAAGAGGAAGCCCCTGGCCGATGAGCTTGACCGCCATCTCCTTGGCAAAAGGGGCCCATACATGGAATTGGATCGTTTTATTTTCGAGGATCGTGGCGCCAAAAGGGATGGAATGTACGGGGGCTGACTTCAATTGAACACTCCTTTATAAAGAATATTGCGGTATCGCTTTTATGATTGTACTGAAATAAAAAGGAGGGATACAAGACCACCGAAAAGATTACGATCGGTCGGTCATTTTATCGTGGTGGCAAGCAGGGCGCGGTTCTCGATGACGATCTTTCCATTCTTTCTATAGGCAGAAATAGCGAGGGATGTTTCCTGCTTTATTTTTTCTTGATCGATGGGAGAAAATTGATCGAGCGGGGCTTTTAATGTTCCCGACTCGGTATTGATCTTCCAATAGGTCTCGAAGTCATCGAAGGTATATTCGAGCCGAAGCGGGGTGATGCGGACGTCGCGGAAGCCGGCCGACTGAAAGAGCGCTTCCAATTTTCCGGGAGGACCGAGATCAGCCATCTTCGGCGTGGGAGGGCGGCGGTCCTGCGGGAGCCGCTTTAGAATCCTCTCCCAAATAAGATGGATCGATCGAATCTGATTGAATTCCCCCCAAACGGCGATCGCCATTTTCCCGCCGGTTTTCAGCACGCGACGCATCTCCTTCATCCCCAGGATCGGATCATCAAAGAGCATCACGCCGAAGCGGCTGATCACCCGGTCGAATCGCTCTGTCTCAAATCCGAGCGCTTCCGCTTTCATTTGAAGAAAGGTCACCGAGGAAAGCCCTTCCCGTTGTCCCTTTTCACGGGCGATGCCGACCATCGCTTCCGCGCCGTCGATTGCGGTGATTCGAAGGTGGGGGCCGAAACGTCGGGCGATCGTCAGGGAGGGCTCTCCCGTTCCCGCGGCGACATCGAGAAGCTGCTGTCCCTTCGAAAGATCGGCGGAGGCGATGAGTGCCTCCGCGACCGGCTGGATATAGGGGAGCCACCGATCGAAGCTTTTCGCCATTTCATTCCAATCGATGGCACCGGGATTGGATCCGATGGAAGGAGTCGACATGGAGCGATTCTAATCGAGTGGGGGAAAAAGTCAAGTGTTGATAGGATTGGGTTTGGCCTCTTTGGGTGGACAAGAAAAGGAGCTGATCGAGGGACCTTCATTCTGATTGCATCAATTTTTTGAAAGGTCGTGGGATAAAACCCCACGACCTTAGATTCTAAGAATGCGGCTATTTTTTAGGTTGAATAGAAATTTCGATGACGGTGTTCCCGACTCGAATTTGATCGCGGTTTTTGAGGAAATCTTCTTTGATCACGAAGCCGTTTACCATGGTGCCATTTGCGCTTTTTAGATCCCGGATGATCGCCGTTTCGCCATAGATTTGAATGACGCACTGCTGACGGGAGACCTCCGGGTCGCGGACGATCATCTCCCCCTCTGTCCGGCCGATTCGGACCACCGGTTTGGAGAGAAGAAAGCGCTTTCCCGGGTCATCCCCTTCGAGGATCGCCAGACACCATGCTTTGTCGGAAAGAAGAAAGGGGGCCTTTCCCTGGATCATTTTAAAGACCGCTGAGGTTTCGTTTTTGCTTTCTGCCGGAGCATAATTGAGCATCGTTTTGCTCGGATCGATTCCAAAGCCCCCGCCGCCGAAGGCGGCCGCGGCGATCCCTTTTTTCGGTTTGCTGATATGTTCGCAATAGGGGCATCCCGCGAGGCCGCTCTTTTCAGGGGAGAGGTCGTAAATGGTATAACAATTTTCACAAGTCATTTGCATGGAGCACCTCGGATTGAAAGGGTTTTGTCGACTGCGATTAAAAATAGGTATCAGTATTTTTCAACCACATTGACCTGGGCGATCTTCCATTCGTCCTTACTTCTAACCAGTTTCCAATAGACCAGCATCTTTTCCACCTGCCGGACATCGCTCTTTTGAGATTGCAGAACGACCGTTTGGAGGAGCGAGGCGGAGGCTTCGTTTCCGTCGATTTTGATTTCATAAATTTCATAATTTGCTGAGAGCCGGTCAAACCGCTCGAACCACTGACCGAGCTTTTGGCGAAGCGGCGGTGGCGGATGAAGGTGTCCCCGCAGGACCTGGTCGATATCCCGGTTCTCAAGGGCCCGCTTCTGATTGGCAATCAGTGCGCGGATCTGCGCTGGGTCGTCCGGATGAAGGGACGCAGTCGAAGGAGCGGCCGGCGCGGCGGCTTCCGCGGGCGGCTCCTCTTTTTGCTCAGGTCGAGGGACGGGGGGGGAGGGGACGGATGGTCGCAACGGCTCGATTCGTTTCTTTCCGAATGAAGCGGCCGGCTGCGCGCTCGGCGGCGCGCTTGGCTGCGATCGATGATCGAGCTTCGCGAGAATTTCGCGGGCCCGTTCCCCCTCCGGCGCCTGCGGGGCGAGCTTGACGGCGAGGGATAACTCTTGCGCCGCAAGGGAGTCGACCCCTTTCTTAAAGTAGAGAAACCCCAAATCGTAGTGGAGGAGCGGGTCATTCTGGAAAAGGGGGGCGGCGTCGGCAAAGATCCGAAGCGCCGCGTCCGGCTCCTTCTTTTCTTCATAGACCGTCCCGAGGAGATGATACGCTTGAATCTGATTCGGGTCGACTTCGATAATTTGCCGCAGCTTCTTCTCAACCTCATCAAGACGGCCGGCGTTATAATCTTCTTTCGCTTCCTGATAAAGGGTTGGGATGTCTCGCGCCGGAAGCGCCGGGGTTGCCCCAGACGCTGCAGCGGTTTCGTCCGGGGCAGGCGATGCCGGCGGAACGGTCGGTCCATTCGGCGCCGGCTTGGCCAGTGCGATCGCGATCGATTCATCCGTTGGGCCAGTATGGATCGAAGGGGAGGAAGGCGAGTCCTGTTCAACCAGGCGGAAGAGGCCGCTCTTGAATTGATCGAGATAGGCGAGCACCCCCTTTTCTTGAAGGGTCGCTTCCACGGAGAGACGCATCTCCTCCAGCAAAGGAACATTTGCACGCATCCGGGTCACGAAACTGATATTCGACAAGAGGAGCAGCGTCAGGAAGGCCGCACCGGAGACGATAAAGAAGAGAAGCGAGACCCAGCGTGAAAAGCGTCGGCCCCGGGGAGGGGGGAGGATAATCTTGCTCTGGCTAATGCTCTTTTTGACCGCCGCAGCTTGCGCGTTTGCGGGGGCGACCGGTCGGATCACGGTGCTCCGGTCCAACCCCTCGGCCGGGCGGCGCTCTGGGCGGGTCACCAGCTGAAAGCGGCGGGTGTCTTCTGCAATCTGATGATCGAAAAGCTGTTTCATATAATGAGAGAGGGAGAGACTGCTGAAGGCATATCCCTTCTGGGTAATCAATCCCTCGAGCGCCCTTTCCATCTCGGATGCGCTCTGATACCGCGCTTCGACCTCTTTGGCGAGTGCTCTCTCCAAGATCGCTTCCAACTCGGGAGGGATCGCCGGATTGAGCCGGGTGGGAGGGGCAATCTCCGCTTTTCTGACCTTCTCCAAGATGGAGATCTCGTCGTTTCCGGTAAAGAGCCGTTCCCCGGTAACCGCCTCGTAGAGGACAATACCCAATGCAAAGAGATCGCTCCGGCCGTCGACCGGCTTTCCCCACGCCTGTTCCGGCGACATATAGGCGAGCTTCCCCTTCAGGATGCCGGTCTTGGTCTCTTGGCCTCCCATCGCTGCTTTCGCAATCCCAAAGTCGACCAGCTTGACCTCTCCCTCATAGGAGACCAGGATATTCTGAGGCGAGATGTCGCGATGGACCAGATGAAGATCGTTCCCCTGGAGATCGCTTTTCCGGTGCGCGTAATCGAGCGCCGAGCAGATCTTGCTGACGATGAGAAGGGCGTCGCCGATGGAGAGCGGCATGCTCCGCGACCGTCCCTGCTGGAGGACCGTCTTGAGGTCCTTTCCCATGACATATTCCATGGCGATGTAGTAAGCCTGATCGACGCTGCCGAGGTCATAGATCTGAACGATATTTTGATGGGTCAGAAGGGCGGCGAGCTTCGCCTCGTTAACGAACATTGAGATGAACTCGGTCCCTTGGGTCAGATGGGGCAAGATCCGCTTGATGGCGACGACCTTCTCGAACCCCGAGAGGCCGGTCTGCTTGGCCAGATAGAGCTCGGCCATTCCCCCGGTTCCGATTTTATCGAGGAGGAGATACTTTCCAAAGGGGGTCGGATGACTCATCGATGCCTCAGGGTGACGACGCGGCTTCTCCGGGAGGATGCGGCATCCCACCAGTGGATAAGGAGATGACATTCGAGCTGGAGCGGCCAGGGCCCGGCGCGGACGGCTGTATTGCGGCGTCCGAGGGCCAATAAAATCTACCACCCGATCCAAAAGCTGTCAATTAACAGAGAGTTGAAAGCGACCGCCAAAGCCGGAAGATACCTAATAGGAATCTTTTCTTGTCTTGTCTTGCCGAAAATTATTTTTGCGGCGTTAAGGGTGGGAGCCGGTGTTGATTCGATTCTCTTTTCGGATGACGTGGGGTGACGCTTTCAGAAAGTTTTGAAAAGAAATTTAAACCGCGGGCAATTTGAAGAGCCGTTCGGCGTTTGCGGAGGTCGCCTCCGCGATCATTTCAAACGGTTGATTCCGAAGCTGTGCGATCTTCTCGGCGACCGCCCGGACATAAGCCGGCTCGTTGCGCTTTCCGCGATAGCCTTGCGGGGCGAGGTAGGGGGCGTCGGTTTCAATGACGATTCGCGACAGGTCGGCGGCCGCCGCGGCCTGTTGAAGCGGAATCGCTTTGGGAAAGGTCATGATGCCTGAGAAAGAGAGATAGAACCCAAGCGCCGCCGCCCGGGCGGCGATCGGCGGATCTCCGGTGAAGCAATGGAAAACCGCCCCGACGTCGGCCGCATGGGCCCGGCCCCCTTCTTCCTCTAAAATTTGAAAGGTCTCCTCCCATGCGTCGCGCGTGTGGATGACCAACGGGAGCCGTTTTCGTTTGGCCAGTCGGATCTGTTCGATGAAGGCGCGGCGTTGTTCTTCGGGAGTGGAATGGTGATAAAAGTAATCGAGCCCGGTCTCGCCGAGGCCGACCACCTTAGGATGGCCTGCCAACGTCTCCAACGCCTCCAGCAAAGGGGGATCGAGCCGCTTTGCCTCATGAGGATGGAGCCCGACGGTGGCCCAGAGGAATGGATGCCGTTCGGCGAGGTCGACCGCCCGTTGGCTCGACGGCAGGTCGGTTCCGATCAGGATCATTTTCCGAACGCCGGCGTCCAGAGCCCGTTGAATGACCGCCTCTCGGTCGGCATCGAACTCCGGGTCGGCCATGTGATTGTGCGTGTCAATTAACATCCGAATAGCATCCGAATCTCAACCAGAAAGGATGATTTTACTTCCGATGCACCAAAAATTCAACTTCTGTGCAAGGGGTGCACGGAGCGCCTCGGCGATCAAGACAAAATGACTCCGATTGAATCAAAGTGCTTCGGCGCGTTTTCGGCGAACGCCAGAGGAGAACCAGGGAAAAGGAATCGGTGAAATTTAATGGTCTGCTTCTTGCTTTTATAACAGACGGCGCATATTGGGGTCTCTTGTTCTTGTTCCAATGTATGTTACGATGGAGGTGATAGATGAATCGTTCTCATACCATCGTCATCATCCTTTTGATGGCATTGTCATTGACGGCCGGTGGGTGCATCTTCAAGACGCAGAAGGTGGCGGTGCCCCCTCAGAATAAAGCGCTCGAATCACGGATTCAAAACAAGTTAAAGAACGATCCGCTGACCGCTCCTTGGGAAATCCGTCCGCATGTCGATGGCGCTACGGTGACTTTGACCGGCCTGGTCGATCAAGAAAAAGAGCGGCAGCGGGCGGAAGAGTTAGCGCGGTCCGTCGTCGGCGAATTCAGAAAGGTCAACAATCAGCTCTTGCTGACGATTGAGGTGATCCTCGACAATTCGATCGTGGCGAAATTGAAAACCGATCTCATCACCGATCCAACCACCCGGATGGCGACGATTGATGTCAAAAGTTACAAGGGGGTGGTCACCCTCAACGGCGAGGTTGTGTCGGCGGAGCAAAAACGCGAAGCGGAGCGGCTGGCACAGAGTATTGCCGGCGTCAGACAAATCGAGAACCGACTAAAGGTGCAGGGTTAATCCGATGCCGAAATATGATGTCATTGTAGTCGGTCTGGGTCCGGCGGGGGCCATTGCGGCGTATGAGCTGAGCCGGCAAGGGTTTCGCGTCTTGGCGATCGAGCGCTCTGCGCTCCCGATGCAGAAAGCCTGCGGCGGCGCGTTGAGCGTTCGCGCGGCAAATTTAATTCCATTTGATCTGGGCGATCAGATTGAACAGGTGATCCAAGGGGTCCGGTTCACCTTCCGCGGAAGCGATCCATTTATTGTCGAAAGCACCGAGCCGATTGCCTACACCACCACCCGGGACCGCTTTGATCACTTCATGGTGTTAAAGGCGCAGAAGCAGGGTGCGGTGATCCTCGATGAGACCGAGGTGACCGATTGGGTCCAAGAAGGGCGGGAGGTGACCGTCCGCTCCGTATTGGAGAGATGGCGATGCCGTTACCTGATCCTTGCGGACGGGATGAGCGGGCTGCTTCGGCGGATCGGCGAGCGGGGAGATGAAGTCTGGATCGGGGTCGAGAGCGAGATCCCTTTGCCCGAACCGAAAAGGGCCGGAGAGAGCCTCGTTCAGATCGACCTCGGGTCGGCCCCCTCGGGATTCGGGTGGCTTCTCCCGAAAAAAGACCATCAGACGGTCGGGATCGCCGGTTCGGAAAGAAAGGTCCGGAGCGCGGGAGACCTTTATGGAGAATTTATTGAGAGTCAGGGGATTCTCAAAGAGGCGTCGGGTCAACAGGTCCACATGTACCGGCAGGTCGCGCTGAGTCATCGGGTTCCGCTTCACGAGGGAAATGCCTTGTGGGCGGGCGATGCCGCCGGTCTCATCGATCCCTTTTCGGGGGAGGGTCTCTATTCGGCGCTGCTGACCGGCTTAATTGCGGCGGAGGTGATTTCGAACAACATCCTGGAGCAGAAAGAGGGGCTTGCGGCCTACACCGCCCGGATTCTGGCGGAGACGGCGGAAGAGTTTCACGCCGCGCGCCGCTTCGCCCGCCTGCTGCACCGATGGCCCGAGACGAGCTACCGCTTTGTCGAAAGCCACAAGTGGGTCGCGGAGCTCTATTTCGAAATCTTGCAGGGGCGCGCCCGCTACGACCATGTCTGGCCGATCGTCCGGAAGGAGTGGCTTCACTTCGCCTGGCGGCATTGGTTGAGACCGACCGACGCCGGGGTCGTCCCGATCAGCCGGAATCCGCTCGTCTCCTTTTGGAAGAAGGGGAGCGCCCTTTTATTCCAAAACGACACCATTGCCCGCTACCTTCAAGATCGCCGGGCGCATTGACCCTCTCCGCCGGATCCCTTCATCCGGTGATCCGGCGGGATCTTCTCCATCGGCTGCAACGATTTTATCGATTCCCTTCCGCGGCTCATACGCGTTTTTGTCCGATCGCGGCGACAATGCGTTGCGCCTCAAAGGCAATCTCCCGCAGCATTCCTGTCGCCGAGACGTGATACCCGCAGAAGTAGAGTCCCGGAATCGGCGCCTCACGCCCACTTGACAGGGGGGTGCCGTTTTCGTCGTAGACGGCCGAGGTCCCTTCTAAGAATGCGTTGACCCGCGGGCGATAGCCGGTCGCCAAAATCACCGCCTCGAACTTCCGCTGGTCTCCATCGGTGAAGCGGACCCCCTCTTCCGTGAACCGTTCGATCCCCGGACAGACGGTGATCCCGCCCTGCTTGATCTGTTTGATCGTGCCGACGTCGATAAGCGGGATGCGCGCGTCGTGTCGGATCTGGGTTGCCGGCCCATACGGCAGTTTGCGCAGCCCATACCGGGTGAGGTCGCCGATGGCGGCGCGCAAAATCAGCGCGTTCAACCGATCGGCCCATCGCGGCGGCAGCAGTTTCCTTTGCGCGAGGCCAATCGAGAGAATTGGAATGCCGAACAACTCGCGTGGGATCACATTCACCGGGCTTCGGACGGCAAGGCTCGGCCGGGCCCCCTGCTCCCATAGGTCGAGGGCGATCTCGCCGCCGGAGTTGCCGAAACCGACCACGAGCACCCTCCTGCTCTTGAAAGGTAACCCATCTCGATATTGAGAAGCATGCAGGAGGGTACCCCGGAAGGAGGTTTGTCCCGGCCAATGGGGAAGGTACGGTTCGCGGTTGTAGCCGGTGGCGATCACGAGATTTTCCGACCGGTAGCGGGCATCCTGCGTCTCGACTTCCCAGAGACCGTTTGAAAAGCGCGCCGAGACCACCTGTTGACCCAACCGAGGCCTCAATTGAAACTGCTGCGCATACCGCTCCAGGTAACGAATCACTTCCAGGCGGGACGGGTAGCGCGGGACCTCCTTGGGAAAGGGGACGAAGGGGAGTGCGGAGTGGGCCTTGTCGGTATGGAGGTGGAGCCGGTTGTAATGGCGGTGCCAAGCTGCTCCGACCTGGTCACTCTGCTCCAGGATGAGAAAGGGGAGACCGGCCCCTTTGAGGCAGGCCCCCACCGCGAGCCCGGCCGGCCCTGCGCCGATGATGATCGTATCGCGGCCGGCATCACGTGGGGCGATTTGAGAATGGGCGACATCGTTCGACATGTTACCGATACGACGGGGTGTGTCGGCCTATGAGTCGACCCCTCCCCCAAGCCCGCCGTTTCAGAAACGTCCTGCCGGCCGCGAATCCTTTATGCGTTATCACCTTTACACCCGGTAGTGAAGGCAAACCACCCCCGATGAGAACGGATGGCTTTCAACCAACGTGAGGGCTGTTTTGTCTTTGACGCCCTTGAATAGCGGAATTCCTTGTCCCATCAAAACGGGGTTGATGAATAGCCAATAATCGTCGATGAGGTTTTCGGCGATGAGAGAATGAACGGCTGTCGGGCTGCCAAAAATCAGAATGTCTTTCTCTCCGTTCTGTTTGAGTTTTGTGATCTCGTTTTTTAAATGGTCGCTGATGATTCTTGTTTTGGGCCGGTCTGTTCCCTTCATCGTCTTGGACAGGACGACTTTGGTGACGTTGTTATACCACCGGGAATGGTCGATATCGTGTTTCGTCGCGTTCGGCTGGTCGCCGGCGGTCGGCCAGTAGCTGTCCATCATCTGGTAGGTGACCCGTCCATACAAGGCGGTGTCGGCTTCGTTCGTCCGTTGCCCGGCATAGTCAAAAATTTCTTCGTCGACGTTGATCCAGTCCATCTCTCCATTCGGTCCCGCCACAAAACCGTCCAGCGAGGTGTGCATGAATAAAACCAATCTTCTCAATCGAGTTTCTCCTTTATCCCTCATACGCCTGTTTGAGTTTCGCCAGGTCGATCTTCTCCATTTGAAGCATCGCTTTCATCGCTCTCTGCGATTTCTCAGAGTCGGGATTGCCGACCCATTCGCCGATCCTCCTTGGAACCACCTGCCAGGAGAGGCCGTATTTGTCTTTCAGCCAGCCGCATTGTTGCGCGTTTTTATCTCCCCCTTCGGAAAGTTTGTTCCAATAATAATCGATCTCTTCCTGCGTCTCACAAGGGATCTGAAACGAAATCGCCTCGTTGAATTGAAACGCCGGACCGCCGTTGAGTGCGGTAAAGGTCTGACCGTTGATCTCGAATTCGACGGTCAGGACCGATCCTTCCGGTCTTCCATGAATCTCAAAACCTTCTTTCCCATAGCGGGAGATTTTTCCGATTTTGCCGTTCTTAAAGATGGCGGTGTAAAATTTCGCCGCCTCTTCGGCTTGATTGTCGAACCACAAACAGGGGGTGATTTTTGGAATTGTCATTGGCATCTCCTCCGCTCCGCCGGCATCGTTCTATTCCATTGAATGCAGGCCGATCATATTTCCCTCCGTATCGGTGACCAAAGAGATCTGGCCGTATTCTCCGATGGAGGTCTTGGGCCGTTTGATTTGCCCGCCGGCACGGGTGGCGCGGTCCGCCTCGACGGCGCAGTCGTCACAATGGAAGTAGACCAGAGTGGCGTTGCCGCTCGGCGTGAACCCTTCCATCGTGACCAGAGCGCCGGATGCGCCGGAATTGCTCATCTCTGCCGGAAATGCCCAGAGCTCGACTCCCGGAATCGGCGAGTTGAGTTTCTGCAATGCGATCTGAAAGACCGACTCGTAGAAACGCTTTGCGCGATCAAGATCCTGAACGTAGATTTCAAACCAGACGACGGGATTACTTTCCATTTCATTTCTCCGGAAAAGGGTAAAAAGGCGTTCGAGGATGAACGCGTCGACTTTGGATCAAAATGGATTATATCGAGGGAGTCGTAGAGAAATCAATTGCGTGTCGGTCACGCCGGGGAGCGATCCGCGATTCAAAACAGATTCGAGGGGTGGGCCGGGGTTCATCTCATTAGACGGCGGACCTTCGACGCCCCACGCTTAAAACACCTATTTTGGGGCGTTGCCCCCAACGGAGCCGGCTTTTATACTGAGGGTGATCTGGGAGAGTGGGCTCATGATCAACCGGAGAGACGCAAAATGAAAAAATGGGGTTTATTGATGGGGATTTTGATCGGCATTATCTTCTCTGTGACGGCGATGGCCGGACCTGCGAATCCGAGCCGGACGGTCAAGGCGTTTACTCTGAAGAGTGATGTGAATGGGGAGAAGCGCCTGTTCGTGGGGAGCGGCGGGAAGATCGACGGCCAGGTCAATCCGACCCTCTTTGTGAACGAATGGGATGTGGTCGAGGTGACGCTGATCAACACCGACGGCCTTCCGCACCATCTTGCGCTGCCCGACTTTTTTATCCTCTCCAGAGAAGTGAAAGAAAAAGGGGAGAAGACGACGATTACCTTCGTTCCATTCAAGCCAGGGGGATTTGCCTATTTCTGCGATCTGGAGGGACACCGCAAGGTCGGGATGGAAGGACAGATGGTGGTCGTCCGCGCGTCGTAAACCGAGCCGGATCGCTGCCGGATCGCTGTTGGGGCAGATCTACAAATTTTATATAGCGCTCTACACTCAACTTGTAGACCTGCCCGATGATCTCTGTTGTAAACGTTGCCCGACCGATAAGGAGGCGGCAGCCCTGAAATCTTCTATTTCCGGAGCCGGCAAGGCAGACGCACGGTACTCACTGATGCCTTAGGGGCAGGAGAGATAACAGACGTTCTGCCAGGTGAAGGCATTCGGCGAGCTCGGATCAATGGCCAGCCTGAGCCATTCATTCGGCGTGTTCGTGGAGCCTTGAACGGTGATGCGCGTCAAATTCGGCACGGCTTGCGTATGATGAATCAGACCGGTGGCGCTCGTCGGATCGGCAAGGGGCTGGTCCGCTCCATAGATGTGAGAATCGCCGTTGAGCAACAGGACCGGGCGTCCAAAGGCAACCGCGTGATCCGCCAGCGCTTGAACAAATTCATCATACCCATTGAGCCCATCCCCGCCGGGAACCACCGCCGCGAGGTCCCACATATCGGCTTGAAGGGCGATTACCACCGCCGCCGCATTCTTGGCTTTCTTAAAGGCGCGGTCTAACCAACGCAGATTCGACGCGTTGCGCTCTGCCACTTCCTGTAGACGAGCACCTTCATTTAAGAACTGGCCCGTGCCGCCGCTCCAGGGCAAACCATCGTTGTTGGACCCGGGGACATTCAATGTGACGAAGAGCACATTGGACTGCTTCCACATGACGTTCTCAACGAACTGCGCGTCTGTGGGATTTCCTTCATTTTCCAGGGCCTGTGACGCCACCTCTTTTCGGACGCCGCCGAGGGTGTAACCCGGAATCGGGAAAAACAGACTCCGGACGGCCGCCAGCTCATTCAACGGATAGCCGCTGGAGGATTCTTTTGTCTTGTGGCAGTCGGTCCATTCATTATCCCCCGGCGTATAGACGAATGGATCTTTGAACTGCTGAAAGATATTAAAGACCCCTTGATTCCAGCCGGGATTGGCGCCCGCGGGAATCGGATTCAATCCGGCACCGGTGCAGGGCATACTCCCGGAGTGGATGTCGCCGACATGGATCACGAGGTTTACCTCCGGATCGTTGTTTACAGAATTGAGCAACAATGGCGCGTTATTCAGCAAAGGAGTGCTGTACGGCCAATCTCCAAAGACGGCAACCGTGAGCGGCGGGTCGGGTTTGGCCGCGATCGCCGCTCCGGTCATACAGGACAGACCCATCGCGCATGCGACTGCCAGGAATCGAAAGCCCTTTTTCATCTTGAATCCTCCCTTAATTTTTTTAGGTATTGAAACGGTCAGAAAAACAGGGAGAGAATAACGGTGGCAGATTAACGGATGGTCAAGGCTGGGTTAAGTTTTGGTTACATCTTCAGGGGTTGCTTCATACCCGGTGTCGAATGGGAGACCGTCTCTACAAATTGCATGGCATGGGAGATCTATGACGGACGGAGATGTATTCCCGCCCCGTCTCCCTTCTCACCGACGATGTTCCCGTTCGCTGTGGAGAGGGGAAGCTTGGCCGTTCGATGGTTTTCGATGGTATGAAATCGGTGTCGGCCTAAGACAGACACCGGGGCGGCTGAGTGTCAGCGATAGCCGGTGACATCTCAGCCCTTGACTCATTCAGCGCTTCCCCTTGCGATGACGTCCGGGGGTGATAAAAGTTACCCCGGAATCTCCGCCTCGACCAGTTTTGCAAGCAAGGTGAGCGATTCTTGCCAGCCGAGATAGCAGGCCTCCAGCGGAATGACGTCGGGGATCCCTTCTTGCGTGATGTTCAGTTCCGTTCCGACGGAAACCTGCTTCAAAGCAATCGTCACCTGCATCTCTCCGGGCAAATTCGGGTCGTCGAATTTGTCCGTGTGGACGATCCGTTCGTTCGGCACGAGCTCAAGATAGGCCCCGCCGAACGAGTGGCTGTGACCGCTGGTGAAGTTCGTGAACGACATTTTATAGGTCCCGCCCACTTTGGCATCGAGGTGATGAACCTTGCCGGTGAAGCCGTTGGGTGGAAGCCATTTGGCCATTGCATAGGGATTGAGGAACGCCCGGTAGATTCTCTCGGGAGTTGAACGAAGAACCCGGTGAAGTCGAACCGTATTTTTAGCCATGATTGATCCTCCTATTAAAATGGGGTCTGTTTGACTGATTCAGTCCTTCAATTTTAAACCGCCGCCCCTTACCCTCCTGCGATGGCGCCGATGATGAGAAACGGCTCTTCTCCGGTCGCCACCTTTTCGGGGAGCAGGGCATCGGGAGATGCGTGGGACCAGTCTTCTCCGCAGGCGAAGAACCGCAGAAACGCCCGGCGCTGCTGCGTGACATGGTCCCGAATCGTCCCGGCCAGCATCGGGTAGCGCGCCTCGAGCGCATTCAGCACGGTCCGTTGGGTGATCGGGCCGCCGATTTGAAGCTGGACCTCCGCGTCGGCCTTCGCCAGGTTCCGCAGATGATAAGGGAGCCCGACGCGGATCATCTGAGCGTCTGCACTTCGACCGACAGGACGGCCGGAAGATCGTGAACGATGGCGTTCCAGCTCTCCCCGCCATCCGGCGACGCGTAGACCTGTCCGCCGGTGGTGCCGAAATAGATCCCGCACGAATCGAGCGCGTCGACCGCCATCGCATCGCGTAGGATATCGACATAGCAGTTACTCTGGGGAAGCCCCTTCGTCAGCGCTTCCCATTCATTTCCGCCGGTGCGGCTGCGATAAACGCGCAGCTTCCCCTCGGGGGGGAAATGCTCCGAATCGCTCTTGATCGGGACGACATAAATGGTGTCCGGCTCGTGCGCATGCACGTCGACCACAAACCCGAAGTCGGTCGGCAGGTTGCCGCTGATCTCGTGCCACGACTCGCCGGCGTTGTCGCTCCGCATGACGTCCCAGTGCTTCTGCATGAAGAGGACCTCCGGGCGCGACCGGTGCATGGCGATCCGGTGAACGCAATGGCCGATTTCGGCCTTCGGGTCCGGAATGAATTGAGAGACCAGCCCCTGGTTGACCGCCTTCCAGCTCTTGCCGGCGTCGTCGGTTCGAAAAACCCCCGCCGCGGAGATCGCGATATACATTCGATTCGGGTTTTGATGATCGAGCAGGATCGTATGCAGTCCCATCCCTCCCGCGCCGGGCATCCATTGGGGCCCGGTGCCGTGGCCCCGCAATCCGGCGAGCTCGTGCCAGCTCTGTCCGCCGTCGGTGGTCCGGAAGAGCGCCGCGTCTTCCACACCGGCATAGACGGTATTCGGATCTGTTAATGACGGCTCGATGTGCCAGACCCGCTTGAACTCCCACGGGTGCTGCGTGCCGTCATACCACTGGTGCGTCGTGAGCGGCTTGCCGGTTTCCGGCGAGGTGTCGTAAACGAACTTGTTGCTCTCTCCCATCGGCATCCCCTCGGGGGTCGTGGTCGGCTCGCCCGGCTGGGTGCCGGGCTGGTGCCACGTTTTCCCTCCGTCATCCGATCGCTGAATGATCTGTCCGAACCAGCCGCTGGTCTGAGAGACATAGAGGCGATTCGGATCGGCGGGAGAGCCTTTGATATGATAGATTTCCCATCCCGCGAAGTGCGGTCCGCTGACCTCCCACTTCGCCCGCTTCCCATCCGATGTCAGGATGAATGCCCCTTTCCGTGTCCCCACCAAAACGCGTACGCTACTCATCATGGATTCTCCTTATCTTTGTTCATAATAAGCCTCTTTTTACCCGGGATCAGCGAATTCCTCATCTCTTTTCTTAAAAATGACCGTCCTGCACTTACTAGTCGTCCGGGGACCCTGAAATCGACATCGGGCATGAAAAATCCGATCATTGATTCAATTTGCTTCGGTCCCGGGCTTCGACGCGATAGGGAGACGGCCCACCTGATGAAGAAAGGGTTGCTGCCGACGGTTGCCGGGTTGCGTGATGAGGGGGGAAAGCGGGTGCGACCAACCAGGCTCTTCTCGCCATCCCGGAAGGGGTCCCTTCTCTCCAAGGAGCGTCAATCATGAAGCAGGGTATCCCAAGAATCCGGAATTCAGTTTCCTGGAGACGGATCCGGGCCCATCTTTGCGGCGATTTGTTTTTTCTCCAATTTGTTCTGTTTCTTTTTTTCTTGTTTCTTTTTCTTCGCTAAATCTCGCTGACGCTTTTCATTTTGATAATTCGGCTTTGCCAAATGGTTATCCTTTTTGTAAAGGGAAAGGACGAAGCTTCCGAGCTTTGCGCCTTTCGCGTTGAGGGGAATGGTCGTGTCAGACACGACTCGCCTTGGTTCGTTTATGTGAAACCGGTTACTTATTGCAAAAAAGTGTCGATCCCTATTTTAATCCATCGCTGCCGTTTCCGATGTCGGCGAGGATCAGCGCTGTCTTGCCTTTTTGATTTCACCGTTTCTCTCAAGATCCTTCAGTGGACCCGATCAGATCGGTGAACGAAGCGCCTGATAAAAGACCGTTTCAACTTCTACCAGATAAGTAAAAAAGTCAAGCGCGAAACGCATCCTTCGCAGGCGGGTCCACCGGTGCGCTTCCAGGCCTGTCGGGAGGGTACCCTTATCCCGAAGGAGAGTCAAGAATGAAGTGGGGTCTCCCCGGAAGTTGAACCGTGACGACGTATGCCTGGATCTTGCCATCGACGGCGCCCCGCCCAAACCGCTTCGCAATTGCCTCCGCCGCGAGGTCGGTTGCTTCGCCGAGCCGGGAAGCATCGCGGGCTTCGATCTCATTTCTCAGCGGCGTCCCTTGGCAGTAGGCGATCGCGGGGAGGCGGGGGGAGGCGGCCCGGCTGCGCGCCGCAACCGCTTCAATCCGGGGCGAGGCGATGAATCCGCCCTCTGCCAAATCTCGTTCAATGGCGCGAGGGTCATGATAGCCGTGCGGCGTGCGGGCCAAGAAGCGGGGCGGGTCGTTGGGAAAGAGCAATTCCAGCGCGGCCGTGACGGTGTCGGCGAATTCGTTTTCCGTGATCCGGTCCCAAAGGCTGAAAATGAAAAAGCCTCCGGGCCGGAGCACGCGGCGCGCCTCCGAAAAAGCTTTGGCCTTTTCGGGGAAGAACATGACGCCGAACTGGCAGACGACGGCGTCAAACGTTCCGTCGGGGAAGGGGAGCGCCATCGCATCGGCCTGACGCCACACGACGGCGCGCGTCGTCCCCACGGCGGAGGCTTGGTCGAGCATCGCTTGATTCAAATCGGTCGCGACGATCGAGACCGTTTGGGGGAGCGCAGCGGCCAACGCACGCGTCACCACGCCGGTGCCGGCGGCGATTTCGAGTAGACGAGAAAGGGGTCTCGACCGGAGCCGATTCACCAGGTCCGCCGCGTAGGGCTCAAAGATCAGCGGCACGAGTAGGGAGTCGTAAAGCTTCGGGACGGAGCCACTGAAAACTTTGTCGGTATCGGAGTGGCCCATATGCTTGCCTCTGCGGTTGAATCGCGCTCCGCATGAAAAGCGGAGCCGACTGCTGACAGAACGTTTCTAAGAATGGATCTCTTTATACGGCCGGCTCCAATGACGGAGAGGGGACGCAGGGCTGTTTAATTGTCTCTCATTCGGACATTGCATCTGCGCCATGCTCGGCCAATTGGGCGCCAAACCAGCGATGGATCGCCGTCTGTAAGTGGATGTCGCTCGTCTCAAATCGAATCTCAGCCCCCATCGGCAACGCGGTGTAGGTGATCTTCAACTGAGAGGCGCCGGCGTTCAGCTCTTTGAGCCCCGGCATGTTTTCTCCATGAAGGGCCGCCGGATCGGAAAAGTCGCCGCTCTGAAAGCGCGCCGTTTCGTGTTCAAGATGTTGTTGGATGCGTGAAATCTGATCCGAGGCGGTTAGATCCTTGACGATCACCCGCTGCACGCCGCCCTCTTCCGTCATTTTAAAAATATGCGTGGTCTTGGAAAGGTCAAAGGGCATGACCCCGCTCCCCAAGTGATGGATCTGTTCCTGACGGCTCTGCGGCTGCAGGACGCTACAGCCTGTGAGGAAAAGGATGAAACCTACACAGGCCACCGTCGCCGACGATATAAGCTGCAAGACCGGACTCCTTTATGCTTTATGCGGATTTAATGGAGATCGCGAAGTGCTGGACGCGGAGTTTTGACATTGCATTCCTCCATAACGTCACGACAAATAGTCAGCGACGATCGCTTCGCCCCGCTTTACCGCCTCTCTCACTTTCCGACTGATTTTGCGATTGTCTTTTCGAATGAGTTCGACCAGACGAATGATCCGTTTGGCCTCCGATCGGCTGTCGTATTTCGCGCTCCATAACACCATTTCAAAAAGCAAAGGAATCAGGTCGAGACCCTTTTCAGTGAGGGAATAGCTCCCTTTCCTTCCATCCGTTTGATCCCCCGCACGCTGAAGAATCCCGGCCTCGATCAGGTGCTCCAGGCGCGAAGCCAGGATATTGGTCGCAAAACCCTCTTCCGATTTGAGGAACTCTCCGTAAGTCCGCTTCCCCCGAAAAACAATGTCTCGAAGGATCAGCAGCGCCCACCGGTCGCCAAACGCCTCAAGACCATAGTTCACAGGGCAGTGTGATCGAAGCTTGTTCTTTCCCTTTTTCATACGTCAGTCAATACTAAATTATTTGCTTGTATTTTGCAAGTATAAATGTCATAAGTCGTTATCACTACATTACTGGAGGTTCATATGGTCGACATTATTCATCGGATCGGGATCAAGGCCCCTGCCGCGCAGGTCTATCAAGCGTTAACCACCTTGGAAGGGTTGGGCCATTGGTGGACCGAAGAAGTTTCAGGCGATGGCCGAATCGGAGGAAAGATCGAATTCGTCTTTCGAAAGAAGACGGGTGAGCTCTTAGGCAAAATGGTGATGGAAGTGCAAGCGCTCAATGCCCCGAAAGAGGTTCGATGGCGCTGCGTCGATGGGCCGCCGGAATGGGTTGGAACCGACGTCACCTTCCAATTATCAGAGCAGGACAATCAAACGACGCTCCTCTTCGGCCACCGAAACTGGCGCGAGGCGATTGAGTTTACATCGCACTGTAGTATGAAGTGGGCCGTATTCCTTTTAAGTCTTCGGGAGTATGTCGAAACAGGAAAAGGGAAGCCCTCCCCGCATGATCTGAAAATCGATAACTGGAATTAAATTCCCTTTCCAGTGATTGGTCGAGCAGGCGTTGGCCAGGAAAGGCCAACTCCGGAACGTCAACGGTGTGTGTCTTGCCATGTTGAGTGATGTGGTGAGGGATACCGGATGCTATTACTCGTGCGATTCTGACCATGGCGGGAGAGTATCCCTCCACTTAAGGAAAGCCAAGAATTAAGTATGGTGTCCCTGGAATTCCTGATGGGGAGAGCGCTTCGATGTCATGTGCTGTTTGCCAGTCAGCATCGATGAGTCGGTATTGTCTTCCTTTTTATTTAGTATATTTTTTCGCCAAATCTAACGCCGTCTGAAGCGAATCGGCTTCAAGGTAATCTGTTCCCGATTGGCTACCATTGCGCTTCCAGCGCATTGTAGCTAATAGAGTGCCGGCCTTTTTGGGCAACACGGTAATGACCGCCTTTAATCCTGCTTTGGCTAATTCGGGGATCGCATATTCAGCAAGCCATTGCTGATCCTCCTGGCTAAAGACCCCTGTGGCCTGACTTGTATCGACAATTAGAGCATTTGCCAGCTTTTTTCGAGTACAGTCAATTTCGGCATTGATGCAAGGACGCATATATTCATGAGGTCCCAAATTATACCATCTTGCAGTCATTATTTTAAGTGTCTGGTTACAATCGACCTCAACCACTTTTTCTATTTTATACACAACCTTATCAAGAACATTTTTCATTTACTCCCCCTTCTCCTTATCTACCTGGATGTCTTTTTGTTTTAGATAAATTAAAGGAAATGTGCCGCGTGGTCGAAAGTAAGTATATATGGCTATGCTGATTTGTCAATTTGCACATGATGTGTATCCGTTCTTCTATCGCTTTTTGCAAGAATGGTCCGATCTCATCAGAGTTATAAGGCTTTTCCGAAATTCCGGGGATGCCATACTTAATTTGAAAAAGGAAATGAAATAGGGACAGACACTATTTAATCATTTTTGATGGCATTACGGATCATTTAATCCCTTTCCATTGAGAATTGGCTGCAACCATTTTTCAACCCTGGACTCGCGTGTTTTGGATTGTTTGGGTGCTGAAAAATAAAGAACGTATCCTCTTTGCCGTCCCGGCGTCAATGCGTCAAAAGCCGTTTTCAAGGCGGGGAGTTCGTCTAATTTCTTTTGAAATTCTTCAGGAACGATGAATTTAGAAGTCTTTTTATAATCCACTTTCAAGCCGGCTTTTTCCACTTTGATGGCTTCATCAATATAGGCTTTCAAGAGGGGTTTCATCTGAACGATGTCTCGAACATGAGTAAACCGGATCTGGCGCGCCGCCTGCACATTCTCCGTTTGTTGGATGAGAATACCCTTGGCGTCCTTTAACAAGGCGCCTTTGAAAAACAAAAGCGCACAGTATTCTTTAAATCCATGAATTAAGACGATGTTATTTTTCTGAAAGGTGTAACAAGCCTTCCCCCACTTCAATTCTTCGGTCAGCGGACAGGCAAGAACGATCGTTCTCAATTTCTTCATTTCTTCCTGCCACTTTTTGGCTTTACTAAAAAAGAAATCAACCTTAGGATTCATTCTATTCATTTATGGATACTCTGAAATAAAGTGAGCTTATATTGTTTACAATTTCTTTTTCTTCTTTGGTGTTCATGATTGGTTTGCAACGATTAAAGGGGGACTATCCCCTTTATCGTTCCTATTGATTCCTATTATTTTCTTAGGTCAAGATTAAAGACCTGACCCTATTAATTTTCTGTCTCTATTAATTTTCTTGTCTATAGTTCATCCACCCACTGGTAGAAAGCTACAGGTCTTGACTTCCAGATGATATGAGGATCGGTACTTCCTACAAGCCGGGTGTCGCTGTTTTCCAGGAAGCGGAGGACCTCGACGCATTTCTGAAGCACCACAATCGCTGTCTGACGATGAATTCGAGCAGGGAAAATATCGAGATGAAGACGCCGTGTTTGACGTATCTCTAGGTCGACAGTCCGATTAAACTTGGCGTCGCCATAGCTCGGATGCTTTGTTGCGGAGACAAGGGTCAAGCCGGTCGTGTCGTCCTCCGCAATTGCCTCCCATATATGATTGTGCGCGATGACATCACGAAGCACGAAGAGTTCTTCGACATCGTCTGCAAGGCCGCCCGCCTGCAACTCCCTGAGAGTTTGGACGGCTCCATTTCGATCAACGAGTCCATACACATGCCGTGCCCTATTGCATACAGATTCGATCACGATTACCGTGAGAACGGCAATCGAAGCTGCGTAGCCATTCTCGTGTTTCGACGCCTGGACCTCGTTTGGCCCCTTTGGTTCTTTCTTCTCCATGTGATCGAATAGATCAACGATCGGCTGCAAGAGGCTTGCAAAAAGCACCGGTACATAATTGTGGGGTGTCTGCATTATTGACCCACTGTGTTCACTAGTTCTGCCTACCGTTGCGCTTTCTCCTGCTCTTTTCGATGCTTCTCGTTCTCTTCTGGCGAGAAAAGCTTAAGCGGATCAATGTCATTGTTACTCAAATCCGGATCATTTAGTCGCTTCCACTTCGGCGGATCTTCGGCAAGCAGCACCCATGTCTCTCCAGTTTCCGTGTCGATTCGAAGCACGGTTTGCAAGCCTTTTCCTCGCCCGGATTCCACGCTCGCCTGCAGGAGTTGATACTTTCCTATTCGTACCAATGTCGTTTGCAGGTTCGCTACACCAGAAAGCTGCGACATCGGAGATGCGGGGCTTTGTTGTAGCCGGTCGCATGATGCCGTAACCAGCAGAAAGACCGCGATGACAATTCTTCTGAGCAAATCGCAGAAAATTTAGAAAAAGAAATTTAGGGTCACCCATTATGACTCTCAGAGCACTTAACTGAGTTCTAAGTGCATGTTGAAGCAATCCCAGCAAAAGCCAAGACACGCTCAGCATTCGCGGCGAGGATCGCCGCCATCTCATTGACGGGGACTCCGCGAACCTCAGCAAGTTGCTTAATAGTTGTTAAGACATCTCGTAACCCGTTCTTGCGGTCAACCGTGCCCGTAAATGGGGCGTCCGTTTCTGTAAGGACCCTTTCGGCTGGCAGTTCTCGGACCACAACCGTACTGGACCTGCTGCTGAGCATGCGGCTATTAATAGAGAAGTAACAACCTTGCTCCGCGGCCTGTTGTGCCAGCGTCATAGTATCGGAAAACCAGTGGAGGATCGGTAGGACACGCTGCGCGGTCGTGTGCTCGGCTAGGCAGCCTAATACTTCGCGAGCCGCGCGGCGACTGTGGATACTAGCCACGCGCCCCCCGAGCCGTTGAGCAGCGCTTAATGTACGGATAAATACTTCCCTCTGTACCTGCCAACTGCTTCGATACTGGGGGCTGCCGTCTAGTCCGATCTCTCCGACCAAGGTTGTCTCCGTCAGCAGTCGTTCCAGCAAATCGATCTCAGTGTGACGTTCGCCCACGAGTTCGGGATGCAGGCCGAGGGCGGCATGAACATAGTGGCTACCAGCCGTCCACCGGCGGTTCTGGACCCATGCTTTTGGGGTTGTCGTCACTGCAAGTGTAAAGATGCGACCGTGCTCGCAGGCCGCGATAGTCGCCACAGGGTCCGGCAAGAGGTCAACGTGACAGTGAAAGTCGAATCCTCGCGCTGATGTGCTCATGCGGGACGTACCAAGGCTTGGCCCGTTATGGTGTCGACCTCCTGAATGCCGCGCCTAAGCACGTCGGCATATTCGGTGACATCAGACTCTGGATAGTCCGACAACGGTCCGGACTTGTAGACCAGAACCCGCGCGAGCGCGGGGCGCTGAGAGAGACGGCGTGCCATCATTTGGAACGAGCGGACATGCTCGCCCTCAGCGCTCTTGGAGTCCAAGGGCCGTCTCCTTAAGTCCGCGATGGTGTATGTTGTCGGATCATCGCCGAAGGCCGATGTGACTGCCGCCCGGCGAATCAGGCAAGGAACGCAGAACCCGCAATGCCCCGGTGCGAGCCCGAGCCAGCGTGCTTTGGTAATTGACGAACAAGAAATCGTGTCCCCGACGTGTTGGCGCGCCAGATCCACATTGGCACATGCGCCGAGCATCTCGCCTTTGGTTTTAAAGCGGTACGGATTTTCCAATGTCGCGGCGATCTCGAGTCCATCAAGAATAGCCTGCCAGCGTGCCATGTAAAACGGGTGTGTCGTTCTTGTGCTCCAAGCGCCGACGCGCAGCGGATCGAGCGGCACGTTCAGTGAAATCAGACCGTTTTCCGGCACATAGATGACGGGTCGTTCCCTGAAATCGCTGGCGGCGAGAGAAGCGAGTGCGAAGAAGAGAAAGGACCGGCCCCGTGTTGTTGATTCCCCGTCCATCTGGTGAGTGAAATCGTTCTTGTCGAAGCGAACATTTGCGCGCACATGCCCTGGTCGCATGTCCCCGTATTCTCTTGCCAGACGCTGAGCACATAGCATCTGCGAACTGGTACTACTGTCGCCGTAGTGGCTCACGAGGAGCGGCATCTGCCCTGCCGCGAGCAAGTCGATGGCACCGATGAAGCTGTCGAGGCCACCTGAGAACAGGCACACCGATGTGAACGGTGCCCCTGCGGGACCGGTAGGGCGGGTGATGAGTTGCTGGTTGCCTGCGTGCCGTTCGCGGAAAAACAACCGCCAATGGTCTCCGGTCAGGAAGTTGAGTGTTCGGACAAGCAAGGGTGTCAGAATGGTCCAGCGCGGCAGGTCGTGAACAGGGATATACAAGTCAATCTCGCGTGTCCAGCTATCCTGAGCGTCAATGGCGCGGGAGATCCTGGTGTCGGCCGCCGTCACCATTGCCGCCAGAATAGCGAGATCGACGCTGACCTCGGAGGGAACAACCCCGAGCTGAGTCAACTGATCGATCACCTGGCCGATGCCGAATCCGAGTCGAAGATAGCCGTCGACAAAACGAATCTCCGTGCGGAGCGATTCCGTCTGGACGACCGTCACCTGCCCAGTGTCGCTCGGTCCAAGCCTGGCGATCATGCTATGACGTCTCATCCTTCAGCATCTCCCTGTGTGACGAGCAGATCCCAGGCTTCCTGACTAGGTTTGATTGACGATCGCGCGGACCTGTTGATCAGACAGTGTTGCCGGTGCCGACAGGTCACCTGAGAAAGAATCACGCACAGAACGCCGAATATAGCTTTTGAGTTGAGCATCAAACTCAGCGATGCTGGCGAGGTCAACAGCGAACTTGAATCCGTTCGCACCAATATCCTGTAGCAGCCGGCCCACTACCGAATGCGCGATGAAGGTGAGGAAAATATCGCGGATCTGGTCCGGTGGGAGTGCGGCGGGGTCTGCAACATCTAAACCGTCGAGTTCTGCGATTGTCTCCAGCCAAGCCTCACGCGCTATTCCCTCGTCGATCGAACCGCCGTCCCCGCAGATAACATCGGTCAGTCCGATGAATATGTGCTCAAGAGGACGGCCGGCTAGGTCACTCAGATTCAGACGCGCGAGCGTTGGGTTGACACCTTCACGCTGGAAATCCCGGAGCACGCCGAGCACACCGCGCGCCGTTGTTCGCGATGCACCCATGCGGCGCGTAGCGTTGCCGCTGCCGCGCATCCCTGAGCGGACATAATCGCGGACGGCGCGGCGCAAAGCGCGGTGATCGCTACCGCCTGAGCCTGTAAATATCGAAAAGTTACGGCGTGAGGACGTGAACCGACCGGGCGGTGGCGCAGGTGGTAGTGGTGGCAGGGGTTGTGACTGGCCGGGATTGTCGGGCTGACCACTATCAGGCGGTTCGCTGTCACCATCCGCAGGCACCGCGCCTGGTCCGTCGTCCAGCCATGACGGCACGAGCGGCGTGCGGGGATTGGGTCCGTTTGAGGGGCCGGATGTGCCCATCAGCGAGTCCCTCTGCGAGGCGTAGTAATCGCCTGAGCGGCTAGCTTTTTGAGCTGCTCATTGTCGTTCTGTGATGCCCAGCGTATGAGCAGCTCTTGTAGCTGTTTGACCGCCAAGGGTTCGGTGATGATGTCGTTCCAGCCTTTCACTACCCAGAATCCGAGCGCCTTAGCATCTGCGCTGCTGAGCAACCCGAGAAGCTCGGTCTGAAACTGCGGATGGTGTTTGGCAACTATCATCAGACCTCCGAAACCTGGCGGTTCAGTCGTAAATTTGCCGTGGCGCACGACACGCTCCAGCAGCGTCGCAAACACTTGTGTGGCGTCGGCCAGTTGCAGGGCCTTCACCTGCGGCTCGACGCTACGTACGGCGACGTCCGAATTGGACATCAATGTCTCGATCAGACTCTCCAGGCCGTTCGATTCAGTGGCGGAGGCAAGAATTCGCTTTTCTCTGGCGACGAACACATACGGGCGAAGGTCGACTTCTCCGAGAGGGGGTTCGATTTTCAGCCAGCGAACAAGCCATTCGCGTTCGAGCCATTTGGCGGCGTCCTGTTCGGGCCCTATGGCAGATTTCTCACCCTTACTATCCTTCTTGCCTTTTGCTGTCTTGGCGTCTTTGCGCACGGCTGTTTCTATCTCCTGTAGCTCGGAAATTTTGCCGTTCGGGTTAAGCATGGCCTCGGAGGCGAGGTGGTCGTAGAAATCCTGCTGAAAGCGTTCGGCAAGCATCAACTTGCCCAGCGCTGCCGGATTCATGCTATCTTGAAACCCTCGTTCCTTTGCGATAGTGAGCCTGATCGACAAGGAGTTCAGGAAGCGTTTGATCTGGCGCGGGTTCCCTTTAGTCCCTTCGGCGAGGATCGGGCCAATCTGCTGTGTGAGGACGAATGCGGCGTCGAGTACGTCGTGCCGTGTGGGATCAACGGCACGAACGTCAGCCTGGCTGATGCCTCCGCCAAGCCACGGTTGATTCAGACTCTTTCGCGCTTTGGCAAGCAGAGTCTTGAAGCCGACATGGTCCTCTCCCACGAGCGCCTGCACAAGTAGAAGCGTGACGTAGGCGCGCGACTCCTGCACGCCCAGGGCTGGGATGCGAAACGGCACCTGGATGAGCTTCTCAAGGTAGTTCCGCGTATAGGGCACCCCTCCCGAGCCGAGCGGCAAGTTTGGGAAATGCTGTCGGACCGCGTACTCGATCATGCCCTCATCGGCGCCGATGACAAACGCGGTCTTGGGTACGAACAGGAACAAGCGTATGGCTTCGAGAGTATCGATTGCGGTTGCCGGAAGGCAGCGGTCGAGATCATCTATTAGCACGACGAGCTGGTCGATTTTGGCCTCTTCCAACAGTTTTGCGAATTCCTTGCGGAAGTTGTGTATCTGGTCTGGAACGCTACGCTCCTCAGCCGACTTTAGGAACGAGGCGGCTTCGGTAAGCTTGGTCTCGATGTCTGCGGGGGACATTGACTTGACGCTACCCGCGAGACTCTGGATGTTGTCCATAACCGTACTAATCTGGTCGAGAGGGGGCAGGCCGGTCGCCAGCGTGAACGCGAGGCTACCACCACGCCGAGCCAGCTTCAGCCAGTCCACCCTCTTCAGCAGGCCCTTGCTGATTTCTTTGACCTTGCCAACCGCCGAACGCTGCCGGCACAACTCGCTAATAATCACCTCGATCAAGACCGTCTTCGCGTCGTCGAAGCCCTGAAATGCCCAGCCGTTGAACCAGAGGCACGCGACCTCCTTGTCGCCAGCCATAGCGGATTCGACCATCTTAAGGACACTGGATTTCCCTGCGCCCCAGTCCCCATGGATGCCGATGGTGAGCGCACGCTGACGGTTGTCCTTCAGTAGTTCGACGACCGTCTTGGAGACGGCCTCGTAATTTAGAAAGTCAACGGCGGTTTCATGGTCCGGAATCAGCATGCGTCAGTTATCCACTTCTCTCTTGAAAATTCCTACAAGCCATAATGGGATTATTACCAATTCCCATGGTTATTCGAAGAAAATCCGATTAAGAAAGAGTAGAATGATTACCAGGACGAGCCATACATCTAAGGGAATTAATCACCCTTTTATCTCCCTCGATAATGGAATTGGCTTAATCTTCCTTGCACAGTGCGGACACACGGTTGCTGATATTCTTGCGGGCTCTTTGCAATAGGGGCAGAGACGCTTTGGCACATGTATATTCTAATTCCCATCTGTTCTAGGTCTCCATTAAGGAATTCTATAAGAGGGGGGGCATGTCTGCCCCTCGGCTCATTTTTATAACTGTTGTCCGGTTCTTTACCAGTCGATATTTCCGGGGTGATTCAGTTTAGGGTATAACCCAGGGGGCAATCTATCACGGCATCATGAAAGGTGTCAATCCACAAGTTTGTGGGTGAAAAAAGAATGAATAATTAGACGATAGGAATAAAACGAGCAGAAGCAGATTCTAAAAATGCTACTTAATCCGCGTCCCCGGCGGAATCTCTTCCATAAAGGTCGCCAACTCCAAAACTTCTTCCGCCCCCGCCGCCAAAAGCATCCCTTGCGACTCCACCCCCATAATCTTCGCCGGCTGAAGATTCGCAACGAGCACAATCCGCTTTCCGATCAGCGCCTCCGGCGCATACTTCGTCCCGATGCCGGCGACGACCTGCCGCTCCTCCGAGCCGAGCGAAACGCGCAGCTTGAGGAGCTTCTTCGAGCCGGGAACTTTCTCGGCGGTGAGAATCACCGCGACCCGCAGGTCGATCTTGGCAAAGTCATCATAAGCAATGGCCGGCTTAAATCCGGTAGGGGAGGCCGGGGTGCTCTTTTTCTCGGCAGGGACGTTTTCCTTCGGTGCGGGTGTGTTGGCGGTAGGGTTGTTTTCCAATGGAGTCTCCATTTTCTTTTCGATTCGTGGGAAGAGCGATTTTCCTTTGGCGATCGGCATCTCGGCCGGCAGCCGGCCCCATTGCGCCGCCTCCTTCAGAGAGATCCCCTCGAAGAGGGAGGGAAGCCCCATCTGCCGGGCCATCTCCAGTGCCGTGTTCGGCATGAACGGGGAGATGAAGAGGGTGATGATCCGGAGCGCTTCGGTCGTGTGGTAGAGGACGGTCTGGAGACGCTCCGCTTTGGCGGGATCTTTGGCCAGGACCCACGGGGCGGCGTTTTCAATATACCGGTTCGCCTGGCTGACCGCCTCCCAGATTTCGATCAATGCCTTCTGAAATTCCAATCGACCGAGCAGCGTATCGATCTTCTCCGGCAACCCTTCCAACTTCCGGCGCAGCGCCAGATCTTCCGGCTGCTTCCCCTCGTGCGCGGGGGGGGTGCGGCCGCCGGTGTAGCGCTCCAGCATCGTCAGCGTCCGGGAGAGGAGGTTGCCGAGGTCGTTGGCGAGATCGCTGTTGATCCGGTTGACGAGCGCCGTCTCGGAGAAGTCGCCGTCTTGGCCGAAGGGAACTTCCCGGAAGAGAAAATAGCGGAAGGGATCGACGCCGTAGCGTTCGATCACATCGCCGGGGTGAACGACGTTGCCGAGGCTCTTCGACATCTTCTGCGCATTGAGCGTCCACCAGCCGTGCGCGAAGAGGGTTTTCGGGAGGGGGAGGCCGAGCGCCATCAAGATCGTCGACCAGTAGATGGCGTGCGTCGTCAAAATATCTTTTCCGACAAGATGGAGATCGGCCGGCCACCATTTTTGAAAGCGGGCCGGGTCGGTCGCATAGCCGGGGATCGAGATGTAGTTGACGAGCGCATCGATCCAAACATAGGTGACATAATTTGAATCGAACGGAAATTCGATTCCCCACGGCAGGCGGCTCTTGGGGCGCGAGATGGAGAGATCGGTGAGCGGTTTTTCCAAAAAGCCCAAAACCTCGTTTCGCCGGCTCTCCGGCCGGATGAAGTCGGGGTGATCGCGGATGTATTGCCGAAGGCGGTCTTGATATTGGCCCATCTTGAAGAAGTAGTTCTGCTCGGAGAGATGCTCCACCGGTCTTCCACAGTCGGGGCACTTGCCGTCGACGACATCCTTTTCGGTCCAGAACCGCTCGTCGGGGAGACAGTACCATCCCTCATAGCTGCCGGTGTAGAGCTCTTTCCGGTCTTGAAGTTCTTGGAGGACGGTCTGCACGACCCGCGTGTGCCGCTCCTGCGTCGTCCGGACGAAGTCGTCGTTGGAGATGTTCAGCTTTTTCCAGAGCGCCTGAAAACGGACGACCATCTCGTCGGCATGTTGCTGCGGGGGGACGTTCCGCTTGGCCGCCGCCTGCGCCACCTTCTGGCCATGCTCGTCGGTGCCGGTAAGAAAGAAGACGTCGTGTTGAAGGAGACGGTGGTAGCGGGCGAGAATGTCGGCGGCGATCGTCGTATAAGCATGGCCGATGTGCGGCTCGTCGTTGACGTAGTAGATCGGCGTGGTGAGATAAAACTTTTCGTGCGACTTCATCCTGAGGTCTTCTGCTCCTGATTGATCAATTTGTCTTTGAGCTGCATCAACAGATTTTCGAGGGAGAGCTGCCGGTTGACGTTGCGGATCTGCGCCTGCTGGAGGATCTGAAGGTTGGAGAGGAAGGTGGCGACCTCATTTGTATTCATCCGTCCGGCCCACCGCTTGATCTCTTCATGCCGCCAGCTGTAGACGAGCCAGGAAGGATCGAGCATCGACGGGTTGGGGACCGCCTGCAGCACCAGCACATCGCGGAACCAGGCGGCGAGGTAGTGGAGCGATTTGGCCATCACCTCTTCGTCCCGGGAGTAGGTGGTGGCGACCTCGAAGAGCCGTTCGTAGTTCATCAACGTCTTCTCGGAGACGAGGGTATAGAGCCCCTCTTCCATTTCCCGGGCCGCTTCGAGCGACAACGAGAGCGCCTCGCCGAGATGGCCGCCGGTCAGCGCGGCGATCAGGCGGGCTTCCTGAACCGACCAGTGGTTCCGCTCTGCCAGGAGCTTTTCGACCTGCGAGAGGGAGAGGGGATAAAAGGAGATCTTCTGGCAGCGGGAGAGGATCGTCTCGGGAAGCGAGTAGGGCTTGGCGGTGATCAAGATCAAGACGGCATGCGCGGGGGGCTCTTCCAATGTTTTGAGGAGACCGTTGGCGGCGGCCCCGTTCATCTTGTCGGCGGGATCGATCAGGATGATCCGCCTCGGTCCGTCGATCGGCTTGTATATGATCCGGTCCTGCAGGGTCCGGACCTGCTCGATTTTAATCGCGCTCCCCTCCGGCTCGATCGTCATGAAGTCGGGATGATTTCCCGCGGAGAGCTTTTGACAGGAGAGGCAGCGGCCGCACGGCTCGATCGGTCCTTCTTCGCCCTCCGGTCCTTCGGGCATCTGCCGTTCATGGCAGAGGAGGGTCTGCGCAAAGGCGCGGGCGACGGTTCGTTTGCCGATCCCTTCTTCTCCCATGAAGAGGATCGCATGGGGAATCTCATCCGAGAGGAGCATCGATTGGAGGATGTCGATCGCGCGGGAATGTCCGATAATTTCACCAAAGCCGCGCGGCGCATCCGATTTTTCAGGCGTTTCGGAAGTAGTCATCAACCACCTTTCTAATTTTTTGGGCAATCTCGTCGACCGCTCCGTCGGTGGAGACCACCTGGATCCGGCGCGGGTTTCGTTTGGCGAGATGGAGATATCCTTTTCGAACCGCCTCGTGAAACTGAAGCGCTTCCCGATCGAGTCGGTTGATCTCCTCCCGGCCTTTCAGACGAGCGAGCCCTTTCTTAGGATCGATATCGAGAAGGAGGGTGAGGTCGGGCTGACGCCCCTCGGTGACGAACCGGCCAATCTGCTCGATCCCCCGCTTCGACAGGCCCCGTCCAACTCCCTGGTAGGCATAGGTGGCGTCGGCGAACCGATCGCAGAGAACGACTTTGCCTGTTTCCAAAGCGGGGAGGATCACCTCTTTGAGGTGTTGGGCCCGGCTCGCCAAATAGAGAAGGAGCTCCGCCTTGGCATCCATCGTCTGATTTTTGGAATCAAGGATCAGCGCCCGGATCGCATCGCCGATCTTCGTTCCCCCCGGCTCGCGGGTCCGGACGACCGAGAGACCGCGGGTTTCTAAATCGTCCGCCAAGATCGCCAGCTGGGTCGTCTTCCCGCTCCCTTCGACCCCTTCGAATGTGATAAAATGACCCGTCACCACCCCTCCCGCGAACGGTTTATCATACATGGAGGGGAGGCGGAATTGCAATGAAGATGTTCGAATTGCGGAATGCGGATTTCGGATTGCGGGTTGCAAAAGGATTGCAAAGATGAGAAGGAAAACCTCTTTTGAATTTTATCTGCTACGCCGCAATCCGCACTCCGCAATTCGCAATGAACCGGTTGGGTGTTCTGATGGACAGTGACGACTTTCGGCCTGCCTGGTGGTGTCCCGGGCCGCATGTTCAGACCGTTTGGCGGCGTCTTTATGGGATGACCGAGGCGCTGCCGCTTCGGCGCGAGCGGTGGGAGACGCCGGATGACGATTTTCTCGATCTCGATTTCCTCGATCCCGAACCGGCCGAGGGGGACACCGCAACACCGACCGTCTTGTTCCTCCATGGGCTGGAGGGCTCTTCCCGGGCGAAGTATATTCTCGGCATGCATCGGGAGGCACGACGGCTCGGCTGGCGGGGAGTCGCCCTCAACTTTCGATCGTGCAGCGGGGAGATGAACCGGCAGCGTCGGTTTTACCACTCGGGGGAGACGACCGATCTTGATTGGGTCGTCCGGCAACTCCTCTCGCGCTTTCCCGGATCGCCGCTCTTCATCGTCGGTTTCTCGTTGGGGGGGAATGTCCTCCTCAAGTGGCTCGGCGAGCAGGGGACGGCGGCGCCGGAGGCGGTTCGGGCCGGGGTGGCGATCTCGGTGCCGTTCGACCTGGCGGCGGCGGCCCAAAACATCGACCGTGGGTTCAGCCGGATTTATGGACGGGTCTTCTTGAAGACCCTCAGGGAGAAGGCGGTGTTGAAGGAGCGGCGGTTTCCGGGGCTGGTCGATCCGGCGCGGGTCCGGCGGATCGCCTCCTTCGCCGAGTTTGATGACCTGGTGACGGCGCCGATCCATGGCTTTCGGAGCGGGTTTGATTATTGGACCCGCAGCAGCTCCAAGCGGTTTCTCGATGCGATCCGTCGGCCGGTCCTCCTGATCAACGCGCTGAACGATCCCTTCCTTCCGAGACATTCCATCCCTTTAAAAACAATTGAAGCGTCGAAGTGGCTGACCGCCCTGTTTCCCCCGTTCGGCGGCCACACCGGGTTCGTCGAGGGGCGGTGGCCCTGGCAGGCGCGTTATTGGACCGAGGCGCGCGCCTTTGCTTTTCTCTCCGCGCTGCAAACCGACCCGAACCGGTTGAGATCAATTTAGAAAACGCAAAGGGCGGGTCTTCCCGGAGGAATTCACCGGGAAGTTGTGATAGAATTTCCAGATCTTATAGGAGTCACGGATGCGGGCGATCGATATGCATGTCCATCCCGGAACGCGGGAGTATCTGGTGGAGGCCGGGGGGAAATACCTTTCCGATGCGCTCCATTATTTCCATCGCCACGATGCCGTCGTCAGCTTGGAGGAGATGGCGGCCTATTACCGGCGGGCCGAGATGCTGGCGGTGCTGCTCGCCTGGGATGCGGAGACCCACACCGGCCTCCCGCCGGTGACCAACGACTATGTCGCCGACGCGGTCCGACAGTATCCCGACGTTTTCATCGGTTTCGCCAGCGTCGATCCCTGGAAGGGGAGGATGGCGATTCGAGAGCTCGAACGAGCCGTGAAAGAATTAAAGCTGCGGGGGTTGAAGATCCACCCGATCGCCCAGGCGTTTGAGCCGAACGACCGCCGGTTTTATCCCCTCTGGGAGTGTTGCCAGGGATTGAAGGTGCCGCTTCTGATTCACACCGGGACGACCGGCGTCGGCGCCGGGGTGCCGGGGGGAAATGGGCTGAAGCTCAAATACGGTCGGCCGATTCCGGCGATCGACGACATCGCCGCCGATTTTCCGGGGCTGACGATCATCGGGGCGCATCCCTCCTGGCCGTGGCAAGAGGAGATGCTTGCCGTCGCCGTTCATAAAACGAATGTCTACATCGATCTCTCCGGCTGGTCGCCGAAATATTTCTCCCCCTCGCTGGTCCAGCATGCCAACTCGCTGCTGCAAGACCGGGTGTTGTTCGGCTCGGACTATCCCTTTCTGACCCCGGAGCGCTGGATCGCCGATTTCGAGAAGGCGGGGTTTAAGCCGGAGGTCCGCGAGAAGATCCTCCTCGGGAACGCGAAGCGGCTCTTGGGACTCTAGCCTGTTTCTATTCAAACCCCGAAAAAAGGATTGAAAGCGGGATAAAAAGTCAGGTATATTCTGTCGTTTAAGTTATAATTCAAGGGATAAAGAAGCGATCCCCCAAAATCCCCCAAAGACGAGGGGTGTCACCCACCGGAAGATTGGGTTTAAAGTAAATGAAGGATCAGGAAAGAAGGGAAAAGGGACCGGCGCCGGAAAAGAAAGCGGCCCCGGCGGCGGAGCGGCGTTCTCTCAACGGCGGCTCCGGGGGCGAGGCGGCGATCATCCTGGCGGCCGGCCAGGGGAAGCGGATGAAGTCGACCCTTCCCAAGGTCCTCCACCCCCTCTCCGGCAGCCCGATGCTTTTCTACATCCTTGATCTGGTCAAACAGGCGGAGATCCAAAAGAGCTTCGTCATCATCGGGCATCAGGCGGAGCAGGTGTCCAAGGCGGTCGCGGACCGGGGGGTGACCTGTCTCCTTCAAGATCCGCCGCTTGGCACCGGCCATGCCGTCCTTCAAGCGAAGGAAGCGCTCTTCGGTTTTACCGGCTCGGTCCTGATTTTAAGCGGCGACACGCCGCTGCTCCGGCCGGAGACCCTCCGGCAGCTGCGAGAGGCGCACCGGAGCGCCGGCGCGACGATGACGATTCTAACAACCCGGCTTGCAAATCCATACGGCTACGGCCGGGTGATCCGAAAAAAGAACGGCGCGATTCTGCAGGTGATCGAAGAGAAGGATGCCACGCCGGCGCAGCGGGCGATTGACGAGGTGAACACCGGTGTCTATATAATAGAGGCCCCTTTTCTTTTTGAGGCGTTGGGGGAGGTGCAGCCGAACAACCAGCAGAAAGAGTATTACCTCACCGATCTGATCGGGATCGCCGCCCGTCGCGGGGAGCCGCTCGCCGGGGTGGAAGCCGATCCGGACGAGGTGATCGGGGTCAACAGCCGCGCCGACCTCGCCCGGGCCGAGGCGATTCTCCAAAAGCGGATCGTCACCCATTGGATGTCCGAGGGGGTCACCTTCATCGATCCGGCGCAGGTTCGGATCGGCCCCGCCGTCGAGATCGGGCGCGATGTCCTCATCTATCCGGGCGTTACGCTGGAGGGGAAGAGCGCGATCGGGGAGGGGTCAACCCTTTATCCTTGCCGGATCAAGAACAGCCGGCTCGGCGCGCAGGTGGTGGTGAAAGATTACTCTGTCGTCGAAGATTCGGAGATCGAATCGGACGCGTCGGTCGGCCCCTTTGCCCACCTGCGGCCCGGCACGGTGCTTCGGCGCGGGGCGAAGGTCGGCAATTTCGTCGAGATCAAAAAGAGCGAGCTGGGAGAGGGATCGAAGGCGAATCATCTGACCTACATCGGCGACACGGTCGTCGGCAAAGGGGTCAACATCGGCGCCGGAACGATCACCTGCAACTACGACGGCGAGAAGAAATATCGGACGATTATCGAGGATGATGTCTTTATCGGGAGCGACACCCAGTTGGTGGCGCCGGTGCGGGTCGGGGCGGGCGCGTTGATCGCCGCCGGAACGACCGTCACCCGCGATGTTCCGCCGGGGTCGTTGGCGATCTCCCGCGTTCGACAAGAGAATAAGGAAGGCTGGGCAGCTAAAAAGAAGTCAAAGAGAGCTGAGGGTGGAGGCGAACGGGGGAAAGAGTAAAAGAGGCAGCCTTTCTTTTCCCCCCGGCCTGTCATGCTTCAGCTCCTATTCGGAGTCTTCACATGTGTGGGATCATCGGGTATATCGGTGAGAAAAATGTGGTGTCGGTCTTGGTCGACGGGCTTCGGCGGCTCGAATACCGGGGGTATGATTCCGCCGGGATCGCTTACTTTGCCGACGGCGCGCTGGATGTCCGGCGATCGGTCGGAAAGCTCGCCGCGCTCGAAGCGAACCTCTCACCGATTCCGCCGAACGGACATTCCGGAATCGGCCACACCCGCTGGGCGACCCATGGGAAGCCGTCGGAGGAGAACGCCCACCCGCATCGCGCCGGCTCCCTCGTCGTCGTCCACAACGGGATCATCGAGAACTACCTCTCGCTGAAGAAGGGCCTCCAAGCGCAGGGGCGGCTCTTTACCTCCGACACCGACACCGAGGTGATTGTCCATCTGATCGATCAGTTCTATCAGAGCGGGATGCCGCTGGAGAAAGCGGTCCAGGGGGCGATCGAACGGATGGTCGGAAGTTACGCGATCTGTGTTCTCTCCGAGAAAGAGCCGGAACGCTTGATCGCCTTCCGCTCCGGCTGTCCGCTGGTCGTCGGCGTCGGGGAGAAGGAGTTCTTTGTCGCTTCCGATATTCCGGCCTTCTTAAGCCACACCCGCGAGGTGATCTTCCTCGACGATGGAGAGCTGGCGGTGATGACCCGCAGCGGCGCCGAGATCTTCGATCTCAAGGGAGCGCTCCTCTCGAAGAAGAGCCAACATATCTCGTGGGACCCGGTGATGGCCGAAAAGGGGGGCTACCGCCATTTCATGCAAAAAGAGATTCACGAGCAGCCGCGCGCCCTCGTCGACACGATCCGGGGCCGGGTCGGCCAGGAGGCGGGAGAGGTCTTTCTGGAAGAGGTCGGTTTATCGGCGAAAGATCTCCAGAATTTCCGACGGGCGATCTTGGTCGGGTGCGGGACATCGTGGCATGCCGCCCTGGTCGGAAAGTTTTTGATCGAGTCGCTCTCCCACCTTCCGGTCGAAGTCGACATCGCCTCCGAATTTCGCTACCGGAACCCGCGGCTCGCGTCGAACGATCTGTTGGTGGTGATTTCACAGTCGGGCGAGACGGCCGATACCTTGGCGGCATTAAAAGAAGCGAAGTCGAAGAAGGCCCGCACCCTGGCGATCTGCAACGTGGTCGGGAGCAGCATCAGCCGCGAGGCCGAATCGATCTTTTATACCCACGCCGGCCCCGAGATCTCCGTCGCCTCCACCAAGGCCTTTACCACCCAGCTGACCGCGCTGACCCTCTTGGCGATCGACTTCGGCCGAAAGCGGGGGGTCCTTCAGGAGGAGCAGGGAAAACAGCTGATCCACGCGTTGGTCCATCTCCCCAAACAGATCGAAGAGCTCCTCCGCCATGAGGAGCGGGTGGCCGCCATCGCCAAACGGTTTTTCCGCCATCGCGACTTCCTCTACCTCGGCCGGGGGATCCAATATCCGGTCGCGCTCGAGGGGGCGCTGAAGTTGAAGGAGATTTCTTACATCCACGCCGAGGGGTATCCGGCGGGGGAGATGAAGCACGGTCCGATCGCCTTGATCGACGAGAACATGCCGGTGGTCGTGTTGGCTCCCAAGGATGAGGTCTACGACAAGATGGTCAACAATGTGATGGAGGTGAAGGCGCGCGGCGGAATCATCATTGCCTTCGCGGAAGAGGGGGATAACGAAATCGCGTCGCTCGCCGACGAGGTTTTCTTCGTCCCGAAGGTCCACCCTCAGCTCAGCCCGATTCTGATGACGATCCCGCTGCAGCTGCTTGCCTATTATATCGCGGTGCTGCGGGGGAGCGATGTCGACCAGCCGAGAAACCTGGCAAAAAGCGTCACGGTAGAATAATTGCTCGGAGCTCAAAATCGAGGGGTCCGAATTCAAGAGGAGGGGTGAGTCTTTTCTTCTCTTTCGGATGTTGACGTCCGACTTCTTTATCCCGTATTATCCATATTTGATTTAAGAATTTAAGGCCCCGATGACAGACATCCTCAGCAATTTGAACCCGCGGCAGCTCGAAGCGGTCCAGCATACCGAAGGGCCGCTTCTTATTTTGGCCGGGGCGGGGAGCGGCAAGACGCGCGTCCTCACCCACCGGATCGCCTACCTCGTCGAGCGGTGCGGTGTCTCTCCCAGCCGGATCTTGGGGGTGACCTTTACCAACAAGGCGGCGGAGGAGATGCGGGAGCGGATCATGAAGCTGGTTCCCGGCGAGCCGGGGCGCCGGCTGACGATCTCGACGTTTCATGCCGTCTGCCTGAAGATCCTTCGCCGGAACATCCATCGCCTCGGATACAAAAACGACTTCGTCATCTACGACTCCGCCGATCAGCTCGCGTTGGTGAAGGGATGCACCGAAGCCCTCGGGGTGAACGAGGATCTCTATCCCCCCCGAACGTTTCTGACCCGGATCAGTCAGCTGAAGCATCAATTGATCACCCCGCATGAATACCTGGACAAGGGGGCTGACTTCGGCTTGGAAGACAAGCTCAAGAAGGTCTATGCGCTCTATCAAGAGCGGTTGACGGCGGCCCAGGGGCTCGACTTCGACGACCTGATCGGGACGACGATCCGCCTCTTTACCTCCATTCCGGAGGTGCTGGAGCGTTACCGAGAACAGTTCGAATACATTTTGGTCGATGAGTACCAAGACACCAACGCGGCCCAATATCGGTTGATTCATCTTCTCATCACCGAGCGGAGAAACCTCTGCGTTGTGGGGGACGACGATCAGTCGATCTACGCCTTTCGCGGCGCCGACGTCGGGAATATCTTGAGCTTCGAGCGCGATTTTCCCGACGCCAAGGTGGTGGTCCTGAGCCAGAATTACCGCTCGACCGGGATGATCCTCTCGGCCGCCGCGGCGGTGATCGAAAACAACACCCGGCGGAAATCGAAAGACCTCTTCACCGAAAATCCGACCGGCGAGCCGCTCCTCTGGGCTCAGGTCGAAAATGAGGAGGACGAAGCGCGCTTCGTCCGTGACACGGTTCGGAGCCTACAGGACCGCGAGGGAAGGACCCTCTCCGAGTTCAGCATCCTCTATCGGACCAATGCGCAGTCGCGTGTGATGGAAGAGGCGCTGCGCAACGCGGGGATTCCGTATATCATCGTCGGCGGTCTTCGCTTTTATGAGCGGAAGGAGATCAAAGACCTGATCGCTTATCTTCGACTGGTCGTCTATCCGGGAGATGCGATCAGCCTCCGGCGGGTGATCAATCTGCCGCAGCGGGGGGTGGGGGCGACCTCGCTGGAGCGGCTCGACGCCTATGCCGAGGCGGAGCGGCTTTCCCTTTTTGATGCCATCGGCCGGATCGTTTCGGTCGATGACGGAACGCTCGCGGCGGAGATCGGCCTCTCCACCAACGCCCGGCGCGGGCTGTCGGCGTTTTATCGGTTTATCGAAACGATTCGGATCGTCTCGGAGACCCAGACCCTTCCGCAGCTGGTTCGCTACCTGGTCGATGAGCTGAATTACCTCGAGTTTATCCGAAAAGAGTATGCGCACGAAGCGGAGGGGCGGATCGAAAACATCCTCGAGTTCATCAATGCCGCCGATCAGTTTGAGCCGATGATAGAGGACGACGCGCCGGAGGGGAGCGATCCGGCGGAGACGTCGACCGGGCTGAAAGCGTTTCTCGACCAGATTGCGCTGGTCGGCGCCGGGGATGAGCCCGATGCCACCGGCGGCGGGGTGACGCTGATGACCCTCCATTCAGCGAAAGGGCTCGAGTTCCCGGTCGTCTTCTTGATCGGAATGGAGGAAGGGCTCTTTCCGCACTCCCGGTCGTTGACCGACCTTCGCGAGATGGAGGAGGAGCGGCGGCTCTGCTACGTCGGGATGACCCGCGCGCGAGAGAGACTCTATCTCATCAGCGCCGCGCAGCGCCGGCTTTATGGCAGCTCGCAGTGGAATTCCCCCTCCCGGTTTATTCAAGAGCTCCCCAAAGAGGGGATCACGATCGTCAGCCGGAAACCGTCTTACCCGGCGGGGCGCGACCGACTCCAACCCCACAATTACGATCGATCCCGCAACTGGCGGCCCCGGCAGGAGCCGCGACCTTCCGACGATCCGGTGTATACCGACCTTCAAGAGAGCGAGGGGGCCTTTCCGATCGGATCGATGGTGCGCCATCCCCTCTTCGGAATCGGGCGGGTCCAGCGCTGCGAGGGCGAAGGGGAAGAGGCGAAGGTGACGGTGACCTTCTCTTCGGTGGGGACGAAGAAACTGGCATTGAAATATGCTAAACTGGAGAAACATTTTTAGGGGAGAATGCGGTGAAAATCGATCGAGAAGAGGTGTTGCACGTGGCAAAGCTGGCGCGGCTCAGTTTGTCATCCGAAGAGATCGACCGGCTCACCGATCAGCTCAGCAACATCCTCACCTATGTCGAGAAGCTCAACCAGGCGGATACGAAGAATATCGAGCCGACGTCCCATGTCCTCTCCCTCTCGAATGTCTTCCGAGAGGATCGGGCGAGACCGTCGCTCCCGGTCGAAAAAGCGCTGGAAAACGCGCCTGAAAAGGAAGGGGCGTTCTTCCGGGTGCCGAAGATTATCGAATAGAGAATCGGCGAGAGGCCTATTGTCCCCTCGCCCTATTTAAAGAGGAATCAGATGTTAAGACAAATGTTACGATCCAAAATACACCGCGCCACCATCACCGAGTCGGAGCTCCATTATGAAGGGAGCATCACCGTCGACCGCGCGTTGATGGAGGCGGCCGGGATGCTTCCGTATGAGCAGGTGATGGTCTCCAACTTGAGCAACGGCGAGCGATTCATCACCTACCTTTTGCCGGGCGACAAAGGCTCCGGGACGATCTGTCTCAACGGGCCGACGGCGCGCAAAGGGGTGGTCGGCGACAAGGTGATCATCTTCTGCTATGCCGCCTATAACGAGGAAGAGCTCAAGGGATACCTGCCGAAGGTGGTCAAGGTCGATGAAAAAAATCGGGTGGAGTCTGTCAGGAGTGGCATTTGAGCTGGATTCATCTGACCGCGCATGAATTGAATGAGGCGCTGAAGAAGAAGTCGGTCTCGGCGAAGGAGTTGGTGAACGCCTTCTTCGCGCGGATCGACTCGGTTGAAAAAGAGGTTCATGCCTACAACACCCTCCTGCAGAAAGAGGCGCTTGCCCAAGCCGATCGGATTGACCAGGCAATCGCGCGGGGTGAAGCGGTCGGGCCGCTCGCCGGGGTTCCGATCGCATTAAAAGACAATCTCTGCGCGGATGGAATCCGGACGACCTGCTCGTCGAAGATGCTCCAAAACTATACGGCGACGTACGATGCCACCGTCGTCGGGCGGCTCCGGCGCGCCGGCGCGATCTTCCTCGGCAAGACCAACATGGATGAATTTGCGATGGGCTCCTCGACGGAGAACTCCGCCTTCGAGAAGACCCGGAATCCCTGGGACCTCAGCCGGATTCCGGGGGGATCGAGCGGCGGGTCGGCCGCGGCGGTGGCGGCCTCTGAAGCGGTCGCGGCGCTCGGCTCCGACACCGGCGGCTCCATCCGCCAGCCGGCGGCCTGCTGCGGGGTGGTCGGCCTCAAGCCGACCTATGGACGGGTCTCCCGTTACGGCTTGGTCGCCTTTGCCTCTTCGCTCGATCAGATCGGACCGCTGACCCGCGATGTGACCGACGCGGCGCTGTTGATGAATGCGATCGGCGGCCACGATCCGTCCGATTCGACCTCGGCCGACCTTCCGATGCCCGACCTGACCGGCGCGCTGACCGGAGAGATCCGGGGGATGCGGCTCGGCGTTCCGAAGGAGTATTTTATCGAAGGGATGGACCCGGCGGTCGCATCGACGATCGCGCAAGCGATCGAGACGTTGAAGCAGCTCGGCGCCGAGATAAAGGAGATCTCATTGCCGCACACGGAGTATGCCGTGGCGACCTATTATATCCTCGCGACGGCGGAGGCCTCCTCCAACCTCGCCCGCTTCGACGGGGTCCGCTACGGCTATCGGACGCCGCAGGCGCACGACCTGCTCGAGATGTATATGAAGAGCCGCCAAGAGGGGTTCGGGCCGGAGGTCAAGCGGCGGATCATGCTCGGGACCTACGCCCTCTCGTCCGGTTATTACGATGCCTATTATAAAAAGGCTCAGCAGGTCCGGACGTTGATCAAGCGCGACTTCGACAACGCCTTTGAGTCGGTTGATGCGATCGTCACGCCGACCGCGCCGACCCCGGCGTTTCGGATCGGCGAGAAGACCGCCGATCCGCTCCAGATGTATCTCTCCGACATTTTTACCATCTCGGTCAACCTCGCCGGCATCCCGGCGATCTCGATCCCTTGCGGCTTCTCCCAAGAGGGATTGCCGATCGGCCTTCAAATCTTGGGGCGCGCCTTCGACGAAGCGGGGGTGTTGCGCATTGCCGATGCCTACGAGCGGACGACCGACTTTCACACACGGAGACCGACACTGTGATCTACTTCGCCTACGGTTCGAACATGGATCATGACCAGATGCAGGCCCGCTGTCCGGGACACAAGGTGATCGGCGTGGGCCGGCTGTCCCACTACACCCTTGCCTTCACCCGATGGTCCCGGTCGTGGAACAGCGGCACCGCCGACATCCTGCCCGAGCAGGGAAAAGAGATCTGCGGCGTCCTCTTCGACCTGACGCTGGACGATCTCAAGCGGATGGACAAATTCGCCGATTATCCGAACTCCTACGTCCGCCAGGATGTCATGGTGGAGCGGCCGGGAGCGCAGCAGGGGGAGCGGCTTCCCGCACTCACCTACGTGGCGATCCGCCAAGGGGCGTTTCTCCCCTCCAAAGCCTATCTCAGCAAGATGATCCAAGGGGCGGAGAAGAACCAGCTCTCGGCCCAGTACATCCAATTTTTGAAATCGCTTCGGACCCATGATTGATAGAAAGGATTGCGTCGGTCGCGATCGATCCGACCGAGCCTTTTTCTTTCGTAAAGATAATCTAAGGATACTGTGATGAAGTATGAAGCTGTCATCGGACTGGAAGTCCACGCGCAGGTCTTGACCGAATCGAAGATTTTCTGCGGCTGCAGCACGAAGTTCGGTCAGCCTCCCAACAGCCAGACCTGCCCGATCTGTCTCGGGCATCCGGGAGTCCTCCCGGTGCTGAATCAAAAGGTGGTGGAGAACGCGATCCGGATGGGGGTGGCGACCCATTGTCAGATCGCGCCGCACGCCCGGTTTGCGCGGAAGAACTATTTCTACCCCGATCTTCCCAAGGGATATCAGATCTCGATGTATGAGCTCCCCCTGGCGGAGCATGGCTACATTGAGATCGCGGTCAACGGAGCGACCCGGCGGATCGGACTGACCCGAATTCATATGGAAGAAGATGCGGGGAAAAACCTTCATGAGGGGATCGAGGCGGCGAGCCACGTCGATCTCAACCGCGCCGGCGTCCCGCTGCTGGAGATCGTCAGCGAGCCCGACATTCGCACTTCGGACGAAGCGGTCGCCTATCTCAAAAAGCTCCGGCAAATCTTAATCTACACCGGCGTCTCCGACGCCGACATGGAGAAGGGGAATTTTCGCTGTGATGCGAACGTCTCCATCCGCCCGGTCGGGAGCGAGAAATTCGGCACCCGCGCCGAGGTGAAGAACATGAATTCTTTCCGCTTCATTCAAAAAGCGATCGAGTATGAAATGGTGCGCCAGGAGAAAATTCTGGAGGAGGGGGGAAAGATCGTTCAAGAGACCCGCCTCTGGGACACCAAGAGCGGGATGACCTTTTCGATGCGAAGCAAGGAAGCGGCGCACGACTACCGCTACTTCCCGGAGCCCGACCTGGTCCCGCTCGCGGTCGATCAAAAGTGGATTGACACAATTACCGCGACCCTCCCTGAGCTTCCCGATGCGAAGCGGGCGCGCTTTGTCTCGGCCTATCAGATTCCGGACTATGACGCCGTGATCCTGACCGGCTCGGAGGGGCTCGCCGATTTCTTCGAGAAAGCGGTGAAAGCCTATCCGAAGCCGAAGATCGTCAGCAACTGGGTGATGGGCGATCTCCTCCGCGAGCTCAACAATGAAAATAAAGAGATCGAACAGGCGCCGATCCGTCCCGAGCAGTTGGCGGCGATGTTGAAGATGATCGAGGACGGAACGATCAGCGGAAAGATCGCGAAGACGGTCTTCGAGGAGATGTATCGGAGCGGCGCCGATCCGGAGAAGATCGTTCAAGAAAAAGGGCTGGTTCAGATGAGCGATACCTCGGCGCTCGAGGGGGTGATCGACGAGGTGATGACCGCCAATCCGAAAGAGGTCGAAGGATACCGCGCCGGCAAGGAGAAGCTCCTCGGGTTCTTCGTCGGCCAGGTGATGAAGCGCTCCGGTGGAAAGGCGAATCCCGGGATGTTGAACGAACTGTTAAAGCGGAAGCTGGCGCCGAAATAATCGGCGCGTCTGGAGGAGATTCGAATGAGTCAGATTGCCGATGTTCATGCGCGTGAGATTCTCGATTCCCGCGGAAATCCGACCGTGGAAGTGGAAGTGTTTCTGGAGAGCGGCGCCGTCGGACGCGCCGCGGCCCCATCGGGCGCCTCCACCGGCGAGCGCGAGGCGCTGGAGCTCCGGGACAAAGACCCCAAGCGGTATGGCGGGAAAGGGGTTCTGAAGGCGGTCGAGAATGTTCATAAAAAGATCCGGCCGGAAATCCTCGGCCTCTTCGCCGAGGAGCAGGCGGTGATCGATGATCTGATGATCGCGCTCGACGGCACCCCGAGCAAGCGGGCGCTCGGCGCCAACGCCCTGCTCGGCGTCTCGCTGGCGGTCGCGAAGGCGGCGGCCGAAGAGCGGGGACTCGGCCTCTACCGCTATCTCGGCGGTCTGACCGCCCGGGAGCTGCCGGTCCCGATGATGAATATCATCAACGGCGGCGCCCATGCCGACAACGGCCTCGATTTTCAGGAGTTCATGATCATCCCGGCCGGCGCCCCGACCTTCTCGGAATCGCTCCGGATGGGGGTCGAGGTCTTTCACAGTTTGAAGGCGGTGCTGAAGAAGAAGGGATATACCACGGCGGTTGGAGACGAGGGGGGATTCGCCCCGGCCGTTCGATCGCATAAAGAAGCGCTCGAGCTGATCATGAAGGGGATTGAAGGGGCCGGCTATCGGCCGGAGCGGGATCTGTTGTTGGCGCTCGACGCGGCGGCAAGCGAGTTCTACGAAAAGGGAAAATATCACCTCAAGTCGGAAGGAAAGGCGCTTTCCTCCGAGGAGATGATCGACTATTATGCGAAGCTGGTCGATCAATTCCCGATCGTCTCGATCGAAGATGGTCTCTCCGAGAACGATTGGAAGGGATGGAAGCTCCTGACCGAGCGGCTGAGCCGCCGGGTTCAGCTCGTCGGGGATGACCTCTTCGTTACGAACGAGAAAATTTTGGAAAAGGGAATTCGGGAGGGGATCGGAAATGCGATCTTGATCAAGCTCAACCAGATCGGGACCTTGACCGAAACGCTCAATACGATCGCGCGGGCCAAACAGGCCGGCTACCGAACGATCGTCTCGCATCGGTCGGGAGAGACCGAAGATGCGACGATCGCCGATCTCGCGGTGGGAACCGGTTCCGGCCAGATCAAAACCGGATCGCTCTCTCGAACCGATCGGACCGCCAAATACAATCAGCTTCTCCGAATCGAGGAAGAGTTGGGAGAGGCCGCCGTCTTTCGGGGAAAGGATCTTTTCAAACAATCGTGATCAGGCCGATGCTTCCGCCGCGGCACTAAATCGCATTTTCGGGTATCCTTGTCTATAGTTTTGAGCCCGTTGAGGGTGACTTCACCGACTGAGAACCGACAGAGGAGAGCGGAATGCGGCAAAAGGGACGGCCCGGAAGGGGCGGGGGAGCGGCGCGCGGATGGCGATTCGCGAAATTTCTTTTCTTTTTTTCCGGAATTTTATTGCTGATCCGGATGTCGGAGGCGCAGGCGGGGGTGATCGGCGATCCGACCGCTTCGGGGAAGCCGAACACCCTCTCCCAGTTCAACCTTGATTATGACCTGACCCAACGTAAACTGCGGGCCGGGGAAGACGGATTCGGCGGGCAGGCGACGAGCGAGCGGATCCTCCTTCAAGGGATCTACGGTCTCACCCCTTTCGTCGATCTCTACCTTCGGGTCGGCATCGCCGATCTGGAGACCAACTCCCGCGAGTTCGAGGGAGATTTCGGTCCGGCATTGGGGGGCGGGGGACGATGGACCCTTTTTCAAAAGGGAGATTTCAAGGTCGGCGTCGGGATTCAGTTCTTGGAATTCTTCAGCCGCGACGGCGGCTCGCCGACGCCGCGGGTCAATTGGGGCGAGTTGGAGTCGTTCATCGGCGGCGCTTTGCAGGGGATGGAGCGCTTCACCCCTTATATCGGGCTCTCCTTTTCCAAGGTGCAGGCCAAGTTTAAGAACGGCCCGACCGCCCGATCAGACGGCTTCATCGGTGTTTTTATCGGCGCCGAATTTCTGATCTATCAAAACTATTACTTTGCAAGCGAAGCGCGGATCTCCAGCGAGAATTCTCTAACGCTTCAGCTCAACTATCACTTATAATAACGTGAGGGAGCGTGCCTCACGTGATTTTCCATAAAGATGAGAAACCGAACCCGGGGAGAGATCGAACAACGGCGGGCCACGATGAAGCGCCTCTTCGGCGCGGTGGCCCTCTTTATCAATGGTTATCTTCTTCTCTCCTTCCTCTTCGGCGAGATGGGGCTGCTCAAATACATTAAAATGAAGCAGGCCTATTCCCAGGTCAACGAGGAGAACCGGACGCTTCGGAGCGATAACGAAAAGCTCACCCGCCGCATCGAGGCGCTGAAGACCGATCGATTGACGATCGAGCGGATGGCGCGGGATCGGCTTGGATTGGCGCGAGAGGGAGAGCTGATTTATGAATTTTATGAGCCTCAATAAAAAAATCAAAAGCTAGACAAACGCTAGAATCGATCTGAACTCTTTTTACCTGACCTTCACATTCCTTCTTGTTTGATTTGATCTTATGGCTTACCGTTCCGGATTCATCGCGATCATTGGACGTCCCAACGTCGGAAAATCAACCCTGCTCAATCAGCTTCTGGGGCAGAAGGTTTCGATCATCTCCGACAAGCCGCAGACCACCCGCAACCGGATCTTGGGGGTCAAGACGATCGAAGCGGGGCAGATGGTCTTCTTCGACACCCCCGGCATTCATAAGGCGAAAAGCCGGATCAACCAGCGGATGGTCCAGACGGCGATCAATTCGCTCCAAGAGGTCGATCTGATCTTTTTTCTCATCGAGCCCGATGCCGAGCCGGGGGAAGGGGACCGGTTCATCGCGGAGCGATTGGAGCAAATTAGAACCCCCAAGATGTTGATCGTCAATAAGATCGACCTGGTCAAAAAAGAGCGCCTCATTCCCATTCTCGACTCTTACCAGCAGAAGGGGATCTTTTCCGAGATCATCCCGATCTCGGCGCTGACCGGAGAGAATACCGACCGTCTTATTGCCGCCGCGCTGAACCACCTTCCCGAAGGGGAGCCGATCTTTTCCGAGGACCTCGTGACCGACCAGCCGGTCCGGTTTCTTGCCGCCGAGCTGGTCCGAGAGAAGGTCTTTCAGAAAACGCACGAAGAGATTCCCTACGCCGTCGCCGTCCATATCGACGAGTTCAAAGAAGAAGAGGAGAAAAACCTGATCACCATCCGCGCCACCCTCTTCGTCGAGCGCGACTCGCAGAAGGGAATTCTGATCGGTCAAAAGGGACAGATGTTAAAAGAGATCGGCAAGTCGGCCCGTGAAGAGATGGAAACCCTCCTCGGAACCCGCGTTTTCCTGGAGCTCTGGATCAAAGTCAAAAAAGGCTGGAGCAAAGATGACGCCTTCCTGACCGATTTAGGAATTTAGCAAAGCATGCGGCGTGTATCGTCCATTAAAGAGGCTGCGCGCAAAGAGGCTGCTGCGCGTTTGCTGCCGGTTTTCCTCCCTGAAGCATTTTCCAAAAAAGGTTAAGGTCTTTTCTCCATCCACTTAATGTCTCCTCCCAATGCTCTGAATCGGCCGATCTGTTATTCTACCCTTAGCCCGGCCCCGGCTTGAGATCTGATCCCGATCAAACCGCTCACCCGACGGCCATTTTTAATCTTTCGCAAGGAGATAAAAAGATGCAGAGGCGCCTGCGCATCCTATTTTTTTCCGCTTTTGCACTTCAGCTCCTCCTCCCCGATGCTTTTAGCGCCATCCCGCCGATCTCCTACGTCACCCCCTTCCCCTTTGTGGCGGGAGAGCGGCTCTCCTACCAGGTGACACTGGATCAGATGAAGATCGGGAAGGCGATCATGAAGGTGATCGAGAAGGTTCAATTTGAAGGAAAAGAGGTTTATCACCTCTCCTCCGAGGTCAAGACGAGCGGTTTTCTCTCCCTTTTCACCCGGATCAACGACCGGGTCGAGTCGTACATGGATGCCGAGGGGCTCTTCTCCCGGCGGGTCGAGGTCCGAAAAGAGCGGCGGATGAAGACCGATGAAAAGGTGGTGACGTTCGATCAGATCGGACACCGTGCGGTTCAATGGAAGAACAACCGGGAGGAGGTTTTCGAGATTCCCCCGCGTGTCCAAGATTCGCTCAGCTCACTCTACTACTTCAGAACGCAGCGGTTCCCCGAAATCGGCGGGGCGCTTTTTATCGACGTTCATGAGAGCGGGAAGAACCGAAAGATCGAGGTGCGGGTCCTTCAGCAAGAGCGGGTGACGACCCCCGCCGGAACCTTCGACACCATCAAAGTCCAGACCGCCCTCCCCAAAGAAGGGGCCTTCTCCGGCAATGGCGATCTCTTCATCTGGTTTACGAATGACGACCGGCGGATGCCGGTCCTGCTCCAGTCGGAGAGCCAGCGGGGAACGGTGACCGTCGCCCTGGAGGCGCAACAGCGTGGAGAGGGGAGCGGATCGCTCTGATCGGCGCGCTCCTTTCTCTTCCCTTATCGCTTTAAGAGCGGTTCAATCACCGGCCAAATCCGATCGACGATAATTCGATACCCCTGCGCCGTCGGGTGAATCCCATCGGCCTGGTTCAAGTTCGACTGGGCGGCGACCCCATCGAGGAAAAAAGGGATCAGCGTCAGGTGATAGCGCGCCGCCAGCCTCGGATAGATTTTCTCAAACCCCTCCGTGTAGCCTCTTCCATAATTCGGCGGCAACTTCATTCCTGCCAAGATCACCACCGCCCCTGTTTTTTGAAGCCGCTCGATCATCGCGGCGAGGTTTTTTTCGGTCTCCCCCAGATCGAGCCCGCGCAGACCGTCATTGGCGCCGAGCTCTAAAATCACCAGATCCGGCCGGCTTCGAAGGACCCAATCGACACGGCGGAGCCCGCCGGCGGTTGTCTCCCCGCTGACCCCCGAATTGATGATGCGATAGGAGTAACCGGCCGCTCTCAGCTTTTGCTCCAGCACCGCCGGATAGCCCTCATTCGGAGCGACCCCTAGTCCGGCCGTCAGGCTGTCGCCGAACGCAACGATCACCCGCTCACGGACCGCTCCTTGGGCCCGGGCAACCGCTGGCGACACCCCACTCCCTCCAAAAAGAAGAACGGCCAGCACCCAAAAAACGACCTTCCGTTTCAAACGCGCCTCCTTCGATATGCAGAAAAGTTTTAAGATTGATTGTGTCATAAACAGGAAAGGTGATCAAGCCTTCCAAGTAGAGAGCCCTCCGTCCTGGGCCGCTGTAATTCTTTACGGTATAAAAATTTAGGATAAATTTAACGAACAGGGCGGAAGGGGGGTCGGATGCAGACACGGACACAGGACGCCGATGCGTGTAGGCTCTTTTTTACTTCTCTCTGATTTCTGCCTTTAAACTCCGCAATCCGCAATCCATTCTTCCCTTCTATTTCTTCTTTGATTGCTCGTGTATAATACGAATTCGTGTCTGGAGCGGGGGTGTTTCATGATTGAGATTGCTGACCTCACGATGCAGTTGACCAGTGGGGGAAGGAGGGTGACGATCCTCGACCGGATCGACCTTTCGGTGCCGGCGAAGCAGTTTTTGGCGGTCATCGGGCCCTCCGGGAGCGGGAAGTCGACGTTGTTGGGGTTGATGGCGGGGCTCGATCGTCCCACCTCCGGGTCGATTCGCATCGAGGGGGTCTCTCTTTCGGAGCTGAGCGAGGATGATCTCGCGCGGCTTCGCCGCGAGAAGATCGGGATGATCTTTCAGTCGTTTCATCTCATTCCGACCCTGACGGCGCTGGAGAATGTTCAAGTTCCACTTGAGCTTCGTGGGGAGGCCGGTGCCGATCGGGAGGGGTATCGGCTCCTCGAAGCGGTGGGGCTGGGCGATCGGAGCGGGCATTATCCGGTCCAGCTTTCGGGCGGTGAGCAGCAGCGGGTCGCCGTTGCCCGCGCCTATGCCGCGAAGCCGCGCCTTCTTCTCGCCGATGAGCCGACCGGCAACCTCGATTCGGCGAATGGCGCCCGGGTGATCGACCTTCTCTTCCAGCTCCACCGAGACCAGGGGACGACGCTGATCTTGGTGACCCACGACCCGACGCTGGCGGCGCGCGCGGAGCGGACGATCTCTCTGCGAGATGGCCGGATCGTTGACGATCGGACTCAAGGAGCCCCATGAGCCGATTTGTTCTCCGGATGGTCTGGCGGGAGGCGCGCGGCTCCTTTCGACATTTTCTCTCCTTCCTCCTCTCCATCGCGTTGGGGGTCGGATCGATCGTCGGCGTCGGCAACATCGCCGCCAATCTACAGGAGATGAGCTTTCACGAGTCACGCAACCTTCTCGCCGGCGATCTGGAGGCGCGGCTGAATCGGCCGCTTTCTCCGGCGGGGGAAGGGGCCCTTTCCGATCTGCCGCAGGGGGTTCAATTCATACGGGTCACCGAGGTGATCGGCATGGCGGCGACCGAGGCGGCCTCTCAGTCGCAGCTGGTCGAGCTCAAGGCGGTGGAGCCGGGCTATCCGTTCTACGGACGGCTGTTGCTCGACCCGCCGGCGGCCGATCCGTTTCATGATCCCGATTCGGTCTGGGTCCAAGAGGGGCTGTTGATCCGGCTCGGCCTCCATGTCGGAGACCTCCTTCGTCTGGGGGAAGGACACTTCAAGATCGGCGGAATCATCCGCAAAGAGCCCGACCGGTCGGTCGGCACCTTCAGCCTCGGACCGCGGGTCCTTCTCTCGCAAGCGGCGTTGGAGAAAGCCCATCTGGTCCAGATCGGAAGCCGGGTCACCCGGCGTCTCCTTTTTAAAACCGATTTGCCCGCCACCCCGGAATTTTTAAAAGACGACTTGAAGCAGCGGTGGTCCTCGGAGTCGGTCCGCCTGCAGACCTATCGGGAGGCGCAGCCGCGGCTCGGACGTTTTCTGGAGAACTTCGCCACCTATCTCGGTCTCGTCGGGCTGATTACGTTGATGATCGGCGGGATCGCCGTCGCGAGCAACATCCATGCATTCCTCTCCGAGCGGATGCAGACGATTGCGATCCTCAAGTCGCTCGGCACGCCGACCTGGGGGGTGATGGCGGTCTATCTCCTGCTGGCGCTGCTCCTCGGCGGGATCGGCAGTCTGCTCGGGGTGGCGCTGGGGATTGGCGTCCACCATGCGCTTCTCTCCCTCCTCGCCCCCTTCCTCCCCTCCGGCTTTTCCTTTCGGCTCGCCCTCGTACCGGTGGCCCGGGGGGTTGCGATGGGACTCTGGACGACCCTTCTCTTTACCCTCTGGCCGCTGCGGCAGGTGTGGCAGGTCTCTCCGGCGCGGGTCTTCCGCCAAGAGGTGGAAGCCGATCTTTTCGGCGGAGAAAAGCGGCGCCGATTCTTCTCCCCCCGCGCCGTTCAACTGGGGGCGCTCATCGTGGTCGGATGGGCCGCGCTGGCGGTCTGGCAGGCGGGGTCGTGGCGGCTGGGAGGATGGGTCGTCTTGGGGATCGGCGTCGCCGTGCTCCTGCTGCTGGCGGCGACGGCGGCGGCCCTCTCCTTCATCAAGCGGATCGGCCGTCCCCGGCCGTTGATCCTCCGGTATGGAATCGGAAATCTCACCCGCCCCGGGCGGCAGATCGGGATGATCGTCCTCTCGATCGGGATCGGGGTCTTGATCCTTCTCACCTTGATCCAAGTGGAGACCAATCTCCTCTCGGAGCTGCAGCAAAATATTCCGGAAGATGCGCCGAGCCTCTTCTTCATCGACCTTCAGCCCGATCAAAAAGAGCCGTTCGAGGCGACGCTGGCGAAGTGGAATTTAAAAAAGCCGGCCGAGCTGACGCCGCTGGTCCGCTCGCGCCTCTCCGAACTTGACGGCAAGAAGGTCTCGGAGATCCAGACGGAGGAGCGGCCCGACGGCTGGTACTTTACCCGGGAGTATGTTCTCACCTATCAGCGCGATCTTCCCAAGCACAATTCGATTCTCCAGGGAGCCTGGTGGAAAGGGGGGGCCGAGGGGGGCGGGGCGGCCGAGGTTTCGGTCGAGGAGGAGGCGGCGCGGCACCTCGGCATTCATCTCGGCTCCCGCATTACATTCGATATTCAAGGGGTGGCGGTGGAGGGGGTGGTGACGAGCCTCCGCGAAGTCGATTGGGGGAGCCTCTCGACCAACTTCTTTTTTATCTTTCAGCCCGGCGCGCTCGACGGCGCGCCGATGACCTATGTCGCCACCGCGACCGACCGGCCCGAAGAGGATGTTCCGATTCAAAATGCGGTGATCAAATCCTTTCCCAACGTCACGGTGATCCATCTTCGGGAGGTGTTGGAAACGGTCGTCGGCATCCTCACCGAAATTACCCGGACCGTCCGGTTCATGGCGGCCTTTGCACTCGCCGTCGGATTGATCGTTCTTGCGGGGAGCATCGCCGCGACCCGGGCCCGCCGCCTTCACGAAATGGTGCTCTTCAAGACGCTCGGAGCGACCCGGTCGATCCTCCTTTCCATCCTGGCGGTCGAATATCTCTTGCTCGGTCTGATTGCCGCCTTAGTCGGCGGCCTCCTCTCCATCGGGCTCTCTTGGGGGATCGTCCACTTCTTTCTCGATCTTCGGTGGCGGTTTGACGGAATCTCTCTTCTCCTCGGACTGATCGCCGTCCTTCTGTTGACCCTCGTCACCGGGTTTTTGATGAGCTATCGGCTCCTCAAACAAAAGCCGCTCGCGGTCCTGAGAGCCGAATAATCCGCTCAGGACTTGCATAGGGCCGCCAGGGTGCCCTAGAATGAGGCTATGGTGGGGCAAGAGATTAATCCAATTCAAACCGAATGGAAACGTTTCATCGAAGGGCTCCCCCCCGCCGGCCTAGTGTCCCGTGTCATCCTCGATTCCTGGAAGCGAAGCCGCGCCGCCGGCGTCCATCCTCATCCGATGAAGTTGATCCTCCATCCGGTTTCCGAACAGATCCTTCGTCATCGATTGGACGTCAACCAAGAGTTCATTGAGGTCGCCGCGCTCCACCTCGACTGGATCTCCTCCTCCCTGTCCGGTTTGCGCCATACCGCGTTTTTGGTCGATCGGGACGGACTAATTCTCTATGCGACCGGAAACGATCATTTGATGCGCGAGGCCTTTTATGTCCTCCCCGGCTATGACTGGTCGGAGCGCCGGATGGGGACGAATGCCGTCGGAACCGCCCTCGCGACCAACCAGCCGATCGCGGTCTCCGGGCCGGAGCATTACATCCAGCTCTTTCATGGGTATACCTGCACTGCGGCGCCGATTCGAGTCCACGGCAGCACCCTCGGCGCGATCGGCATCGGTACGCCGGCGACGGAGGGCAATCCGGAGCGGCTGATCCTAACGGCGCATACCGCCTATGTCGTCGAGCAGGCGCTGATGCACCGGCGGACGGAGCGGATGGCGGAGTCGATGAAGACCGAGGCGACGGCCCTCCTCTCCAATGCGCTTGACTATAAAACGACCCTTTCGAACATCGCCCGTCTCGTCGTCCCCCGTTTCGCCGATTGGTGTTTGATCAACATGCGTGAGGAAGATCGGTCGATCAGCCGGGTGGCGGTGGCGGCGGCCGATCCGGCCCAGGCAAACCTGGCAGAAGACCTTCAGCGCCAGCCGCTCGATCCCGATGGGCCTTATGGCGCCGCCCGGGTGATACGGACCGGTCTATCGGAACTCTATCCGGAGATTTCCGACGCCGTTGTCATAGGAGCGGCTTCGGATGCAAAGCATCGAACCTTGTTGGAGCAACTCCGGATGAAGTCGGCGATGGTGGTCCCGATTACCGGCCGACAGGGGGTGCTCGGCGCGATCACCTTTATCTCAGTCGAATCCGATCGGCAATACAGCCGGGTCGATCTCGCTTTGGCCGAAGAGTTGGCCCGCCGCGCGGCGCTGGCGATTGAAAATGCCCGGCTCTATCGCGACGCCCAGCAAGAGATCGCGCGACGGAAAGAGGTGGAAGCGGCGCTCCGGCAGAGTGAAGAGCGCTTCCGGCGGCTCGGCGAGAGCGGTGTTCTGAGCATCGCCTCATTTGATCTTTCCGGTTCCATCACCGATGCCAACGATGCCTTCCTGAAGATGATTCAATACAGTCGGGAAGAGCTGCGGGCCGGAAAGGTCCGCTGGGACCCCCTGACGCCGCCGGAGTGGATCGAGCGGACGCGGCAGGCCGTTGAGGAGATGAAGCAACATGGGAGCTGTGTTCCTTATGAGAGGGAATATCTCCGAAAAGACGGCAGCCGGTTCTGGGGCCTGTTCGGCGGCGCCCTGCTCAATGAGGGTTCGGAAGGGGTCGCCTTTGTGATCGATACCACCGAGCGCAAGCGGGCCGAGGAGGGATTGCGCCACTCCGAGGAGAAATATCGGACTCTCTTCGAGACGATGACGCAAGGGGTCGTCTATCAGGATGAGGAGGGAAAAATCCTCTCGGCGAACCCGTCGGCGGAGCGGATCTTGGGGTTGACGATCGACCAGATGCAGGGGCGGAGTTCCTTCGATCTCGATTGGCGGGCGATCCGGGACGACGGGTCGGCGCTCCCGGGAGAAGCGCATCCGGCGATGGTCGCCCTGAGAACCGGGGCGCCGGTGAAAAATGTGATCATGGGGGTTTTCCATCCCGAAGAGAAGGGGTACCGCTGGATCAATGTGAATGCCATCCCGCAATTCCGACCGGGAGAGAAGAAGCCATATCAGGTTTACGCCACCTTTGCAGATATCACCGAGCGGCGGCAGGTGGAGGAGCAGATCCGCTTTCAGGCCAATCTGCTCGATGTCGTCGAACAGGCGATTATCGTCACCGATCTCGCCGGGGTCATTCTTTATTGGAATCGGTTCTCGGAAAAGCTCTACGGCTGGAGCGCCAAAGAGGTGTTGGGCCGAAACATCACCGAAGTGACCCCTTCCGATCTTTCGTATGAAGAAGGGGTGAAGATCATGCGCCGGCTGGCGCTGGGAAGGGGATGGTCGGGCGAGTTTCAGGTCCGCCGCCGGGACGGAAGCCTCTTTACGGCAATGGTCGTCGATACGCCGATTCGGAATGAAAGAGGGGAGTTGATCGGGGTGATCGGCGTCTCCTTCGACATCACGGCGCGCAAGCAGGTGGAAGAGGCGCTGAACCAAAAGAAGGTCGAGGCCGAAGAGGCCAGCCGGGCCAAAACGCAATTTGTCTCGATGATCTCCCACGAACTCCGGACGCCGCTGAACGCGATCATCGGCTACGCCGACCTTCTCAGCCGGCCGCGTCCGGTGGAAGATCCGGCCAAACTCAAAGAGCGGGTCGACCGGATTTCCTATAATGCCCGCATCCTGCTCGACCTGATCAACAATCTGCTCAACCTCAACCGGCTGGAAGCGGGGCAGATGCCGGTGACGGTCGAAACGGTCTTCCTGGTCGATGTGGTCGAAAAGATCGTTGATAACCTGAGGACGATGGGAGAAGAAAAAGGACTGAAGGTCGATCTGATCAATGAGGTCGGCCCCTTCGCGATCCGCTCCGATTTAAAGAAGATCGAGCAGATCGTCCGAAATCTGGTTTCCAACGCCATCAAATTTACCGACCGAGGCTCGGTGACGGTCCGGCTGTTGGATTTCCCCGCCGAGCAGCGGGTCGGCGTCGAGGTCTCAGATACCGGGATCGGAATCTCCGGAAAAGACCTCTCCCGCCTCTTTGAGCCGTTCTACCAGGCCGACACCTCCGATACCCGCTCCCACGAAGGGTCGGGGTTGGGACTGTCTATTGTCAAGAAATTCGCCGACCTCCTCGGTGCGACGGTGCAGATCGGCAGCGCGGTCGGGGTGGGAACGACGGTGACGGTTCGGATTCCTTATGATCCTCCGGCTTGATCCTTCCCGGCCGATTCGAAATTCTGATTCGGGATTGTGAGAGTCATGGGGTAAAACCTCACGCCTTCAGACTGCAGGCCGGCCGCAGACAGATGCAAAGCCCCGCTCCCCCTTGAGATTGCGCGCCGATTCAGGTATTCTCCACTCCATGTCCACGAAAGAATACTCCTTTCCGCCGGGCCCGTCCGGCAAGCCGCTGGTCGGCCACCTCTTCGCCTTTCGCCGCGATCCGATTCGTTTCCTCATGCGGCTTGCCAAAGAGTATGGCGACGCCGCCTCTTTCAAAATCGGCTCTCAGGAGATGGTCCTCCTCAGCCATCCCGAAAGTATCAAAGCGGTCTTGACGACCGACCACCGCAACTTTACCAAGGGCCGGGGGTTGCAATGGGCCAAACGGCTTCTCGGCGAGGGGTTGCTCACCAGCGAAGGGGAGTTCCATCGCCGCCAGCGGCGGATCGCCCAGCCGGCTTTCCACCGGCAGCGGATCGCCTCCTACGGCGAGATCATGACCGGCTATGCCGCCCGGATGCGTGAGGGGTGGAAGGCGGGGACGCCGTTTGATCTGCATGCCGAGATGATGCACCTGACGATGGGGATTGCGGCGAAGACCCTCTTCGATGCCGATGTCGATTCGAAAGCGCACGAGATCGGGGAGGCGCTCTCGACGGCGGTCGAGTTCTTCAACCGATTCACCCTCCCGTTCGCCGATCTGATGGCGGAGCTGCCGATCCCGAGCACCCTCCGGTTTAAAAAGGCGAAGCAGCGCCTCGACGAAACGATCTACCGGATGATCGCCGAGCGGCGGGCGAGCGACGAAGACCGCGGCGACCTTCTCTCGATGCTGCTCCATGCCACCGATGAAGAGGGGACCGGCGGGATGACCGACCTTCAGCTGCGGGATGAGGCGATGACGATTTTTCTCGCCGGCCACGAAACGACCGCAAACGCCCTCGCCTGGACCTGGTATCTCCTCTCGCAGCATCCCGAAGTAGAGGCGAAATTACACGCGGAAATCGATCTCCTCTTAGGCGACCGGCTGCCGACGGTCGACGATCTCCCCAAACTTCAATATGTCGAGAAGGTGCTCGCCGAATCGATGCGTCTTTATCCCCCCGCCTGGCTGGTCGGCTATCGCGCGATCGACGATTATTCGTTCGAAAAATATAACGTGCCCGGGGGGACCATTTTCCTGATGAGCCAGTATGTGGTCCACCACGATTCCCGCTATTTTCCCGATCCATTTCGTTTCGATCCGGAGCGGTGGACGCCGGAGGCGAAAGCGGCCCGGCCGAAGTTTTCCTACTTTCCCTTCGGCGGCGGCCCCCGCGTCTGCATCGGGGAGACGTTCGCCTGGATGGAGGCGATTCTGGTGATGGCGGCGATCGCCCGGCGCTGGCAGCTTCGGTTGGTTCCGGGCCACCCGGTGGTGCTTCAGCCGTTGATTACGCTGCGGCCCCGGTATGGGATGAAGATGGTTGCGACGCGGCGGGGATAGGGGCGCGGGCGGATAGAGGCGCCCTGAGTCAGCTCAGAGTATGCTGCTGAGTACGGCTGAAGGTCGTGGGGTTTCACCCCACCCTCCACCGAGGGGGCGCCTCGTCGCGCCCCCTCCGGCTTCCCCAGACGCCGGGGGTGGAACCCCCTGGCCCCCCTGCGGCCGAACTCGGCGCGACCGCACAAGGATAGTGCGGACTGCGCCTCAGACAGGCGCCCTGAAAAGGTAGGTGGAACGTTTTCATTATAGCGGTGGCGCACTGCGTCCTCGCTCCACCCATCCCCCCGTGGGGCCCTTTCTCTCCGACACAGCGTGCCACCGAGCAGATAACCCCAAATCTAGTACTGTTTTTGTTTGAATTAAAAAAGATCGTAAGCGACTGCGCGGCAAGGGCGTACTCCGCCCCCCCACGCTGCTGCGTTTTATATCCGACGGTTTACCTACCGAATCAGGTCACCTGTCGAAGCCCCATCCGCGGTGCCCTTCCCGCGCGTGGTGCAAGTTGTGACCGTAAGGGGGGAGCGGGGGGGATCTCTCCCCCCGGCTGCACGGGGAGGCCGGAGGGGGCCGGGCAATCGGCCCCCACGGTGGGGGGTGGGGTAAAACCCCACGACCTTCAGGCAGTCAGGTCAAGAGCAGCGCCCCATCCCAACCCATTTGATTCTACCTGAGGCCCTTCTCTTCTTCTTCGCGGTCCAGCATTACCGCTCCGGCGCTTTTCTCCTCGACGCCTGGCGAACCTCCCGAAACATCGCCCTCAAAATCTTCGCCTCCTCCAGATCCATCTCCGCCCGCAACCATAATGTCCGGAGCATCCTCACCATCTTTTTATCCGCCGGCGGTTTTAAAAATCCAATTTCCCGGAGCGCTTCTTCCATCTCTTCGAACAACGGCTCCAACGCCCCGACGGGGAGGAGCGCGCGGCGGGCGTTTTTTTCTTTCGGACCGGCGTCGGCAGGAGCGGTCCGAAGGAGCGCCGCCGCCGTGAGGAGGACCGCTTGGGCAAGATTCAGCGATGAGAAGGAGGGGCCGGTCGGGATGAAGGCGGTGCGGTGACAGCGGGCGAGGATCTCATTGTTCAAACCGGTTCCTTCGGAGCCGAAGAGGAGGAGGATCTTTTGATCCTCCGCGCGCCGCCAGATCTCCGGCGCGAGCGCTTCAATCGAGGTATGGGACCGCCTCTGTTTCTTCGGTTCGCGGCCGGTCAGGCCGACGACCCAGTGGGCCTCGGCGAGCGCGGCGTCGAGATCGGGAAAGTGCGCCGCTTGGTCGAGGAGCTCACGCGAGCGGTAGGCCATCCGAATCGATTCCTCTCCGCGCGGATCGGTCGGGGAGACGAGGGCGAGCCGGCTGAACCCCATGTTTTTGAGGGCGCGGGCAGCGGCGCCGACGTTGCCGGGGCTTTCCGGATGGACAAGGCAGAAGGTGATCCGTTCCGATCGGTCCGGCGCGATCGCCTCGTCGCTCACCGCGCCGGTTCGGGAGAGGGAAGGGGGGGCTCTGCCGGCAGCCAAACGGTGAACCGGCTGCCGACGCCGGGTTTGCTCTTCACCTTAATCTTCCCTCCCATCGCTTGGACGATGCCATGGATGATCGTCAATCCCAACCCGCTCCCGTCATAGCCGGAGGTATGATTGAATGGATCGAAAATCTGGTTGAGCCGCTCCGGCGCAATCCCGATACCGGTATCGAAGACGGTGATCTGAACCCCCTCCCGGTTGCGCTCCTTGACCTTTCGAACGCCGATTTCGATCGATCCCAAAACGGTGAATTTGGCTGCATTGGAGAAGAGGTTGGAGAGGATATGTTTAATCATGTCGGGTTCGGAGACGGGGAGGCGGACATCGGGTTCCACCCGGCTCTTTATGTCGATTTCCTTTCCGAAGAGAAGGGGAGCCAGTTCGTTTTGGATCTGCTCCAGAACGAGCGCGCTGACGTCGACCTCCACCGCGCCGCTCATTGTATAGCGAAATTCATTGAGCCCCCGGTCGAGGATTCGAAGGAGCTCTTTCGCGTTGGCGAGAATCCGCTTCAGCGCCTCCTCTGCTTTTTTCGAATCCATCGCCCGATCGAGAAGGAGGGAGGTAAATCCGAGGATGGCGTTCAAGGGTGTTTTGAGGTCATGCGACGCATAGGAGAGAGCGGTTTTGCTCCGCATCGCCTCTTCGCGCAGTTTCAGGTTGGAACGGGAGAGGGTCTCGTTCATCCGTTGCAGATAAAGATAGGCTTCCTGATTTAAGAGCGCCGAGGTGAGGCGGGAGGAGAGGACCTCGAGCGGCTGCTCCTCCTCCGGGGAGAGATCATTTTTCGGGAGGGCGATCAATAAAATCCCTTTGCTGTACTCTTGGTAGACAAGGGGGGAGAGGGCCAGCCCGTCGAAGGTGAGACCCCGCAACGCCGCTTCCAAAAAGGGGTCCCTGTCGACCTCCGCCCGGGAGGCAACGATCATCCGTCGTTTACTCAAGGCGCGGGCGAGCAGACCGGAAGGGGGTTCGGTTCCGGCATTCGGGACCGCCTCGATTCCGGTAAAGAGTCCGCCGGTCAAGAGCCAACGGAATGCGCCTTCGGCGCGGTCGCGGTAAAAGACGCCGGCGCCGACTCCGTCGAACATCGCCATGATCTTCTCCGGGATCCCCGGCGAAAACCGGCCGTTCGTCAGGGAGGTAAAGAAAAGATTCCCGATCTCCGCCAGCAGCTGAAAGCGCCGGGTCTCGCGCTGCGCGCGGTCATAGTAGTATTTGGAGCGGAGATTGCTGTGGACGCGGGCGAGCAATTCCGCCTTGTTGATTGGCTGGGCAAGGTAGTCGATCGCTCCGGTTTCCAGGCCGCGGACGCGGCTCTCGAGGTCATAATAGGTGGCGGAGGTCATCAGAATCGGGATGACTTCCGTTCTCGGATCTTTCTTGAGCCGGTCGCAGACCGAGAAGCCGTCGATGTCGGGCATATTGATATCGAGGAGAATCAGGTCGGGCTTCTGCAGGGCGCCGGCCAGCGCACCGGCGCCGTCCGCCGCCGTGATCACGCGAAAACCGTCGGCCTTGAGAATTTTTTCTAAGACATACCGGTTGGTTTCAACATCATCGACCACCAAGATCGTTGCCATGGCGTCTCCTTTTCCGTCTGATTATTGAAAGTCATTCAACCGCTTCTTCACCCGGCAAGTGCGGCCGGTCCCTTATGTTGATCGGGATCGGAGAGGATCTGTAAGACCTTCTCGACGATCTCGCGATATTGGATCGGCTTGGAAAAGTAGGCGGCGCAGCCAAGGCTCAGGCAGGACTCTTTGTCTCCCGGCAGGGCGTCGGCGGTCACCGCGATAATCGGCACGGCGGAATTGTTCCGCCGGATCTCCGGAATCGCCTCGTAGCCGCTCATGTCGGGAAGGCGCATGTCCATCAAGATGACATCGGGGGCGTCGCTCTCCGCTTTCCCGATCGCCTCTCTTCCGTTGCCGGCCTGGATGACTTCGAATCCCTCTTTGAGAAAGACCCGCTGGAGAACGTAGAAATTGGCCGGCGTGTCCTCGACGATCAAGATCCGTTTCGGCATTTCCTACTCCTGCACTTTAAAGCCGGCCGGCGCGTCCGACTGGGGAAGGGTAAAGGTAAAGGTCGACCCTTTGCCGACGGCGCTGTTGGCCCAGATTCTCCCTCCCATCAGTTCGACCAACTGTTTGCAGATAGACAGCCCCAGACCGGTCCCGCCAAACTTACGGGCCGCGCTGCTGTCGATCTGATGGAACGGCTCGAAAATGTAGCCGAGGTTCTTCGGCTCGATTCCGATTCCGCTGTCTTTTACAGAAATAAAAAATTCCTCTTTTCCCTCTCCATTTTTTCCGAGGGAAAGGGTGACCCCCACCCGTCCGGAGAGGGTGAATTTGACCGCATTGCTCAGGAGGTTGAGTGCGATCTGGCGAACGCGCGCTTCGTCGGCAAAGACGGAAGGGAAGGAGGCCGGCGGGTCGAACCGGAGGGTCAGCCCCTTTTTCTGAGCGAGCGGCTCGACACTCTTCACCGCCTCTTGAATCACCTTCACTAGATCGATCCAGGCTTTCTCGATCCGAACCTTCCCCGCCTCGATTCGGGAGAGGTCGAGGATGTCGTTGATCAGATGCAGGAGCTGCTCGCCGGAGTTCTGGATCATCCCGACCTGCTTTTCCTGCTCGGCGGCCAGCTCGCCGTCGATCCGATCAAGGAGAATCTGGCTCAGCGCCAAAATCGAATTCAGCGGGGTTCTCAGCTCGTGGGACATGTTTGCGAGAAAGGTCGACTTCATCTGATTGGCGCGGGAGAGCTCGGTGTTCTTCTCATCGATTTCCCGATAAAGGGCGATGATCCCCTCATTGGTGACGCTCAGCTCTTTGTTCAACTGGTCGATCAACTGCTCTTTTTCCCGAAGGGAGGTGACGAGGTCTTCGACGTCGGGCTGAAGCGTGAGCATCTGGTAGAGGCGGGCGAGACGGCTGTCGTCGAGTCGTTGCACATCGAGGCGGCCGATCCGAATCGAACCGCGCGCCTCGGTCCCTTCGCCCAGGGCGGTGCTGATCTCCAATTCATCGAGAAGGCGTTTGGCGGAGAGGATTCCCAGACCGCGTCCGGGCGAAAAGCGATAGGCCCCCTGCAGGATTTCGTTGAGACGGGAAATGCCGGGTCCCTTGTCGGAGAGGACGAAGGTGATCGACCACTCCGATCCCTCTTGCGCGGCCGACAGGGTCAGCTCGCCCGATTTCGCATAGAGGATGGTGTTCCGCATCAACTCGGAGAGGGCGATGATCAGCCGGTTCTGTTCCCGGCGCGGGATATCGAAATAATCGAGCACCGTCCGGATCTTGTTCCGGATGGTGAGGAGCTGGGTCTGTCTTCCGATCGCTACGGAGAGAACCTTCTTCTCCATCGTGAGATTCATCATGATCCGATCCGTCCGATGACGACCGTGGCGTCGTCGTTCGCCCGCAGCTGGTCCCGCAGCAGGAGCGCCCCGAGCAGTAGGGGAGAGGGGTCTGTCCTTTTCAGATAATGGCTCGGCTCCCACTTGGTGGAGAGGCCGTCGCTTGCAAGGATGAAGAGGTCTCCCTTCCCGAAAGAAAACGATTCCTCCCGACACCGGGGCGGAACGACCCCGAGCGAGCCGTTGACCGAAATCGGTCTTGCGGGCTGACGGCCGTAGATCCGGCAGTCGATGTTGCCGATCCCGGCATAGGTCGCCCGTCCCTCCCTTAAATCAAGCCGGAGGAGGCCGATCACCGCCCCCTGCGTTTTTTGAAGCTCGATGTGGAGCTGGTCGAGGAGGTCGGCCAAGGGGAGCGTGCCGCTTCCTTTCAGTTTTTCCCGGGCCGCCTTGGCCGCCTTGCTCGCCCCCAATCCATGTCCCAGGCCGTCGATGACTGCCACCTGCAGCCGGCCGTCGCCCGGCGCGTAGGAGACGCCGTCGCCGTTGTCGGTCTCACCCGGTTTCGGCCGGGTCAGCGCCTCGCAGTCGAACGGCTCGGAAGTGGGGAGCCGGCTCCAGGTGCGCGAGATCACCACCGTCCCGGGAAAGGCGACCCCCGGACGGACCGGCTCGGAATAGATGGCGAAGTCGTCGGAGAGCCGGCGGATCGCCCCGAGCCCTCCCCCCAAGGTGCCGGAGGTCGAAAAATGATCTTGAAGCGCCCGGTCCAGATCGGCGATGCCGGGGCCGCGGTCTTCCGAGAGGATCAGCAATCCCTTCTCCCCCTGCTCGGAGAGGGTGATCCCATAACGGATCATCGGGGAGGCGGCGCGGTGCTGCGCCAGGTTGGTCGCCATCTCCGTGGCGACCAGGCCGACATTCGAACATTTCTCCTCGGAGAGGCCGATCGATTTCGCGATGCCTGTCATTCGGCGGCGGATCTCACCGGCCCATGCTTCTCCTTCGGGGACAATCGAGGAGAGCTCCGTCACCTTTAACGCCATTTGGCGACCGTGACCCGCGTTCCCTTCCCGACCTCCGACCAGATGTCGAAATCGTCCATCAACCGCTTTGAGCCGGGCAATCCATATCCGAGGCCGTTGCCGGTGGTATAACCTTCTTTCATCGCCAGCTCGAGATTGGGAATGCCCGGTCCTTTGTCTTCACAGACAATGCGGAGCCCGGAGCGGGTGCCGTTCTGGAGGATTTCCATCTCGAGGGTGCCGCCGCCGGCATACTTGAGCATGTTCCGGATCAGCTCGCTCGCCGCGGTGGTGATTCGGGTCTGATCGACGATGCTGAACCCGATCGCCTGGGATTTGAGGCGGACCTCCTGTCGGGCCCGGACCACATCGGTCTCGTTTGCGATCGAAAGGCGGGCCGCCTTATTAACGATGGCCATTCTGGGAGCGCTCCTCCATCCATCCCAAGTCGTCCGCGCCGGCGCCGTTGCTTTCCCCCTCTTCATCGTCCCGCTCGCCGATCTTCTGTCGCAGCAGCTGGAGTCCGAGCTCGACGTTCAGCGCGGTCGGGATCTGTTTTAAATCCAAGCCGAGCTCGATGAGGGTAATCGCGACGGAGGGTTGGATCCCGACGACCACGACGACGGCGTTCATGATCCGCGCCATCGAGGCGGTGTCGGAGAGAACCCGTCCCAGAAAAGAATCGACAATGTCGAGGACCGAAATGTCGATGATCACCCCGCGGGCCGACGTCTTCTCAATCTTGGTGAGCAGATCGCTCTGCATCGACATGGCGACCTGATCTTGGAGGTCGGTTTGGATCGAGACGAGGAGGGTGTCGCCCACTTTGATGATCGGGATCTTCTCCATTTAAGCCCGTCCCTTCTGGGGTGCGGCGGCCTGGGTTGCCGCTCCCTTTTCCAAGGGGGTCATTCCGTTCCGTCGGTCGTCGGTCAATTGTTGTTTGGTCATTCGAAGGGCGAGCTTGAGCCCCTCCGCCATGGTGGCCCGGGTCAGAATGCCGGAGAGATCGACCCCCAGGTGGACGATCGTCTGCGCGATCGCCGGGGAGACGCCGGTGATGATCACCTCCGCGCCGAGCAGCCGGGTCGCCGCCACCGTTTTCATGATGTGGTTGGCGACCAGGGTGTCGACCGTCGGGACGCCGGTGATGTCGAGAATCGCGACGGTCGCCGCCGTATCGACAATTTTTTGAAGCAGTTTTTCCATGACGGTCATCGTCCGCCGGGAATCGAGGGTGCCGATGAGCGGCAGGGCGAGAATCCCCTCCCAAATCTTGACGACCGGGGTCGAGAGCTCCGACATATCGAGCTGTTGCCGGGCGATGACCTCCTCGCGGGAGTTGAGGTAGAACTCGAAGGTGAGGAGCCCCAGCTGGTCGAGGAGGGTTGAGAAGGGCATCACCTCGCTGGTAAAGGTCTCCTCGCTCTTGGCGAGCGGCTGGAGGAGGGGAAGGACCACCTCTTTCAAGCTGAAGACGAAGGTCGCCGTTTCGGTCGGGGAGAAGCCTTTCAGCACCTGCTCCCTGGAGAACTCTTTGAGAAATTCAACGATCGGCGCCGCCTTGGGGTGATGAAGATCGAGCGATGCTCCGCTCTCCACGACATTTCCCAAGAGCTCCAGAAACTCGCCGCACTTGCGGCGGAATTCTTCCGGGGTCAGCCCCGCTTTGCCCGCCAGAGAAAGTTGCTGCTTGGTCCAACTTCCGACGATTTCTTCCCTTCGTTTTTTCAAGATCTCAGAAAATTTTTGTTCTTTCATCCTCGATGCTCTCCCCGTGATCAGGATGAAATCCGACGCCGGAAGATCAGGATCGGATCACTCCTTGGTTTTGAACGATAATCATGGATCGGTTAAAAAAGGCTGAAAAAAAGGGTAATCCTAAATTACACCGATCCTCTTAAGGAAGTCAATCCTTCCGGTGGTTTTATGCCGCTCGGCAGGGTCGATGTAATGTCGAATGTAATAGAGATGACAAAAGAGGCCGAACGGGGTAAAGTAGCGGTGTTTACGCGTCCCGTGCCGTCGGTCCGGCCTCGACGCAACGTCGATTTAAAGCCCGGGCAGGGCCCTCGGTGATTCATGACGACACTTCGTAAAAAGCTCTTCTGGGTGGCGATCCTTTATTTCGCGGAGGGGTTTCCCTTCGGCCTGATCATCGACGCCTTGCCGGTTTACTTCCGCGTCCATGGGGTGAGCCTGAAGGAGATCGGTCTCTTCAGCCTCGTCGGACTCCCCTGGACGCTGAAATTCCTCTGGGCGCCGGCGGTCGATTTTTGGGGACGGCGCCGCAGTTGGATGATCGCCTGCCAAGCCGCAATGGCGACCACCCTCTTGATTCTCATTGCCCTTCCCGCCGGAGACACCGGCCCCTTCTTCTGGTTCTTGATGGTCGCCCTCGCCTTCTTCTCCGCCACGCAAGATATCGCCATCGACGCCTACACGATCGAGCTCCTCGATTCGAGCGAGATGGGGGAGGCGAACGGCATTCGGGTGACGACCTATCGGATCGCCCTCATCGCCGCCGGGGGGCTCTTTGTCGCGCTCGCCGGATCGATCGGCTGGCGGGAGGCCTTTGTCGCCGCGGCGGCGCTTCTCTTCGTCATCGCGGCGATCTCCAGCCGCGCCCCGGAGGAGCGCCGGGGTCGCTCGCTTGCCGCCTCCAGCCCGACCGCGTCGCCGGTGTCCGACGCCATCTTAACCCCATTGAAGCAATTCGCGTCGCGGCCCGGCTTTCTCTTCGTCGCCCTGTTCATCCTCCTCTTCAAGGTCGGCGACATGGCGCTCGGGCCGATGGTAAAGCCGTTTTGGGTCGATCGAAACTTCACGCCGGTTCAGATCGGGATGGTGCCGGGGACGCTCGGGGTGGTGAGCACGATCGCCGGAGCGCTTCTGGGGGGGATGCTGACGAGCCGCTGGGGGATCTTCAAAGGACTTTGGATTTTGGGAATCGCCCAGGCGGTCTCGAATCTTTTCTACGCCGGCGCGGCGTCGCTTCCGCCGTCGGACGGGCTGATGTATCTTTCGTCGGTGGTCGAGTCGTTCTGCGGCGGGTTGGGGACGGCGCCGTTTCTTGCGTTTTTAATGAGTATCTGCGACAAGCGGCATGCGGCGACGCAGTATGCGTTGTTGTCGGCGCTGTTCGGATTGGCGCGGAATGTGGCGGGGGCGTTCTCCGGGGTGGCGACGCAGCATCTGGGGTATGCGACCTATTTTTTGGCGACCTTTTTTCTTTCTTGGCCGGCGTTTGCGTTGTTGCCTTGGGTGAAGGGGTGGGTGGTTGAGAAGGAAGCGCCGGAGGTGGCGACGGGGGAGCCGGCGGCGGGGATTGAGTAAATTTAGCAGCTTTAGCGACCGCGCGCAGGGCAGCGACGGACTGCTGCATCGGCTGACCGAATGCGGCGGATGGGGTGTTTGATTGTAAGAAGAGATATGAGGGATGGAGCGAGGCCTGACACATGGGGGCGCTTTGTTAGGATTGTTCGTTTTTGATTTCTTGGAATTATATGGTATGATCGGCGGCTGATAAGGTCACTTTGTTGGGAGGGGTTGGGATGGATCAGGAGTTTAAGAAGGCGGTCGATTTTCATCGGCATCTTTGTCTCGATATTGCCGTCGGTTATCGGGCGGCGAAGCTGTTGATGCGGGAGATGGGGGACCAGATGAAGAACATGAAGGAGCTGGTGGCGCTGGTCGGGAATGAGACCTGCGCGCTCGATGCGATCCAAGAGATCACCGGCTGCACCTTCGGCAAGCGAAACCTTTATCTCACGAACGTCGGCAAGCCGGTCTATATCCTCCAAAATACGAAGAGCGGAAAAGCGGTTCGGGCCTACTGCACTTACTGGGACACCTTCGACCATGGCCTGCTCCGGAAGCTGCGAAAAGAGGCGACCGGCCCCGATGCCACCGCGGCACAGAAGGAGGCCTTTCAGAAGCTGACCGACGACAAGATCAATGAGATCCTGACCGCGGCGGAGTCAGTCCTCTTTAAAATCGACCATGTGACGCTGCCCCCCCCGCCGAAGTCGGGAAAGTACGACGCCGAAGCGTGTGGCGAGTGCGGCGAGCAGACGAATGTGGCGCTCCTCAAAGCGCAGGGGGGAAAGAAGCTTTGCAAGGAGTGTCTTCAGGTCGGCGTGCACTGAGCCGCTTGAATGATCGAGTGGATTTATCAGGGCGGGTCGGTGACCCGCCCGTTTTTTGGGAGCGGCGATGTCGGGAAATACGTTTGGAGAGATTTTTCGTGTCACGACTTTCGGCGAAAGCCATGGGGTCGCGCTCGGCGCCATCGTCGACGGCTGCCCCGCCGGGCTTCCCCTCTCCGAGGAGGAGCTCCAGAAAGACCTCGACCGCCGAAAGCCGGGTCAGAGCAAGCTGGTGACCCAGCGAAAAGAGTCCGACGCGGTTAAAATACTCTCCGGAACGTTCGAAGGAAAAACCACCGGCACGCCGATCGGCCTGATCATCTACAATGAAGATGCCAAATCAAAAGATTACGACGCAATCAAAGAACTCTTCCGTCCCGGCCACGCCGACTACACCTACTTCAAGAAATATGGCTTCCGGGATTACCGCGGCGGCGGACGGTCGTCGGCGCGTGAAACGGTCGCGCGGGTGGCGGCCGGCGGCATCGCCCGGAAGCTGTTGGCCCGCGAGGGGGTGGAGATCGTCGGATATGTCGTCCAGGTCGGCGCAGCGCGGATCAAGAAGATCGATTACGCTCAAATTCACCAAAACCCGCTCTTTTGTCCCGACCTCGACGCGGTCGAGGAGATGATCCGGGTGATTCAGGAGGCGCAGTCGGCGAAAGACTCGGTTGGGGCGATGGTCGAGGTGGTGGCGAAAGGGGTTCCGGCCGGTTGGGGCGAGCCGGTTTTTGACAAGCTCGACGCCGCGCTCGCGGCGGCAATGATGTCGATCAATGCGGTGAAAGGGGTGGAGATCGGAGCGGGGTTTAAGGTCGTCGAGATGCGGGGGAGCGAGAACTGTGATCCGATTACGCCGACCGGCTTTAAATCAAATCATGCCGGCGGGATTCTCGGCGGGATCTCCAACGGTGATGAGATCGTCGTCCGGATGGCGGTAAAACCGACCTCGTCGATCGCCATCGAGCAGGAGACGATCGATATCCATGGCAACCCGGCGAAGATCGCCACCAAAGGCCGCCACGATCCGTGCGTGGGGCTTCGCGCCGTCCCGATCGCCGAGGCGATGATGGCGCTGGTCCTCGTCGATCATTTTCTGCGGAATAAACTTTCAAAACTGAATTGATCCGTTACTGATTGGGATTGTCGACCGACCGCATCATCTTCTCAATCTCCGCCTCTTGTTGCTTCTGTGCCGCCTCCACCTTGCCGACCGCTTTCTTCGCCTCGTTGATCGGGGCGGGGGTCGGGAGGTAAGGCGCGGCCGCGTTCTGTAGGGCGGCCGGGGAGAGGGGGTTGTCTTGCATCACGACGACGCTGTAAATGGCGGCGCCGAGAAAACCGACGAAGAGAAGCTTCATCACCATCTTCAGAAGAAAGCTCTCCGTTTTGTGCTGGACGAAGAGCATGACGATGGAGAGCGCAATGAAGACCATCATATATTTAGAGAGGGGATTGTCGATCCAGCGGTCATAGGTGGGACGCGGGTGAGACAAGGCCGGGGTCGGCGTGGGGGCGGAGGGCGACGGAGTCGGCTCGATCTTCTGAACCGCCGGCCGTTGCTCCTGCGGAACGTTCTCGATGTTGTCGGTAAAGGCCACCGCGCCGTTTTTGTCGATGTATCGGAAGACATCGGCCCGACCGGGGGTGGGAAGGAACAGGGTCAGGAGTGCGAAGAGAAAGAGAATTGAACGGATCAAACGAATCGGGCCTCCATACGGTATGGATTCTACTCTAGCCGGTTGCAATTATTCTGTCAATTCATGATGAAGCAGGTCATTCGGATTGCAAAAACACAGGAAGATTACTTCGGGCTGATCCGCCTGCGGGAGGCGGTCTTCGTGATCGAGCAGCGGGTTCCGCTCGAGATTGAGCTCGACGGAGAGGACGACCGGGCAATTCACTTCGTCGCCCTTTCCGGCAAGAGAGTCGTCGGAACGGCGCGGCTGGTGGTGAAGGGAAGGTCGGGTCGGTCGGGGAAAATCGGCCGGATGGCGGTCTCTCCAGATTGGCGAGGAAAAGGGGTCGGAACCGCTTTGATCGATTTTATTAAGTCAGACGCACGGAAAAAGGGGTTGGCCCGGCTTTATCTTCATGCGCAGGCCCCGGCCATCCCTTTCTACGAGCGGCTTGGATTTGTCACGGAAGGGGATGGTTTTTCCGAGGCCGGCATTCCCCACCGAAAGATGGTTTTGAAACGACCGAAGCGATCGAAATAGAACGGTCGAAAGAAACCGGCCGTTTCTCTCCATTTCGTCCGCGTCTCGTATGGCCGCGACGAAACGCCTGCCCCCTCCTTATATTACGATTTAATGTGCGCCTTTAGGATTTCGCTGCTCATGATTCTCGGGTCATCCGTTCCGAGTGATTTTGCACTCTTGAACGCCTCCGTCGCCTCTTCCTGTTTTCCCATCCCGTCTAATGCAACCCCCAAGTTAAAATAGGGTTCAGGAAAACTGGGAGAGAGCCGGATCGACTCTTTAAAGAAGGGCGCTGCCGTATCCCAATGCGATTTAAGCAGGTGGTCGACCCCCTCATTGTTCTTTGCAGAGGCCTCTTCGTTGGGCCATCCGGACGGGGAGCTGAAATGGGGAATCTTTGAAACAGCCGCCTTTCCATAACAGGCGGTGAGTGTGGAGAGCGCAATTAAAATCACGAAAAGAGATCCGAACTGTTTTATCTTCATCTGTCTCCTTTGCCTCATTAGAACGTTCTCTGACCGGTTCGCTTCTTGTTCTCTTTCCTATTTTTCTTCTAGGCTTCCTGGTCCTGATCCATCCTCCGGCCAGGCGGTTTGGGCTGGCTACAGTATGCTGTAATGATCCATTGCTGTCTGGTCAAAATTGCTCAGTTTCGGGGATCGGCCGGCAGTGCGCTAGTGCGTCAAAAAAAACTCTCCCGGGATCATAAGAGCAGGAGATCGCCCCGAAATTTTTTTCATGGTACCCCCGCCAAAATCGTCGATTTTGGATATACTAAACAGGACCTCAGTTTCAGTCCTACCTCAGCGGGGAGACCATGGCTCAGACGATCAGACGCAAAGATATTCAAAAAGTCTTAATCGGTTGGCAGAAGGGAAAACTCACGGCGAAAGAGGTTCACGCCTGGGCGGAAGATCGCTACGCGGCGTACAATTGGGATCCGGAAGACGATGTCGTCAACGAGGTCCTGGGGCGCTTGGACCTCTTGAATATGACGCTGACAACGCCGGAGGACATCCCCGCTTTTCTTCAGACCCTCTCCTACTCTTCTGATTGCCTCCAGCAGGCGGTGGAATATCTGGAAGGGTATGAGTCCGAAGTCGATATCGAGCAGAGAAAGCGGGCCTGCGCCCACGATCCGTTGTATGCCCCGTTCTGCGGCCAAGCCTAGTCGTCGAGCGTTCGAGCAGCCCTTCAAGCGCTCCTTCTTGAAACAGGCCGGCAACGCCTTCCGACCGTCTCTTCCCTGTTGCTCCCCGAAATGCCCCTGGTTCTTTTTTGAAGGACACCCTGAATTCGATGAGGCCCTTCTTTCTTGGTTATAATCAACTTTCGGAATCTTAGATCTACTTTTGGATGAGTAATATATCTTACAGTCGCTTTTCCTTTTGGATGTTACGGTTTAGGGAGTTCCCGTTTAGGGAGTCGGATAAACGGGCCTTCACCCTTTAGCGAAACAAAAGGAGAGTTAAATGCGAGCAAACAAATTCATCAATAGATCGATCTTCACAACAGCGATTTTGAGTCTATTCCTTCTCAGCGCCCCGCTTCTCTCTTCCGCGGATTCCCCCTCGGAGACACAGGGCCACCGGACCTTGAAGGCGACGGTCACAAAAGTTTCCCCCGACATGATCTCTTTTACCACCGAGGAAAATACGACCCGGAATTTCAGCACGAAAGTGTTGGAGAATTTTGAGAATGTCAAAAATCCAAAGGTGGGCGATCGATTGGTGCTTGGGCTCGACGAAGGAAACTCAATCATTTATATCGATCGCCTTGAGAATTATCAGGCTACAGGAAATCGGGTCAATCCGATCGTCAGCGGCGAGTTGGTGAAATTTGATTCCGCGGAGCGGAAGGCGACCCTCAAACTCAAAGATGGGAGCACGAACACCTATCGGCTGATTCCGCCGGCCGGCATTAAAATGGCGACGGTTCCGGAAGGGTCGATGGTTTCGATTGAGATTGATGAACAAAACGGACTGGTCAAAGATGTTCATCGGAAGGGTTAAACAGCCTCGACGGCGTCGCGTGATGATTGAGCGTTAAAGTTAAAATGAAGAGGGCCGCTGCCGGCAGGCAGACTCTGTGGGTGGCGGCTCTCAAAACAGAAAAGCTTCTAAATACCCCCTCATTCACCTTTGCTAATCTAAAAATAACAGAGTAAGGTTTCCATCTAACACCTCGGTCGTCCTTTGCTTGCCGGGTTTGATCTATTTAAATGAGGACAAAGAGGGGGGTTGCGTATTTTAAATGCAACAAATTTTACTTGACGTGGTGTTTCTTTTTGGCTTTTAATAGGGATTTAAATGAGCCGGATTGATGCTGAAATAACAAAAGGGTTATCAATGCGCACGCGCGCTGTTTGGCGTTGTTTAATAAGGATGCCTTTCCTGCGCGACCGTGCAGATTGCAAGGGGCGAAAGAGTTCGACATCGCTCGCAATATAAACCAAGGAAATCGTGTTTTCTCTACTGGTATCGAAGCCTCGCCGCTCTTCGCGGCGGGGGGCTTCAATCGATTGGGCGAATCAATTCTGGGGAAACTGAAATCTTTCAAGTGAGGAAAAAACCATGACATCAAAAGCCACCAAAATTCTTTGGACCAAAACCGATGAAGCGCCTGCCCTGGCGACTTACTCTTTTCTTCCGATCGTCAATGCATTTACCAAGGTCTCGGGTGTTTCGGTCGAACTGAGGGACATCTCGCTCGCCGGCCGAATTGTCGCCGCCTTTCCCGAAAATTTGACCGCAGCCCAAAAACAGTCGGACGATCTTGCCGAGCTCGGGGAGCTTGCCAAGACCCCCGAGGCGAACATCATCAAGCTGCCGAATGTCAGCGCCTCGGTTCCCCAGCTGAAAGCGGCCATCAAGGAGTTGCAGGAGCAGGGCTACAAGATCCCCGACTATCCCGAAGACCCGAAGACCGACCAGGACAAAGAGATCAAGGCGCGATATGCCAAGGTGCTCGGGAGCGCCGTCAACCCGGTGTTGCGTGAAGGAAACTCCGATCGTCGCGCCCCCCTCTCCGTTAAGAACTACGCCAAAAAGAACCCACATAAAATGGGCGCCTGGAGCGCCGACTCCAAGACCCATGTCGTCCATATGACCAAGGGCGATTTCCGGTCGAACGAGAAATCGACGACGGTGGCCGAGGCGACCGAGGCGCGGATCGAGTTTGTCGGGCAAGATGGAAAGATCACCGTCCTGAAACCGAAGGTGACGATGAAGGCGGGCGAGGTGATCGACGCCACGTTCATGAGCCGCAAGGCCCTCCGGGAATTCATCGAAGCGCAGATCGACGACGCCAAAAAGCAGGGGGTGTTGTTCTCCGTCCACCTCAAAGCGACGATGATGAAGGTCTCCGATCCGAAGATCTTCGGCCATGTCGTCTCGGTCTTCTTCAAAGACGTTTTTGAGAAATACAAAGAGACCTTCCAGAAGCTCGGCGTCGATCCCGACAACGGTCTCGGCGATCTCTATGCCAAGATCAAAAGTCTGCCGGACGATCAACGCGCCGCCATCGAAGCCGATATTCAGGAAGTTTACAAAAAGCGCCCTCCGCTGGCGATGGTGAACTCCGACAAGGGGATCACCAACCTCCATGTCCCGAGCGACGTGATCATCGACGCCTCCATGCCGCCGGTCATCCGCGACTCCGGAAAGATGTGGGGCCCCGACGGCAAGGCATACGATACCAAGGCGGTCATCCCCGACGGCAGCTACGCCCCGGTCTATAAGGAAGTCGTCGAGTTCTGCAAAAAGAACGGCGCCCTCGATCCGAAGACGATGGGGAGCGTCCCGAACGTCGGCCTCATGGCGCAAGCCGCCGAGGAGTACGGCTCGCACGACAAGACCTTCAAGGCTTCCGGAAATGGAACGATCCGGGTGGTGACCACTTCCGGCCAGACGTTGCTGGAGCATACGGTGGAAGAAGGGGACATCTGGCGGATGTGCCAGGTGAAGGACGCCGCGATTCAGGACTGGGTGAAGCTCGCCGTCAACCGGGCGAAAGCGACCGGATCTCCGGCGATCTTCTGGCTCGACAAGAGCCGGGCGCACGACGCGGAGCTGATCAAGAAAGTCGAGAAATATCTGAAGAACCATGACACGAAAGGCCTCGACATCCGGATCATGTCTCCGGCCGAGGCGACGCGCCTTTCGCTGGAGCGGATCAAAGAGGGAAAAGATACGATCTCGGTGACCGGAAACGTGCTGAGAGACTACCTCACCGACCTCTTCCCGATTCTGGAGATCGGAACCAGCGCCAAAATGCTCTCGATCGTTCCGCTGATGAACGGCGGCGGCCTCTTCGAGACCGGCGCCGGCGGATCGGCCCCCAAGCATGTCCAGCAGCTTCAGGAAGAAGGGTTCTTGCGGTGGGATTCGCTCGGCGAATTCCTCGCGCTCGCCGCCTCTTTGGAGCATCTTGCCAAGGCCGGCAACAATCCCAAAGCGCAGCTGTTGGCCGACACGCTCGATAAGGCGACCGGGAAGTTCCTCGACACCAACAAGTCACCCGGCCGCAAGCTCGGCGAGCTCGACAACCGGGGGAGCCATTTCTATCTCGGCTTCTACTGGGCGCAGGCGTTGGCCGAGCAGACGCAGGACAAAGAGCTTCAAGCCCGCTTCTCCAAAGTCGCGCAGGAGATGGAGAAGAACGAGGCGAAGATTCTGGAAGAGCTGAAGGCCGCGCAAGGACAGAAGGTCGATCTCGGCGGGTACTATCACGCCGATGCGGAAAAGACCAGCAAGGCGATGCGTCCGAGCCCGACGTTGAACGCGATTGTTGACGCGATTAAATAGATTTAGTAATTTTTAACAAAAAGCCTGAGGCGGAGTGATTCTGCCTCAGGCTTTTTTGTTTTCAGCCCGGGTAGATTGCGCGGCCGGTGTCCAATGTTATCGTGTGCGCTTTAAAGCACATGTAGGTGACTGACTTCATCGTCCAAGAGACTCTAAATGGACCCAGGCCCAAACGCCAGCCTTTTACCCTTGACAGATTTTTTCATGGATGCTCCCGATCACGCGCGGGAATAATCTCACATTAGAATGCCGGGTGGTCCTGAAATTGACTTCCGGTAGAGTTATAGGGTAGATTCTCATACTGAATAATAATTAAAAATAAGCCTTTCATTCTAGTCTGAGCAATGAAGTGTTCATGGACAATTGCTTCAAACGAAGATCAACCGACAAGAGAGGTGCGGCATGAAAACATTATCGCTTTTTATTTTCTTCGTATTTGCAGGTACGGCGTGGGGGCAAGTTCGAGTGAACTCGATGATTGACGGGGGTCAGCGTGAACCTTCCATTGCGGTCACTCCAACCGGAAATATCTTTATCGGTTATATCAATACGGTTGATGGGACGGTGCACCTTAACAGATCGACAAACGGAGGAACAACTTGGGTTGAGCTGACACCCGGAATCCCCGGTGCAGACCCGACTCTCGCGGCCGATTCGAGTGGAAGGCTTTATTTTGCTTTCTTGAACGATACCGTTAAGATTGTCCGCACCGACAACCAAGGGCTATCGTTCCCTTTAGTAAATCAGGCTTTAACGCCTAGTGGAAGTGATCGGCCCTGGATTAAAATAGGTCCTGCCGATGCGGTGTATCTGACCTATGCGGGATATTCTTTCCCACCGGATACATGCTCAGTGTCCGCATATAAGTCGGATATCTACTTTAAAAAAAGTCTCGATCTAGGTGCGACTTGGCATCCGACACCACAGGAACCACAAACGATATTAACCGCTCCGATCGCATCGAATAATTATCGATGTTCCTCGGGACCGATCGCGGTCGGCCCGAATGGTGAGATTTATGTGCTACTGAATTGTTTTGTTTTCGACCTATCGAATAATTGCGCGGCGCTTACGATACAGGAACATCATGTTTATTTAACCCGAAGTGATGATGGGGGAAACACATTTCCATTAGCGAATTTTCGGGAACTGCCCAATGTAAACCCAATAGAAAACCAAGCGGGATATGCTGCATTCTCAACAGCGAATAAACGAATGAACATGGCGAGTATTGCTGTCCTCCCTCCCAACCCGCCCAGCCCCGGTTCTCCCGGTGTGGTTGGCATCGTATGGCCCTGTGATTCCGGAGAAGATTTTGATATCTGTTTCCAAGCTTCGGCGGATAAGGGCGTGAGCTTCCCCTTCTTAAATAAAGTAAATAGCGACGCGGTAAAAGCCTACCGCTTCTTTCCTGCAATCGTTGCCGATATGACAGGTTTCCATGTGATCTGGATGGACAGTCGGGAAACAGGGCTGGATACATCCAATCCAAAGTGGGCTGCCTATCGTGCGGATGGTTTGTCTACTTGGACGAATCAAACGATGGTCAGTAGTGTCGCTGCCCCGGGTAATGACATTAATTCAGACGAGGGCGGGGTGCCGGACCCTCAAGGATTCGGAGACTTCTTTGAGATTACTTCGCGCAATAACAATGTCTACTCGACCTGGAGTGATACTTCTTTGGGAACAGCCGACATCTATTTTGGAAGGTAAGTTCCAGATCCAAATTCTGCAGACAATCGATATATAAAGAAAAGGGGCCAGGTTTAGAAATTTGACTTTAGCAGGAAATCATCTTTAAATATCCATTTTCTAGACCTGGCCCCGATCAACTCTCATGGGCCCCGATCAACTCCTCAACAAGAAAACACCATGCGACGACGCGACGACGATAAATCATCACACTGGGCAGCCAAGCTCCAAGGCGCTGATTTCCAATGGGTGCATGAAACTATCGCTCTTATGTTCCAGATGACCGAAGAGGAGGCGAAGCAGCAAGGTGGATATTACGCCTATAAGACAGAGTTTCTTGAGGTGCTGCGCCCATTCATGGCGAATCCATGTCTCGAAACCGCCATCGCCCTCTTAAATGCGGAAGAATCTTTGTTGTCAGTTTTTGAGCAGTCCAAGCATCCATTCGTTCGCTCGATGACAATGCCCACCGAACCCACACATGCTGAAATCGAGAATGCACAGCAGATGCCAGTTATTGAATGCGGCGTATCTAGCATTAAGCTCGGAATTTTTACACGGCTGTCCCGCAAGTTCGTGCGAACACACGACCCCGAGCGAGCCATATCGCTTGCATTTTGCGTGACGAGTTCCATTCTTTGCGAGCCGATTCAGCAGGCGACGTTTCATGCTTTCGCCGACAGTAATTCGGACTTGATCGAGCGTGAGATTCGCGACGTTTTTGCCGACAAGCAGCTATCCGAGCCGATTCTATTGGCCTACGCCGCGCGTATAATTTTACTTGGTTGGGAGACACGCAATCCGCTCAATCCTATTGCTACCCAACTTACAGAGAGAGCGACTGATAACAATATGGAGATTCCCAACATTGTTCGCCTGTGGGGAGCACAAGCCATTGTCACATTCTTTCAGCGTGCCCAACAATTTATGGTAGATACACTAAGCGCCTAACCATACGATGCAGCTAACAGGCTCCGCGCGTCACGGTAGCTGCTGCCCACAGATCCGCCGCGCAGCTACCGCGCCGTGCTCCGCCTGTAGCTGATCTTGTTATCGTTAGGCGTCATAGGAGCGCGCTGTGGAAAATCTTAACAGGGGTCAGGTCTTTAATGACCTAAGGAATAATTAAGGAATTCAAAATACAAGACTTGACCCCTTTTGGGCGGTGACCCCTTTTGGGCGCTGGTCGTAGGCAGCACTCGTTCGGGTGACCGGCAAGAGAGGAAGAGGCCCATGAGACACACTCGCATCATTGTTACTCACTATGGCGGACCCGATGCACTTCAGGTGGTTGAAGAAGAGTGCCCAGAACCAAAAGATGGAGAAGTGCGTGTTAAAGTGTTGGCCGCCGGTGTCGGCTTGCCTGACATCATGGCGCGTGAAGGCATTCATCCCGAAACGCCCCCCGTGCCCTTCACCCCGGGATGGGATCTGGTCGGCATCGTGGATCGGCTCGGCGACGGTGTCGATGGCATCGAACCAGGACAACGGGTTATCGCAATGCCGATCCATGGTGCGTACGCAGAATTTGTCTGCTTGCCTAAAGATGAACTGGTTCCAGTGCCATCCGGATTAGATCCCGCCGAAACGGTCAGTATGGCGTTGAACTACATCACGGGATACCAGATGCTCCATCGTTCGGCTCACGTCAAATCGGGCCAGCGCGTGTTGATTCATGGCGCGGCAGGCGGAGTCGGCACGGCACTCTTGCAGCTTGGGCGCCTGGCCGGGCTGGAGATGTACGGAACCTGTTCATCGCGAGGGGCGTCGGCCGTTTCCGACCTGGGCGCTATCCCGATTGATTACCAGCATGTGGATTTCGTAAAGGAAATTCGCCGTCTCACGACCGATGGTGTAGACGTCGTCTTTGATCCCATCGGTGGCGCTCATCTCTGGCATTCCCGCAAGGCCCTCCGTCCTGGGGGGAGGGTGGTGGGCTACGGTCTCATTACTTCGATACGTGGTCAGGGATTGACATCAAGTCGTCCAGGTCGTCGCCAACGCTTTCGTGGAACCGCTATCTTCGCAATGTATATCGCCGGTGGCTGGCTTCTACCGGGCCGGAAACGGGTGCTCCCCTACAGCATCCAGACTCTCAAACGGTTAAAACCTGAATGGTTTCGACAGGATTTGACCCTCCTGCTCGACCTCCTTCAACAGAAAAAAATCAAACCGCTCATCGCGCAGCGATTTCCCCTTGCCGAGGCAAGACAGGCGCACGAATTGCTCGCGAAGGGAGGCATAGTAGGCAAGATCGTGCTCGTGTCCAACGTATCATCACTTGAGTCAGGAGCGGCGTAACAATGGCATGCAGCGGACGGTGCTTCGCGCCGCCGCTGATGCCGGATGTTATACCCACAAGGAATTTAGCGCGTGAGAGAGATTGTCGAATCAGCATTAAATGACGCAATTGAACAGCGATTGAGAGCGGATGCTGAAATTCTGATCGCGGATGTTAATGAACGAACAATATCTCACCGCATGGCGAGTTACTTGGAGCCCCATTTCCTCCGAAAGTAGGAAAAGGGGCCTAGCCTAGAAATTTGGCTTTTAGCGAGAAAATAAATCCGTCCCCTTTTCCTCCTCCGGGTAATGACATTAATTCAGACGAGGGCGGGGTGCCGGACCCTCAAGGATTCGGAGACTTCTTTGAGATTACTTCGCGCAATAATAATGTCTACTCGACCTGGAGTGATACTTCTTTGGGAACAGCCGACATCTATTTTGGAAGGTAAGTTCCAGATCCAAATTCTGCAGACAATCGATAAATAAATAAAGAAAATCTTAACAGAGAAAATCTTAACAGGGTCAGGTCTTTAATCTTGATATAAGGAATAATTAAGGAATTCAAAATACAAGACTTGATCCCTTTTGGGCGCTTGACCCCTTTTGGGCGCTCTCACGCATCCCCAGTGGCGAGATGTTGTGGACAAGCGTCTTCAGTTTGTTGAGTCCCAAGCACGCGAGATACTGAACAGTGTGGTCTAACCCTTCGCTCAACCGGACCCGCCACGGCAGGCGGGCCAGTTAGGTCGAAGGTAAGAGATCGCTGAGAATATGTTCACACACAGGACAACTGAGGAAACAAGACAATACCATATTAAATAGAAAATAATCCGTCCTCTTTTCTTTATAAGTCAGCGAAGGTCGTACAGCGTTGACTTGCCTAACCCGGCATCCAATCGGTCCGGATGGAGTAATGTTTCAGGCGGATGATCTCCCGGACCTGGTCAAGTAGCTTTTTCGGTTGAGGAGCGGAGGGCTGCACATGGGTCAGAAGAGGGGATTTCATGTTTTGACCGATCAATCCCTCACGACGGGTTTACACATACTGTATTGATTTTAGAAATTCCATGTGATATACCCCAGGCGACCATAATTTTAGAGTACAAAATTTTCTGCTTATCTCCGGTTTGGGTCTTGACTACTTTATAATTTCAATATGTTAGGAATGATCGACAAGAGATAGACAGAAAAATTTCCATAAAATAAGGCAGAAATATTTCTGTCCATTTATATGTCAGGCGGCCAAGACTCCAAGGGAAGGACACGGGCCTCTTCGTCCTCCTGGCCAACCCTAGCTCTCGTGGTCGTACCTTCGCGCCGGGAGGAGCCGGCCGGGCGGTCCGGACCACGTTGACCCTCCCGGCGAGCAGACGCAAGGAGGAACGATGCCGATCGTCTATCACATCGACCGGGAGAGGGGGTACTCCCTCGCCCGCTGGTTCGACGTTACCACGGCGGAGGAGTTCCGAGCGCACATCGGCCGCATGATCTCGGACCCCGACTGGCCCCCGCGGAAGCTCACCCACCTCGTCGATCTCCGGTCGGGCTCGCTCGACCGCTCGATCGACGCGGGGGTCCTCAAGGAGGCGGCGAACGCCTACGGGGACGCCCCCGAGATGTCGCGGCTGAGGTGCGCCATCGTGGCGGGCGTGGCCTTCTATGAGGCGGTCCAGTTCGAGCGGTACATCTCCCCGCACGGGACCACCGTGATCGTGTTCAACATGATGGACACCGCTTGTGCCTGGCTCGGCCTGTCAGCGCCGGAGGTCGAGCGGGCCCTCAGTCGCATGGCGCCCGATGGCGCGCGGTAGAGGCCGGGAGGCCGCCTAACCCTTCGCTCAAGCGGGCACGGCGCGGCGCGATGTTTCCGCTCTGATGCAGCATAAACTGCCCGCGCTCGTGCCGCTTAGCGCCACCATTAGACGCCAAGGAGACATCATGACGGTCAAGCGTATGGACAACGTCGGCATCGTGGTGGAAGACATGGATGCCGCCATTGCGTTCTTCACCGAACTGGGTCTCGAGTTCGAGGGGCGCGCCCCAGTCGAAGGAGACTGGGCAGATGGCGTCACTGGATTGCGCGGCATGCGCGTCGAGATTGCCATGATGCGTACGCCGGACGGTCACAGTCGGCTCGAGATGTCCCGTTTCCTCGCGCCGCCCGTGGTCGCCGATCACCGCAGCGCCCCAGTGAATGCTCTCGGCTACCTACGCGTCATGTTCACCGTGGAGGACATCGACGATACGCTCGCCCGGCTCGGCAAACGCGGCGCGAAGCTCGTCGGCGAAGTGGTCCAGTATGAAGACATGTATCGGCTCTGCTACATCCGGGGTCCCGAAGGAATTCTCATCGGGCTCGCCCAGGAGCTCGGGCAGCAGACTTCCAGAGCGAACCCCATGAAAAGTAAGCGTTGAGAACGCAAGCATTGGCGTCTAACCCGCCGCGCAGCGCTAACGTTAAACCGCTTTTTTCTTTGGGGTCGAAAGGTACACTGGATGCTTCGATTTCAGTTCGTTGAAGCTTCAGCCGGCTGGGTTGCGGGGAAGCCGTAACCGGTTTGCGCCGGAAGACGCGCACAAGAAGTTCCAGAAAGAGCTGTTGCATTTTTGGGATGTCCTGGTCGCACGGGGCGTTTCTAACAATTCACCGGAGCCGACCGCATAAAGTCGTCGCATTTTAAAGCCGCATCTTTTCGCGGCGGCTCAGTTCCGTCGTTAGATGGAACCAGGTCTCAGGCCAACTTACTCCCCGTCGAGATCGGCCCGAGACATGCAAACGGAGGACAGCATCGTGCAGCAGCGCAATCGAATAGTATGACGGACAAACCGATGGCTGCCATCGACGGCCTGAGTTCGCAGCGGTTCTACCATGGTACGAAGGCCGACCTGAAGCCGGGGGACCTGATCAAGCCCGGCAATAACTCTAACTACGGTAAGAGGAAGAAGGCGGCCTACGTCTATCTGACCGCCACCTTGGACGCGGCCACTTGGGGGGCCGAACTGGCCCTCGGCGAAGGACCCGGCAGAATATACACGGTGGAACCGACCGGCCCGATTGCAGATGACCCCAATCTGACGGATAAGAAATACCCGGGCAATCCGACGAAGTCATACCGCTCCCGAGATCCGCTTCGGGTCACGGGTGAGGTTACGGATTGGAAGGGGCACTCTCCCGAAGAGCTCAAAGCCATGAAGGATCACCTTGAGCACCTTAGGCGACTTGGCGTTGAAGCAGTCGAGGACTGAATCCGGCAAGGTAATGCGTCCGAGCCGACGTTAAACGCGATCGCCGACGCGATTAAATAAATAGATCTCGGAAGGTTTTCAAGAAAAAACCTGAGGCGGAGTGATTCCGCCTCAGGTTTTTTTGTTTGGCCCTGCCCATTTTCCAGGCCTGGTCGAAGGTGCCTCTGGTGAAGTAATTTCAAGTCATGCTATCATGACAAGGAACAGCCTGTGGAGGCACTGGGGAGATGAATATTATCATTTATAAAAAGACCGGTTGCCCGTGGGCGGCGGCGGTGGCGGCTTTTCTCAAGGCGCAAGAGATACCGTATGAGGAAAGAGATATTCTGAAAAATCCCGAGTTCAAAAAGGAAGTTGAAAAGAAATCGGGTCAGAGTAAAAGCCCGACGTTGGATATTGACGGGGAGATTCTTCCCGATGCCAGCGTGGAGCAGGTGCACGAAGCGTTGCAGAAGAAGAGAGGATAATTTTTTCTCTGAAATACCTCCATTCAGTCCATCCTCTTATTTCTCGTTATCCTTTCCTGAAGGACGAATCCGGTACCACCCGGTCAGCATCGACCGGACGTTATTCCAGAACCCCGTCAACAGCAGCAGAACGAGATGGACCACCGTATAGCCGATCAAGAGAAGGGTGATGTCGAAGTGGAGCGCCTTCGCCCTTTGCCTTGTCCCAAAGAGGTCGGCCAGGGCGGGAAGGAACGCTTCGCCCCGTGGCGAGCTCACCAAGCCGGTCAGAAGGATCAGCGGCCCCAGCCCGAAAACGACCCCGGCATATCCCATCTTTTGAAGGATGTTGGCAATGCGCAGACCGATCTGCCGGAAGCCTTCCTCTCCGTTCGGACGGCGAAAGAGAAGGTCCCCAAGGCCTTTGCCGATCATATGCAGATACGACCGGGCCGGAAGGAGATTTTTGAAGTGCCCGGTTCGGACGGCATAGGCGGTATAGACGAGTCCGTTGAGGGCAAAGATCCAGGCAAAAAAGTAGTGGTGCCATCGGCCGAGTCCGAACCAGTAACGGCCGGCAGAGATCTGAAGGCCGCTGATCGACAAGACCAACAGGCAGAGTGCATTGATCCAATGGGTCAAGCGGACGATGAGAGGATGGCGGAAATACCCTGTTCCGGGATCCGGTTGGGTCGATCCGGTTTTCGTCCGGCCGGACGGGGGAGGAGAAGAGGCTTCGGAGGGGGTTTGATTCGATGGGACAGTGATGGATGGAGAGACATTGTCTTGTCCGTCCATCTCGCCCCGCTCTTGATCCTTCTCACCGCGTCGCGCCATCCGAAGGCCTCTGATAAGAGGTGAGGATACTCCGGATGATTCCGGATTGTCAAAAGCGATTCCAGAACCGATCTCGAACGTCGAAAGGAATCCGGTTCCATCCGATCCGGAGTTAAATCAGTTTGACCTGTTGATTTTTCGGGGTCGGTGATTGAGAAGCAGATTCACCAGGCATTCCCCCGCCCCGCTTGAGGGCCGATTCTCCGTATTTCGACGCGATGAGATCGGCCGCCGCGTCGAGGCGGCGCTGTTTCTGCGTCGCTTCGTCTAAGAAAAGCTCTCCTTGTGCCGGCTCGCCGACCGCCAGCTGGCTGACCCCCATCCCGATCAATCGAACCCCGCCCTGTTTTTCCGGAAGCCCGGCTTTCAGAAGATCGACGGCGGCCTGCACCAGATCTTGCGTCGTCTGCGTCGCTTTTGGCAAAGTATGCGACCGGGTGATCGTTTTAAAATCGGCAAAGCGGATTTTAACCTCCACCGTGCGGGCGCGCAGGCCGTGACGGCGGAGACGGCGCGCCACCTGCTCCGTCAGCTCCACAAGATAAGCGCGAAGGAGCGGGAACGAACGATGATCGGTTTCGAAGGTCGTCTCGTGGGAGATCGATTTTGCTTCCTGGTCGGGGAGGACGGCGCGGTCGTCCCGACCGTGGGCGAGCTCCCAAAGGTGATCGCCCCATTTTCCGAGGAGGTCGTGGAGCTTGCGGGGCGGCTGTTGCCGGAGTTGCTGGATGGTGTCGATCCCTTTCTGTTGCAGTAATCGGCCGGTCACCTTCCCGACCCCCCAGAGGCGGCCGACCGGAAGGGGATCGAGAAAGGCCTGAACCTCCTCCGGTCGGACGACGACGAAGCCGTCCGGTTTTCCGAGGTCGCTCGCCACCTTCGCCACGAATTTGTTCGGAGCGATTCCGACCGAGGCGATCAGGCGGAGCTCTGCTTTGATTTTCTGCTTGACCGCTTTTCCGATCGACTCCGCGCCGCCATAGCGCTTTTCACTCGCGGTGATGTCGAGAAACGCCTCGTCCAGAGAGATCGGCTCGATCAACGGGGTGTAAGCCTGGAGGATCTGATGAATCTGCTCGGAGACCGCCGCGTAGTAATCGATCCGCGACGGCAGGAAGATGGCGGCGGGGCAGAGCCGGAAGGCTTTGGAAGAAGGCATTGCGCTGTGGACGCCGAATTCGCGGGCTTTGTAGTTCGCCGCGGCGACCACCCCGCGCCGCTCGGGGCTACCGCCGACGATGACCGGCTTTCCCTTCAGCTCGGGCCGCTCCCGCTCTTCGATCGAAGCATAAAATGCGTCCATATCGACATGGAGGATCATTCGGTATTTTAGGATCTCAAGATTCGGATGTCAACCAAAACGCTTCAATCCCCATAGTGGGTCATTTTGGGTGAGGGATTCATTTCTTAGCCGTCATTCCCGAATGTCTAATCAGGAATCCGCGGGCATGACAAAGTTTAAACGGACCCACTTTCCTTCAATCCGCTATGAAGCGGAAAGGGGATTGCTATCTGGAATGTGATTCGCTACGATCCAAAATCGTCCATTTTAATCGGTTGGGTCTATGAAGTTGATTTCAGCATTCAGCGAACGGGAGCGGAGCGCATGGCGCGCCGGGAGTCATTCCGATGTCGCCTAGGCGGCTCTTTGTCCTGACGTTGCTCGCCATGATCGCCTTCGCGGGAAATTCCTTGCTCTGCCGATCGGCGCTGAAGCAGACCGGGATCGACCCGGCGAGTTTCACTTTCATTCGAATCGCTTCCGGCGCCCTCGCCCTTTGGATGATTGTCAAGATGCGGGGCGGCGCGCGGGGAGCGGGCAACTGGCCCTCTGCGGTTGCCCTTTTTGTCTATGCCGGCGGGTTCTCGTTTGCTTATGTCACGCTGCCGGCGGCGACCGGCGCGTTGCTCCTCTTCGGCGCGGTGCAGGCGACGATGATCGGCTACGGGCTCTGGAGTGGAGAGCGACTGACGGGAGGACAGGTTGTGGGACTAATCGTCGCGTTCGGCGGATTGATCGGTCTGTTGCTGCCGGGACTCACGGCGCCGCCGCTCCGGGGCGCGCTCCTGATGCTCGGCGCCGGCGCCGCTTGGGGGATCTACTCCTTGCGCGGCAAAGGGGCGGGGGATCCGACCTCGGTGACGGCGGGGAACTTTTTGCGCGCCGTCGCTCTGGCGGCGGGGTTGAGCATCGCGACGCTTCCATCGGCTTCGCCCGATCGTTCCGGTTTTGTCTATGCGATGTTGTCGGGCGCATTGACCTCGGGGGTCGGCTATGCGATCTGGTACACCGCCTTGTCCGGGTTGAAGGCAACCAACGCGGCCACGGTACAGCTCAGCGTCCCGGTGATCGCGGCGGCGGGGGGCATTCTCTTCCTCGGAGAGCCGATCACGCTCCGCCTGCTGCTCGCCTCGATCGCCATCCTCGGCGGTGTCGCATCGGTTATTTTTGTCAAGCAGCGCGCCGAGGAAAAGCCGAATTGTAACCGGACCGAGATAGTGTCGCAGGAAAAGAAATAGGATAGGTCATTTGAGGGAACGAATCGCGACAAAACAGAAGCCTGAGGTAGATGTTTGTCTCAGGCTTCTGTTTTTGGATCCGGGTCTATCTTGACTCCTTGACCGTCGATTGACGGTCAAGGCCCCTTCATGGCCGATGACGACGAAGCTGTCGTTGCCGATGTATTGCACCGCCACGGCCTCGTTCTGTTCCCTGCGGATGAATCCAGCGGTTCCGATCGTGGTTGCCGTCGGTAGGAAGGGCGTGTCGAGCCCGATCGATTTTTAAATCGATCCTGTCCGGGGAAAAATATTTTCTTGACACGATTCCAAAGAACAATATAGAGTTAGGTCTCCTAATAGTAAGGAGTCCTAATGAAAAGCACCCGTCCTCCTAAAGACCCGTTCGATGATGATCTTCCCCTCGATCAAAAGATCCTCATCGGCCTGGAGCAGGTCGGTCAGGCGATTGCCCTTCTCTTTGAGACCGAAAGCCGGAAGGAGAACCTCAGCGCGCTGCAAATGAGAATTGTTCTCTCGCTCCTCGAGCCGCACCATCCCGATACGGTCGGAACGCTCTCTCGCGAGATGGGGGTGACGGCGCCGACGGTGAGCGACGCCACCCGCACCCTTGAGAAAAAAGCCTATCTGAATAAAAAGCGAAGCGAAGGGGACAGCCGGGTTGTCCAGCTCTCTTTGACATCGGAGGGGAAACGGTTGGCGCGCGGCTTAAACGGGAAACGGGCGCGGCTCCTGGAGGTGATCGCCGGGCTTTCGGGCGACGAGAAGTCGACCCTCCTCTCCGTGCTGATCAAGCTGACCCGGGGGCTGCAGGACCACGGCTTGATCTCCGTCTCCCGGATGTGCGTCAGCTGTGAGTTCTTCAAGCCGAACGCTTATCCCGGCTCGGAAAAGCCGCATCACTGCGGTTTCGTCGACGCCCCCTTTGGGGAGCCGGAGTTGCGCCTCGACTGTCCGGAGCATATTCCAGCAGAAGCATCGTCGAAATAGTAAAGCATCCCACTTTCAACCAGGAGAACGAATGTCAAAAAAATATTTTCAAATCGGTTTTGGTTTGATCCCGCTCTTTTTCTTTTTCCTCGTTTTATTGGCCGTTCCGCTGCCGGTCCTGGCCGAGACGGTAAAGATCCACCTGGTTGCAATTGAAAAGGAGGTGAAGGTCGCGGACGATCAGACTTACGCGGCCTGGACCTTCAACGGGACGATCCCCGGACCGGTCCTTCGGGTGAAAGAGGGAGACACGGTCGAGTTCACGCTGGAAAACAAGGGGACGATGCCTCACTCGATGGACTTTCACGCGGCGCAGACGGCGCCCGATCGAAATTATGTCGTTGTCGCCCCCGGCAAGTCGCTGACCTATACTTGGAAGGCGCAATATCCCGGCGTCTTTTATTATCACTGCGGCGCCCCGCCGATGGTTCAGCATATCGCCAACGGCATGTATGGCGCGCTGATCGTCGAGCCGAAAAACCCCCTTCCCAAAGCCCGCGAATATGTCTTGGTTCAGGGGGAGCTTTATGCTTCTTCGACCGACGTCGCCGCGATGATGGCCAAGACGCCTAAAAATCTAATGTTCAACGGCGCCGTTAATAAACATGTCGCCGAGCCGCTTCAGGCGCGTCCCGGAGAGCTGGTCCGGATCCATGTCGTGAATGCCGGTCCGGGTCTCTTCTCCGCCTTTCATGTCATCGGCGGCATCTTCGATAAAGTTTATGAGAGCGGGAACCCCGCCAATGTGCTCCGCGGCATCCAGACCTGGACGATCCCACCCGGCGGCGGCGCGACATTTGACATTACTTTCCCGGAAGCCGGGACCTATCCCTTCGTCACCCACTCCATTCCCGACGCGCTTCATGGCGGCCTGGGGCTGATCCGGGTGAGCGAAGAGGTCAAACCTTAACGGACTCCGATAGGCGCGCTCCGGCCGGAAGGGAGAAAAGCGTCGGTTGATAAAATTGATTTAGAGGGAGGAGGTCTGATGGGAGATCCGGAGAAGGTTTCTATTTTATGGATCGAAAGCCGGCCCGATTCTCTCCTTTCTCCGATTTTGTTTTCCGGGAGGAGGGAAGATCTCGCCGGCGCGTCGTGGGTCTTTTTAAAAGAACCCCACCAGCTTCATCCCAACCAAAATCAAAAAAATCCCGAAGGCCCGGCTGAGGAGCGCCGGTGGAAGCCGATGCGTTAGAGAAGCGCCGAGCGGCGCCGTCAGCGTGCTGGTGATCGCAATCAGGATGGCCGCCTTTGGTGAGACGAATCCCCACGCGTCGGCCGGAAGGGCCGGGTTTCCCCATCCTTGATAGATAAAGCCGAGCGTTCCGAAGAACGCGATGACGACCCCTTGGGCGCTCGCCGTCCCGATCGCCACTTTGATCGGACGGCCGAGCAGATAGACGAGCAGGGGAACGGTGAGGGTTCCGCCGCCGATACCAAAGAGGGAGGAGACGGTCCCAATCATGAGCCCGCCAAGCGTATAAGCCGGAACGGGGGAGGTCGGCTTGCCGCCGGGTCGCGGTGTTGTGACGATCAGCATCCGTGCGGCAATCACAAATTCGAAAATTCCGAACAGCCGCCGCAGAATAATCCCCGGGAGCAGCCCCGCCAGCAGCGCTCCGATCTGCGCGCCGATCACGATAAAGAGCGACATCCCACGGACCGCTCCCCAATCGACATTGCCATTCTTGTGATGGGTCCAGGCGCTGGCTGAGCCGGTGAAGAGGATGGCGGCGAGGCTCGTTCCGATCGCCAGTTGAGTGGAGACCTCCGGCGAGACGCCGTGGGTCTGAAAATAGAAGATCAGCGCCGGAACGAGGACCACGCCGCCGCCGATCCCGAGCAGGCCGGCCATCACCCCGCCGACGGCGCCGAATGCGGCAAGCAGCAGCGCGCCGGTCATTTCCCCTTCGCGTCCTTCTCGGCGGAGCGGGCGCAGCGGAAACCGTTGTCGGGGCCGGAGGCATCGGGACGGTTGTAATTTCGGAAGGTGACCTGGGCGAACATCTCGTCGGCATAGTGGCGGTTCACATTAAAAGAGCCGCCGCGGACGACTTTTTGTAAGAGGCCGTAATCGGGCGAAGGGTGTTTGTTGCCGGGGTAGGGTTGATACCAGCTGTCGGTCCACTCGGAGACGTTTCCCGACATGTCCATCACGCCATAGGGGCTTTTGTCGGTCGGGACGGTGCCGACCGGCATCGGCGAGGCGCCGACGTTTGTCTTCTTCGGATCGAATCCGCTTCCCCAGGGATAGGCCCGGCCGTCGGGGCCGCGCGCCGCCTTCTCCCACTCCGCCTCGGTCGGCAGCCGCTTGCCGACCGCCTGGCAATAGTTGTCGGCCTGGAACCAGGTGACATCGGTGACAGGGAACGTATCGGTCCGTCCCGGTATCTTCAATTTCGGATCAACCTTCTGATAATCGCCATAGGTGACCTCGGTTCGGTCGATGTAGAAAGCGGGGAGGGTCACCTGGTGTTTTGGTTTGGCGTCGTCTTGGCCCCAGGGGGTGTCGGGGGGGAGCTGGTCGATTCCCATCGAGAAGGGGCCGGCCGGGATGAGAACCATCCCCAACGGCTCGTCGGACCGGGCGGAAAAGACGGGGCCGCAATCAACGATAAAGGCAATTGAAAGGAGAATCGGGAGCAGAACTTGCCAGGCGGTTTTCATCCGGCGATTGTAAGGGGGACCACAGAGGGTGTCAAGTCCGGGTTTCGTCGGCAATCAAAAGGCAATGGAAGGAGACCAACTTTACATCGTCGGAAGGAGGCCGTATAATCGAAACACAACCTGGAGAATCAGGATGGATCAAAAAACTCTCCCAAAGTATGAGGACCCGGTCGTCCGGGAATTGATCGAAACTTTTTTTCAAGAGAATGAAGCGGCCCGGATGTATGCCGAGGCCTGTCGGCAGGAAGGGTGGCCGCTGTTCATCGACCACATTACGATCCGCTGCGAGAACATCGATCGGCGGGCGGAGCCGTTTCTAAAAACCGGATATCGCTTTGAGGGGGAGACGGTCGAGTATCCCGATCAGGGGTGGTGGGCCAAGGTCTATCGGCGGGAAGGCTATCCGGCCCTCTTCGTCGATCAGGCCTATGACGATGCGCGGGGGAAGAAGAGCATCATCCCGCAATGGGTCGCCCGGTTCGGCGATCAGCTGCTCCACCATGTCGCCGTCCGGGTCGCCGACATTGACCAAGTGGTTGCGACGCTTCAGAAGCGGGGGGTCGAGTTCTCCGGGTCGGTCGTCGGCAACAAGGGGACCCGTCTTCGGCAGATCTTCACCGCCTCGGAGGTCCGGAACGGCGAGGCATTCTCCGTTCTGGAGCTGACGGAGCGAAACGGCTATGAAGGGTTCTACCCCGACCAGGCCGACAGCTTGATGCAATCGTCGGTGAAAACACGATCCAAGTAGCTGGCGCGCCCACGCGGACGGGCAGGAGGTGACTCATGATTAAACGGTTGCTGCATACCCGACTGCGCGTTTCCGATTTAGATGAGACGATTCGCTTTTTTACAGAGATTCTGGGGCTCAAAATCGCCGAGCGCCATGAATCGCCGCGCGGCTCCAAGCTCGCTTTTCTCGTCATCCCGGGGGGCCTGGAGGAGATCGAGCTCTGCGAGTTCAAGCAGAGCGGACCGGTGCAGGTGCAAGAGGATCTGGTTCATCTCGCTTTCGAGGTCGACAACCTCGATATGATGCTCGTCTATCTCCAATCAAAAGGGGTTCCCGTCACGGAGGGACCGGTCGTCTCGTCGAGCGGAAGCCGGTTTGCCTTCATCGAAGCCCCCGATCGATATGAGATCGAACTGATCGAGCGGCCGCGCTGATTCAATTTTGGAATGCGGATTTCGGAATGAAAATAGAAAGTATTTTCGGACTTCACTCCGCACTCCGAAATTAAGTTATTCCACCTTCAAAACCAGCTCCGTCGGAAGGAGCGTCAGGAGGATCCCTGCCGCTTCATCGAGGTAGGCCTTGTCTTTGGATTCCAGCGTCAAGATGACTTTATAGTCGGGATGATGAAGGATCGGATACGATCCGAGGAGCAGTGCCGGGTAGCGGCGGAGCGTTTCGTTCAACCGGTCTGCGAAGAGCGATTCCTCTTCGATGAGAAAAATCCGGCGGAGGTAAAACGGCGTCTCGCGAAAACGCTCTTTGATCGCCTCGAATTTTTTGACCAAAAGATCGGGAATACCGGGGAAGATATAGATGTTCTCGAAGCGAAGCACCGGGACGCGAAGCGCCTCGGCGTGGAGCAGTTCAATTCCCTCGGGGACGTCTGCGAGCTTCGATTGGGCCGGGTTGAGCGCGCCGGGGTAGAAGCTTTTGAGCAGCTGGTCGAGAATCGGGTGATGAATCAGCGGCCGTCCAACCCCCTTTGCAATCCCTTCCATCGTGACGTCGTCATGGGTCGGGCCGACCCCGCCGCTCGTAAAAATCAGATCGTATTTTTTACGCGCGGAGGCGATCTCTTCCCCGATGAGGTCGATCTGATCGGGGATGACGGTGATCCGTTGAACGTCGACCCCCAGGAGGCGCAGCTCGCGCGTGAGGTAAGATGAATTGATATCCTGCACTTTGCCGGAAAGGATCTCATTTCCAATGACGATAATCGCGGCGTTTTTCCCCTGCTGCTCGACCATCTTTCCTTGCAAGCGTGCGTAGCTGTTATTTAAATTAAACCGACTTAAAGTGAAATCAACCGGAAAAAGGTCCGGGCGCTTATTGCGCGTAGCGGTCCTCGGTCCAGGGATCGGCGGTGTTGGAATAGCCGCGGAGCTCCCAGAAACCGAGCCGGTCTTCTTTCATAAAATGGATCTCCTTGATCCACTTCGCGCTCTTCCAGGCATACCGTTTGGGGACCACCATCCGGGCCGGGCCGCCATGTTCCTTGGAAAGCGGCTGACCGTTCCACTTGAGGGCGACCAGGACATCGGCATCGTCGCAGACGGAGAGGGGGAGGTTGGTCGAGTAGCCGTCATAGGATGTGAAGTAGACGAACTTCGCATCAGGATGGGGACGGACGAGGTCGATCAGCTTTCGGAAGAAAAGCCCTTCCCAGCGGGCGTCGAAGATGCTCCAGGTGGTGACGCAATGGAAGTCGGTGACCGCCGAGTCGGTCGCCAAGGCCGCAAATTGATCAAAGGTCCAGGTGATCGGTTGTTCGATCTCCCCTTGAATCGAGAGGGTCCAGTCGTCCTCCTCGACCTCCGGGAGGATGCCGAGGTCGAGGACCGGGAATCCTTTGTTGAGTCGTTGCCCAGGCGGCAGGCGCGGTCGGTCCGATGGTTGAGGCGCCCCGGTCAGGCCGCGGCCGGTCCGGGCCCACGCTTCTTTCTTCTCAATCAGACGATCATCCGGACGATCATCCCGTTCCAAAGCGAACTCCTCCTAAAATAAAATCATGCGCGGCAATTCGTGGTTGTCCCGGCGCCCTCCGGACCGATCAACCGAGCTTTCGCGGCTCGAGCTTGGCGCCGCACTTCTCGCATTGGGTCGCATCATATTTGCTCGTACTGTCACAAGAAGGGCAGATACGGGGCTCGAACCCCGGCGGAGGACGCCGCAGGGTCGGAATCGCGAGGAGCACCGCCCAGACGGCAACGAGTGAGAACATCGTTGCCCAAAAGAGGGGACCACCCATATTCGACCTCTCAGTAAGGACGTTCGTTTATCTTCTCGGATGGACCATGTCGATTAGATGCTGGAGGGTTCCGAGAATGACTTCAAGATTCTCCCGCGCGGGGCCGGCGCTGCCGGGAAGGTTGATGATCAGGGTGTCCTTTCGGATGGCGGCGGTGGCCCGAGAGATAATCGCCTTCTTGGTTTTTTTCTGAAAGACCTCGGTCCGCATGATGTCGGCGATCCCCGGCACCTCCCGGTCCATCGCGGCGCGGGTCGCGTCGGGGGTTCGATCTTGTTTGCCGAGGCCGGAGCCGCCGGCGGTGAGGATCACATCGGGCTTGATCTGGTCGCTCCACTCGATCAGCTTGTCGCGGACCTTCTCTTCCTCCGCCGTAATAACCTCTTTTACCACCACCTCGCCCCCCCCTTCGGTGATCATCCGGGCGATTTCATTGGTCACCCGGTCTTCACCGGGGAGGATCCCCCGCTCTTTGATCGACAAAATGCCTGCCGTAAACCCCATGATTCCTCCTTGTCAACGTTTCTAAATATAAAGGAATCGAACCAAAAAACCAACTGGTTTTTGTTCCGCTCTCCACCGGTTCACTCTGAAGGCCCGCTTTCACCGGCAGGTCGGTATTACATCGGTCAACTGCGAAAGGAACGTTGCAAAGATCTTGAATCGGCGAGGGGTTCATGTTATGTATGGAGGGCCTTAATTCAAGAGGGATGAAATGTTACTGTCGGCGCTGATCATGATTGGGATCTCTTTTCTTTTTTTCCTCAGCTATCCCTTGGAGGATTACCATCCCTTTTTCAAATGGATCATTCGATTCACCACCCAGGTTCACCTCATCCCGTCGGTCCGAGGAAAGAGATATTGGCCTTTTTTCTACGGCCTGCTGGCGCTGATCTGGGGGCTGGGGGGGCTGATCTGGCACTTTTCGTCTTGACTAACCCATATTCGATCAGAATCGTATGAAGGAGTTGTGATGAGTCCAATCGATGATCCGGTTCAATCTGCCCTCGAAAGTTTTCTGCCGCTGATCCCGCGCGGGCCGCTGGGGGGAGAAAAGGCGGCGCTCCTGGCGGCGCGGGGCCGCGTCCTGGCGGTCGATGTGGCGGCGGTGATGGACGACCCTCCCTACGCCCGGTCGATCATGGAGGGATATGTTGTTCCGGCGTCGGAAGCGGCGGCCGCCTCGAACGAGCGGCCGGTGGTTTTGCAGGTGGTCGGGGAGATCCCGGTCGGAATCGGAGAAGCGAAAGGGATCGGACCGGGCAAGGCGCTGCGGGTGACGACCGGAAGTTATATCCCCCCGGGCGATTACGCCGTGGTGAAGCAGTGGGATGTCCTCCAGGAAGAGGGGAAGATTCGGCTGACCAAACCGGTCCGGCCGAATGAAAACATCGAGACGCAAGGGGCCGATCGAAAGAAAGGGACGGCGCTCTTCAAGCAGGGACACCGGCTCACCTCGGCCGATCTCTTCGTCCTCGCCGGTCAGGGAATTCTGGAGGTCACCGTCTCCAAGCGGCCGCGGGTGGCCCTCTTCTCCTCCGGCAACGAGGTGATTCCGCCGACCGAGCCGTTTCGCGTCGGCGCCATCTGGGATTGCAACCAATACGGCCTCTCCGCCTTGGTCGAAGAGGCGGGGGGAGTGCCGATTTTCAAGGGGATCGTCAAAGACGATTTTACCCTCTTTTCGGCCCGGATGAAGGAGAGCCTTGCCGAAGTCGACCTGGTTCTGATTTCCGGCGGGACGGCAATCGGTGGGAAAGATTTCACCGTCGATCTGGTCAACGCCGCCGGCGCGCCCGGTGCGGTGGTCAAAGGGGTTCCGATGCGCTCCGGAAAGCCGATCGTCCTCGGCGTCTCCGGCGTCAAGCCGATCGTCTGCGTCGCCGGCCATCCGCCCGAAGCGGCGCGGGGCTTCACCCTCTTCGGCCGCCCGGCCTTGGGACGTCTGTTGGGGGAGACGGCGGAGATTGAGCCGAAGAAAACCGGCGCGCAGGCCGGTTGAAACCCAGTTGAAAAAGGTCCCAAAATCGATTACGCTGAGCTGTTCGTGAATTGAAAACGGAGGAAGAGGCTTCATGAAGATGTGGAGAGATCTGGTTGCCGATGCGAAGCGCGATGTGCCGCTTCTCCAAATTAAAGAGGTCCAACAAAAGCTCGACGCGGGTGAAGAATTTATCCTGGTCGATGTCCGGGAGCCCGATGAGGTCCAGGGGGGGCGGCTTCCGAAGAGCGTGCACGTTCCCCGCGGCATCTTGGAGATGACGATGGAGCGGAACGTCAAAGATCCGGCCAAGCCGATCGTCCTTTACTGTGCCGCCGGCGGGCGAAGCGCCATGGCGGCCCAGATGCTGAAGAAGATGGGATATGAAAATGTCGCTTCGATGGAGGGGGGCTTCGAGGGATGGAAACGGCTGGGCCTTCCAACCGAGAAGTAGACCAAGCGCGAACGCAGGTCGAGAAGAAGTGGCGGGCGAATGCTGAAAAGGTCGCCTTCGCGAAAGGCTTCCCCGGCCGCCTGACGGACTGGGCGGCCGCCGAAGGAAAGACGGTCGAGCGGGTCCTCTCCATCGGAGCGGCCCGGGCGCTGCTCTTCTCGGACGGGACCTTTTTGATTGTCGCCGCTTCCGAGCCGGAACCGGCGGTGTTGATCGCGGCGTTGTTGGCGGCGCGGCCGCTCTTGGAGCGGCATCATCCAAAGGGCTATGAGACGCTCGACCGGCATATTTCCACCGATCGCGAGCTGCAGCGGAGGGCGCGGCTCGAGAACATCATGGGCGCGATTCGAAACAATCTTCCGCAGATTCCCGAACTCAAGGAAGCGCTCCGGCGATTCGTCCGAGAACTCGAAGACCGAGAAGATAAAGAGGGATAGTCCGATGTCAAAATACAAGCACCATCTGTTTATCTGTACCAACCGGCGGCCCGACGGCGATCCGAAGGGATGTTGTGCGACGAAAGGGGCGGAACAGCTCCGCTCCTTCTTCAAGGAAGAGGTCGCCAAGCGGGGACTCAAGAAGATGGTCCGGGCGAACCAGGCCGGCTGCCTCGACACCTGCGAGTTCGGCCCGTCGGTCGTGGTCTACCCGGAAGGGGTCTGGTACACCGTCAAGAGCCGCGAGGATGCGTTGGAGATCATTGAAAAGCACCTCGAAAAAGGGGAGATCGTCGAACGGCTCCTGATGCCCCGGTCGTGGGCGAAGGGGTAACTTAAAGGAGAAAGAAGGAAGTCAGAATTCAGGATCCAGAAGGAATGACTTTATTCTGACGGCTGTCTCCTGACTTCTGCAGTAATCATGACCCACAGACTTCTTCAAATGATTTCGTCCGAAACGAGCCAAACGCTCCAACCCCCGACCGTCTCTTTCCAAACGCTCGGATGCCGGTTAAATCAAGCTGAGAGCGCGTCGCTCGGTGCGGCCTTTTATTCGTCCGGCTATCGGGTCGTGGAAGAGCGGGCGGCCGACCTTGCCGTGATCAACACCTGTTCCGTCACGGAGCAGGCCGAGGCGAAGTGCCGCAACGTCATCCGGAAGATCTTGAAGGAGAACCCGCAGACCTTCATCGCCGTGACCGGCTGTTATGCGCAGGTCGGCGTCGACGCGCTCCGGAAGATTCCGGGGATCGATCTGATCGCCGGGACGGAGTTCAAGATGGATCTTCCGAAACTGGTGGCGCAGACGCTCGAGGGGCGGATGCCGACGAAGCGGGCGGCGCCGATGGTCTTTCATACGCCGAAGATCAGCCGGGACGATTTTACGATCGAGAGCTACGCCGCCTTCGATCAGGCGACCCGGCCGAACATCAAGATTCAGGACGGCTGCGACTTCTTCTGCAGCTTCTGCATCATCCCAACGACGCGGGGACGGGAGCGGAGCCGGAGGTTCGACGACATTCTGTTGGAGACGTCGATCTGGGTGGCGCGGGGACACCGCGAGGTCGTCCTCACCGGGGTGAACCTCGGGGAGTACCGATCGGAGGGACACGATCTCGCCGACCTGATCGATGCTTTGGAAGGGGTAGAGGGGCTTCGTCGCATCCGGATCTCGTCGATCGAGCCGACGACCGTCTCCGACCGGATTCTCGATCAGATGGCGCGCGGCGGCAAGCTCTGTCCCTATCTCCATCTTCCCCTCCAGAGCGGGAGCGATGCGGTGCTGCAGGCGATGGGCCGGCGGTATACCCAAGCAGAGTATATCGATTTCGTCGAAACGGCGATCCGGCGGGTCCCCGGCCTGGGATTGGGGACCGACGTGATGGTCGGCTTTCCGGGGGAAGGGGAGGGGGCGTTTGAGGAGACCGTGTCGTTGATCGAATCGCTCCCCTTTTCATACCTCCATGTCTTTCCCTTCTCGCGCCGAAAGGGGACGCGGGTGACGAAAATGGACCTGCCGCCGGTGCCGTCGCGGCAGATCAAGGCGCGGTCGCGCCAGCTCTGCGAGCTCTCGAAACGGCTGCGGCGGCTCTTTTACGCCGACGCGGTCGGCGAGACGGTGGAGGTTCTCTTCGAAACCCGGAATGAGGCGGGACGTTTCTGCGGGCTGACGCCGAATTACATTCGGGTCGGGGTGGAGAGCGACCGCGATCTCTCGGGAAAGATCGGCCGGGTCCGGGTTGCGTCGGTCTCCGACGGCCTCGCGCACGGAGAGCTGCTCGAGGTGGCGGGGTGAAGGTTTATCTCGAAACCTACGGCTGCCAGATGAACGAATACGACTCGGAGCTGATCCGGTCGATTCTCGCACCGCACGGCCATGAGATGACGGCGGCGGTCGAAGAGGCGGAGGTCGTTCTGATCAATACCTGCGCCATTCGCGAGAACGCCCATCGGAAAATTTACGGCCGGCTCGATCTGCTCCGCCCGTTTAAGAAGGAGAAAAGGCATTTTATCGTCGGCGTCCTCGGCTGCATGGCGCAGAATCTCAAAGACGCGCTCTTCGATCATCCGGTCGTCAATCTCGTCGTCGGGCCCGACAGCTACCGGACCCTTCCGAAGTTGATTGAAGAGGCCACAGAGACCGACAGCCCGCAGATTGAGGCGTACCTCTCCGAATACGAGACCTACAGCGACATCGCCCCGATGCGGGTCGAGGGGGTCAACGCCTGGGTGGCGATCATGCGCGGCTGCGATAACTTCTGCACGTTCTGTGTCGTTCCCTACACGCGGGGGCGGGAGCGGAGCCGATCGGTTGAAAATATTCTCGGCGAGGTCCGCGCGCTGGCGGAGAAGGGGATCCCGCAGGTGACCCTCCTCGGCCAGAACGTCAACTCATACCGGGATGGAGAGGCGCGCTTTGCCGATTTGATCCAACAGGTCGCCGACGTTCCGGGGATCGCGCGGGTCCGGTTTACCTCGCCCCATCCGAAAGATTTTCCCCGCCCGCTGCTCGAGGCGATCGCGTCGCATCCGAAGATCTGCAAGCATGTCCATCTCCCGCTGCAGGCGGGGAGCGACCGGGTGCTCGATCGGATGCGCCGGACCTATACACAGAAGGAATATCTCGATCTGGTTGGCCAGATCCGTGAGACGATTCCGGAGATCACCCTGACGACCGATCTCATCGTCGGCTTCCCGACGGAGAGCGACGCCGACTTTCAGGAGACGCTCCGGGTGATGGAGACGGTCCGGTTCGACAATGCCTACATCTTCAAATACTCGGAGCGGAAGGGGACGATCGCCGCGCGGGAGTACCCCGACGATGTTCCGCCCGAGGTGAAGACCGAGCGGATCGTCCGGCTGTTCGATCTGCAGAAGGCGATCTCTCTGGAGAAGAATCGGGCCAGGATCGGCCGGAAGGTCCGTGTCTTAATCGATGGCGAGGCGGAGAAGCGGCTCAACCATCAAATGGGGAAAAGCGACGGAAACACCACCGTCGTCTTTCCGAAGACCCCCCTCGGGCAGGGGAGGTTTATTTCCGTCGAGATTGAAGAGGCTTCCACGGGTACGCTGTATGGCCGGTTCACCGGGGAATAAGACCGACTCGCTCCAGGGGGTCCTCCGCATCAGCGGGACGATTCCGAGCGCGGGCCTTGCCCTCTCCTATTCCGCCCTCCTCCCCGAGTTTTTCCAGACGGTTCTGATCATCGTCCACGGCCTCAGCGAGCATCGGGGGCGCTATCAACTTCTACAACTTGATTTGGCGCGGGCCGGCATCGCCTCTTACGCCTACGACCAGCGGGGATTTGGGGAATCGGACGGCTCGCGCACCCATGTGGAGCGATATACCGATTTTATCGACGACCTCCATCGGGTCGTCGCCTTCGTCCGGAAAGGGCATCCGGGCCAGAAGATCGTCCTCCTCGGCCACAGCTTCGGCGGGGCGGTCGCCGCGACGTTTTGCATCGATCACCCGAACGAGGCCGAGGCGCTCGTCTTGTCGGCCCCGGCCTATGATGTCCCGCTTCTTCCCTTCCGGCTCCACCTGCTCGGTTATCTCTTCAATCGGATTTTTCCGTCGCGTCCCCTTCGCTATCCGAGCAATCCCGGCTGGTTGAGCCGCGACCCGGCGGTCGGCTTGGCCTTTCAGAACGATCCGCTGGTGCAGCGGGCGGGGACCCCTCGGTTCTATGTCGAGTTCAGGAGGATGAATGTCTCTCTCCATCAATCGGCCGGGCGAATCGCCCTCCCGACGCTGATCTTGCAGGGGAGCGCCGATCGGATCGTTTTTCCTTCAGGGGCCCGGGCTTTGTTGGCGCGGATCGGCTCCGAAAAAAAGAGGTTGAACTGGTATGAAGGGTTTTATCATGAAGTCTTCAACGAGGTCGGCCGAGAGCGGGTCGTCGACGATCTGCTCCATTGGTTAAAGGAAATCTTTCAATGAAAAAGATCGCTCTATTGGGTGGGCTCTTATTTTTATTCGTCTGGCTCGCCGGTGTGGCGACGGCGGCGCTTCCGACCGGTTTCGGCAAGGCGCGGTGGGGGATGACGGAGCAAGAGCTCTTGGCGGCGTACGACATCCAATTGAGCCCGCCGAAGCGGATGGATGACACCGGCCCGTGGGCGATTGAAGGCCCGGCGCCGGGGGAGCTGACCGTCTCCGGCACGGCGTTCGGCGAGCCGAACGTTCGATCGATCAGCTTGGGGTTTCATCCGGAGTGGGGATTGACGATCATCCACGTCCGTTTTCGAGACGCCAACAAGCCGGGCGAGATAGAGACCCTCCTGCCGAAATGGACCGGCTCTTATGGAAAGCCGAAAGAGCAGCTTCCCGGTCCGAAGGTGATCTGGGAAGACAATGTCACCCACATCGAGATGACCTATCACACCGTCTCCCCGCGGCATCCGACCCCATCGGACCATGTCGCGCTGGTTCTCTGGAATATCCCCTTGATGGACAAGATCACCGCGTCCGAAGCGCCGCCGCGGCCGCCCGATGTCGAGACACTGGCCCCGGTGGAAGGGCATCAAAAACCGAAGTAGTCCGGAGTCTCCCCGGAGCAGCGATTGACCGGCGGCAAGCGGATAGGAAACACAGCGCACCGCTGAAGCGGATCTTTATCTCAGCTTATCTATTCTATTAATGATCGGCGGCTTAGTGGGAGTGACCGTGGTGATCGTGGCCATGGTCGGAGTGATCATGCCCATGATCGTGATGGTCCTCTGCGTGATCGTGATGACCGTGGTCGTCCCCATGGTCGTGGTCGTGATCATGGTCATGAGAGTGGCCATGGATCTCCGGGTTGTCGTGGTCGGGATCCCAGGTGGTGTCTTTTCCCTTTCCGACGGTCAACTCGATTCGAAAGACCGATTTCACGTTGCTGCAGGCGTTGTCCCCGTGCGGAACGACGAGACGAAGGGGTCCTCCCTTCGACTCGGGAAGCGGCTTCCCTTCTTTTTTGTAGACCAGAATTCCCCTTTCCAACGCTTCGGAGAGGGAGATGCTGGCGGCAAACTTTCCATCCTGGGAATGAAAGGTCACATGATCGGCTTTGGCGAGCGGATTTGATTCCTTGATGAGCGCTTTTACGCGAATGCCGTCCCCTTCGATACCCGAAACAAGCCGACTGACATCCTCGATCTGATGCTCTTGAGAGAGGTGGGAGAGGTCTTCATAGCTCCACTCGGTCTTTTTCTGAACAGTCCCCTCAACGGTGATAAGCGATTTGCGACTGGCTGCCATTCTGACCCCTCCTTAAAAGTAACCCTAAAAGGTAATCTGGATTACGGATGCTTGTTTCTAGGAATATCGCTGTAAAAACGACCCGTAGTTTATCAAAACGCCGCCTCTAGGTCAAGCATTCCGTGTCTGATGAGCAAGAGAGAAAAAGAAATTTTTATGTATAAAGATTGCACGATCGACTTTTCACTTTTTACCGATGCGGGCCAAAAGGAAACGGTCCGTAGGGCGATGAATTCGAACGATTACCGGAGGGCCATCAGGTTGGGAAAGGCGTTGGCATAAAAGTTGTAACACCTAACCGAAGGGAACCAGCTTATCCCTGATTCGAAGGGACAAGTCATTTAACGGAACATGAAAGTCCGAATGATCCACAGTTGTAATTGATGGAGGAATAAGATGGCTGAGAAGAGCCCACGAGGGTTTGCTGCAATGGACGCGGAAAAGCAGAGAGAAATTGCTAAAAAAGGGGGCAAGGCGGCCCATCAAAAGGGGACGGCCCATGAATTTACCCCGGACGAGGCCCGAGAAGCAGGCCGAAAGGGGGGACAGGCGGCCCATCAGAAAGGGACCGCGCATGAATTCACCCCCGAAGAGGCGCGGGAGGCCGGCCGAAAGGGAGGACAAGCGGCCCGACGCCGTGCGGCGGAAGCGGCGTCCGAACCGGCTGTTCAGGAAGCGCAATCGCAACAGACCGCCCCTTCCGAGCCGGAGCGCAAGGAGGAAGAAGAGAAGAGAGCCGCCTAAACGGTTCAAAAATCATTCACTGCGATCCTTAAACCAAAGTGAACAGGTTCACGAAACCAAGATGAACCGATTCATCCACGATCTAATCTGAGGGGAGCCGACCAACGACCAGGGACTCCTGTTGCGTTGGTTGGCCTCCGTTATATCTACGTAATTATTTTTAGGTTAATCCATTCATATCGGTTGGGCCTGAGCAAGGATGCCTTCTTTCACGCGCGACAGGCGTTTTAGAACCGGAAAACCGGTTCAAAGGGTTCCTTCCACCAACGAACGATCTTGCTTCGAACCTCCTCCCGCAATTTCCTGAAAACAAGTGAAAAAATTCTTGACAAAGCGAAGGGCGGCCCCCTATATTCTCTTATTGCGGTTCGGTCTTCTATTTTGTCGTTATTCTTTCCGGGTCGCGTTGCGTCCCGCGTTTTGAACGCTAACTGACTCAATCATAAAGAGAAACTCACGGAGGATTCTGCATGGCAAAGGTGTTGGAAGGCCCCGGGATGGGGCTCCTCTCGAAGTGGGGGATGACCGTTCCCCATTTTGTCGTTATTACAGCGGCCGATCAATTGGACCGTCTTGCGCAAGCCAACCCTTGGCTTCGTGAATCGAAGTTGGTCGTCAAAGCGCATGAGGCGATCGGCTCCCGGATGAAGCTCGGTCTGGTGAAGGTCGGCCTCGATCTCGACGCGGCGAGAAAATCGGCCGCAGAGATGTTGGGGAGAGATCTCAATGGGATGACGATCTCTCAGGTCATCATCTCTGAGATGATCCAGCACAAAGAAGAGTTCTACCTTGCCGTGAAGTCGGTCCGCGAAGGGGCCGAGCTGCTGCTGGCGAGCGTCGGCGGCATCGAGGTCGAGTCGAACTGGGACAAGGTCAAGCGGATCGCGATCCCCCTCGGGACCGATCCGAGCCGGGACCAGCTGATCAAGCTCGCCAAGGAGGCCGGTTTTAAAGGAGACCTCACCGGAAAGGTTGCCGATTTCGCCCTCAAGCTCTATCAATGCTACGATCAGGAAGACGGCACCTACATTGAGATCAACCCGTTGGTGACGCGTGAGTCGGACGGCGAGCTGGTCGCGCTCGACGCGGTGACGATGGTCGACGCCGATGCCCGATTCCGCCATCCCGATTGGAACTTCACCTTCGCCTCCGAGTTCGGCCGTCCGTATACCAACGACGAGCGGGCGATCATGGAGATCGACTCCCGGATCAAAGGCTCGGTCAAATTCATCGAGATCCCGGGGGGCGACACCGCCCTTCTGCCGGCGGGGGGCGGGGCCTCCGTCTATTATTCCGATGCCGTTTTGGCGCTCGGCGGAAAGATCGCGAACTATGCCGAATATTCGGGCGATCCCCCCGATTGGGCGGTGGAAGCGCTCACGGAGAAGGTCTGCTCGTTGAAAGGGATCAAGCGAATTATCGTCGGCGGGGCGATCGCCAACTTCACCAACGTGAAGAAGACCTTCGCCGGGATCATCAACGGCTTCCGGAAGGCGAAGGCCGAAGGGAAGCTCGAAGGGGTCGAGATCTGGGTTCGGCGCGGCGGTCCGTTCGAGAAGGAAGGACTGGCGGCGATGAAGGCGCTCGAGGCGGAAGGATTCAACATTCACGTCTACGACCGCTACACCCCCCTGACCGATATCATCGATTACGCGATTACAGGAAGGAACACTGCGTCCGAAGGAGTTGGAAAATGAGCATCGTCGCCAATAAAGAGACCCGCGTTGTGATTCAAGGCGGACCGGCCGGGGTCAACGCCGCCCGCCGGATGGCCGAGTTCTGCCACCTGACCCGTCAGCCGCTCCATGTCCTTGCGTTCGTTTTTCCGCCCGATGCCGGCAAGACCGCCGAGGTTCCCTTCGGAAGCGAGCTCGTTTCGATTCCGATCTTCAAAACCATGGCGGAGGCGACGGCTGCTTTTCCCGCCTTAAACACGACGTTGATTTTCGTCGGACCTGATCGCGCGTTTAAGGCGGCGATGGAAGCGTTGGCCGATCCGAAAATCAAACTCGTCTCGATGATCACCGAAGGGGTTCCTGAAAAAGATTCCAAGCGTCTGAGCCTCGAAGCGAAAAAGCTCGGCAAGGTCTTCAACGGACCGTCGGCGATCGGAATTATCTCGGCCGGCGAATGCCGTCTCGGGGTGATCGGCGGGGCGTTCGACAATCTGATTCTGTCGAAGCTCCATCGGCCCGGCTCGTTCGGCGTCATCACCAAGTCGGGCGGGCTTTCGAACGAGATCATCTGGATCTGCAGTCAATTCGCCGATGGGATTACGACGGCGATCGGGATCGGCGGCGACGCCTATCCCGGCTCCGACTATGTCACCTACCTCGAGATGTTCGAGAAAGATCCGCAGACGAAAGCGGTGATCATCGTCGGAGAGATGGGGGGAGATCTCGAAGAGCGGGCCGCGGAGTGGTTCGGCGCACAGAAACGGCGGATCAAGCTGATTGCCGTCGTTTCCGGGTATTGCCAAGAGCAGCTCCCGAAGGGGATGAAATTCGGCCATGCCGGCGCGAAAGAAGGACAACACGGCGAAGGCTCGGCGCGCAGCAAAGCCGATGCATTGAAAAAATCGGGCGCCATCGTTCCCGCCACCTTCGGCGGGCTCGGCCCGACGATCAAGCAGGTTTACGAAGAGATCGTTGCGAAAGGTCTGGTCAAGCCGGCGGTGGATGGCGATGCCGCGGCCCTTCCGAAGCTGCCGAAGCCGGTCGAAGAGGCGGTGAAATCGGGCGATGTCTTCGTCGAGCCGCTGATCAAGTCGACCATCAGCGACGATCGGGGAGACGAGCCGCTCTACTACGGCTACCCCGCCTCCGACCTGATCAACAAGGGATACCAGATTCCTCACGTCATGGGGCTTCTCTGGGACAAGCGGCTGATCACGCCGGTTGAAGCGGAGATCGTCAAGCGGATCATCATGCTCTCCGCCGACCACGGTCCTTGCGTCTCGGGAGCGCTCGCCACCATCATCGCCGCCTGCGCCGGGATTCAGATGGCGCAATCGGTTGCAGCCGGTCTGATCATGATCGGGCCCCGCTTCGGCGGCGCCGTGACCGATGCCGGAAAATGGTTCAAGTATGCGATCGAAAAGAAGCTCTCGCCGGAAGATTTCCTCGAGCATATGAAGAAAAACGTCGGGCCGGTGCCGGGGATCGGGCATCGGGTCAAGAGTGTGAAGAACCCGGACAAGCGGGTCAAGGAGCTGGTCTCCTTCGTGAAGTCGACCGGCATTCCGACGCCTCATCTCGATTTTGCCCTGTCGGTCGAAAAGATCACCACGGCGAAGAAAGACACCTTGATCTTGAATGTCGATGGAACGATTGCCGCGGTGCTCGTCGATCTCGGCTGGCCGGTGGAGTCGCTCAACGGCTTCTTCATCCTGGCGCGGACGATCGGTCTGATCGGACACTGGGTCGACCAGACCCGCAACGGAAGCCGGTTGATTCGGATGTTCAATTACGTGGTCAATTACGCCTCCCCCAAGCGAAGGGAAGCCCCGCCGCTCGAAGCCCCTGCCAAAAAGGTCGAGGTCCGGGGAGAGGTGTTGAAGTCTTAGTTTAAAATCGCTCTGCGCTCTGATAGAATAGAAGGTCTCTTAATTTAACACGGCAGGCTCGGGCGTCATCCCGGACCTGCCGGCAGGCGCGACAAAGCGGTCGGGCCTAACGTTGATGGAGGACGATGATGTCTACCGAAATGATTAAAACGCTATACCAATCGATGCCGGACCGTCTGGCGGCGGCGCGCAAGAAGTTCGGCCGCCCACTGACCCTCACCGAAAAAATCCTGGTCGCCCACGTCGATGATTTCGAGACCCAGACATGGGATCGGGGAAAGGCGCAGTTGGCGCTCCGGCCCGACCGGGTCGCGATGCAAGATGCGACCGCCCAGATGGCGATGCTGCAGTTCATGCAGGCGGGGAAGAAGACGGCGGCCGTTCCGAGCACGATTCACTGCGATCATCTGATCCGGGCACAGAGCGGGGCGAAAGAAGACATCGATCGCGCCATCAACGAGAATAAAGAGGTTTATAACTTCCTGGCATCGGCGGCGAAGAAGTACGGGATCGGGTTCTGGAAGCCGGGGGCCGGGATCATCCACCAGGTCGTCCTTGAGAATTACGCGTTTCCCGGCGCCTTGATCATCGGGACCGATTCCCACACCCCGAACGGCGGCGGACTCGGCGCCATGGCGATCGGTGTCGGCGGGGCCGATGCCGGCGAGGTGATGGCCGGTCTTCCGTGGGAAGTGCTCCATCCGAAGCTGATCGGCGTCCGTCTGACCGGGAGCCTCACCGGGTGGACCTCGGCCAAAGATGTGATCCTCTACCTCTGCGGTCTGTTGACGACCAAGGGTGGAACCAACAAAATCGTCGAATACTTCGGGCCGGGCGTCGAAACGATCAGCGCCACCGGGAAGGGGACGATCGCCAACATGGGGGCCGAGCTTGGGGCGACCACCTCGATCTTCCCGTATGACCAGAAGATGGCGGCCTATCTGAAGATCACCGAGCGGGAGGAGTGGGCGAAGCTGGCCGACGCGAATAAAGCGCTGTTGACCGCCGATCCGGAAGTCCTCCAATCGCCGGAGAAATATTATGACCAGGTGATCGAGATCAACCTCTCGGAGCTCGAGCCGCATGTCGTCGGCCCGCACACCCCCGACCTCGCCCGTCCGATTTCGAAGTTGGCGGCCGAAGCGAAGGAGAAGGGCTATCCGATCCAGCTCAAAGCGGCTCTCATCGGCAGCTGCACCAACTCTTCGTATGAAGACATCAGCCGGTCGGCCCACATCGCCAAGCAGGGATTGAAAGCGGGTCTCAAGGCCAAAGCGCAGTTTCTCGTCACCCCCGGCTCCGAGCGGATCTATCACACGATGAAGCGGGACGGCTTCATGCAGACCTTCGAAGAGATGGGGGCGACCGTTCTGGCGAATGCCTGCGGACCATGCATCGGCCAGTGGAAGCGGGAAGATGTGAAGAAAGGGGAGTCGAATTCGATCATCTCTTCCTTCAACCGGAACTTTCACGGCCGAAACGACGGAATCGCCGAGACCCTCTCCTTCCTCAGCAGCCCGGAGATCGTGACGGCGATGGCCTTTGCCGGCGACCTCACCTTCGACCCGGTGAAGGGGACATTGACCGCCGCCGACGGCACCCGGATCCAGTTCGAGCCGCCCCGGGGTGAAGAGCTTCCTGCCAAGGGGTTTGCGAAAGGGGAAGAAGGATTTATCGCTCCCGCGGAAAACGGCGACAAGCTCACCGTCGATCTTCCGCCGACCAGCGAGCGGCTCCAGATTCTGCAGCCGTTCCCCAAATGGGACGGGAAAGATTTCTCCAAGCTCCCGCTCCTGCTTAAGGCGAAGGGAAAGTGTACGACCGACCATATCTCACCGGCCGGTCCCTGGCTGAAGTTCCGCGGGCACCTCGATAAGATCAGCGACAATATGTTCCTCGGCGCCAACAACGCCTTTACCACGGAGGCGGGGAAGGCAAACAATGTTCTGACCGGCGAATCGAACCTCACCCCGGCGCAGGTGGCGCGTCAGTATCTGGCCAAAGGGGTTGGATCGGTCGTGATCGGCGATGAAAATTACGGCGAAGGAAGCTCCCGCGAGCATGCGGCGATGTCGCCCCGATTCCTCGGGGTGAAGGTCGTCATCACCAAGAGCTTTGCCCGGATCCATGAGACAAACCTCAAGAAGCAAGGGATCTTGCCGCTCACCTTTGCGAACCCGAAAGATTGGGAGAGCTTCGAGCAGAACGACCGGGTGAGCATTACCGGTCTCTCGCAACTGGCCCCCGGCAAAGCGGTCGATGTGGTGATTCACAAAGCCGACGGCAAGGAGATCAAGGTCCAGGCGAATCACAGCATGACGGCGCAGCAGATCGAGTGGTTCAAAGCGGGATCGGCGCTCAACGCGCTGAACGCCTAACGATGTCATCGCAGGGGCACAGCTTGCTGTGCCCCTGCTCGTTCGCTTTTTTGGAATATGATGCCGACGACGGAATCGACAGAGAAGACGAACTGGGTCACCGTAGAGATCATGGGGAAGAAGTATCAGGTTCCCCAGGGGATCACGCTGATTCAGGCGATGTGGCATACCGGCCACAAGATCACCCGCGGGATCGGCTGTCTCGGCGGCGTCTGCGGCGCCTGCTCGACCCTCTATCGGACCAAAGGGAGCTTTGAACTGAAGCAGGGGCTCGGCTGCCAGCTGATCGTCGAAGAGGGGATGTCGTTCTCCCTCTCCGCGCCGTTTCCGGTTCAGAAGCCGATTTACAAAATGGAAGAGATCACCGATCCGAAACAGGACCTCTTCAAATATTTTCCGGAAGCGGCCCTCTGTCGAAATTGCAACGCCTGCACCGAGGCCTGTCCGCAAGGGATCGACGTCCGAACCGGCATCTGGAAGGCGGTCTTCGGCGATTTTCAAGAGGCATCGAATTTATTTCTCTCCTGCGTGATGTGCAGCCTCTGTGTTCCGGTCTGTATCGCGGAGATCTCTTCCAACCAGGTCGGCCTTTATGTGCGGCGCGCTCAGGGCGCTTTCTTCACCCCCAAGCCGCCTCAGCTCTCCAGCCGGATCGAAGAGATTCAAGGGGGCAAGTACGAGGCCGATTGGGAGAAGCTGATGAAGATGTCCGAAGAGGAGCTCAAGACCTGCCCGATCACCTGATCACCCGACACCCCACATATTAGGAAAACGGCTTGATGTCCTATTCTGATCCCCAATCTCCCCTGGTCCGCATCGAGGTCGATGGCGCCGCGCACCCCGTTCCGGAAGGGATCACCGTTATTCAAGCGATGTGGAAGATCGGGCGGCCGATGATTCACGGCGTCGGCTGTCTCGGCGGCGTCTGCGGCGCTTGTCCAATCACCTATCGCCTTCCCGATCAGCTTACTTCAAAAACGGCGCTCGCCTGCCAAACGGCGGTTCGCGACGGGATGGCGATCACCTTTATCCCCTCCGACAGTTCAAAAAAAGCCATTGCGCTGATTCCAGCAGCGCCGCCGAATCAGAAGACCCTCTTTCAGTATTACCCGGAGACCCGCCGCTGCACCGCCTGCCGCGCCTGCAGCTCGGTCTGCCCGCAGGAGATCGACGTGATGGGGGGGGTGCGGGCGGCGATTAACGGCGATCTCTCCAACGTCGCGGAGAAGTTCACCAGCTGCGTGATGTGCGGGCTTTGCGCCGCGGTCTGTGAAGTCCAGATCCGGCCACACCGGGTCGGGATGTATGCCCGCCGGCTGACCGGCGCCTTTTATCCAAAGGAGGCGACCCGCCTGCTCCAACGGATTGAGGAAGTCCGGTCGGGAAAATATGAATCGGCCTGGAATCAACTCCTTTCGGCCGACGATGCGGCGCTGTCGAAGTATTGCAGCTCTGAGGAAGCCGCTCAGAAGCTGGCAAGCTGAAGACGATTGCGGAATGCGGATTTCAGAATGCGGATTTCGAATGATAAGAAAAATGATAAGGACAACTGAATGAGCCGTTTGGACGAATCGAAATCGCTTGTGATCGAGGCCCGCGCGGCACGGATGAAAGAGACCCAGGCGCTCCTTTCAGCCGAGGAGAAAGATGCGCTGATCCGTCGGTATCATCCCGATTTCAGAAAAGAGGCCTACCGGCCGATTCGTCTCGGTCCGAATCAGGGGGAGCAGACCGTTCATGAGCTCGCCAATCTGCTGGAGGGGGAAAGCCCGGTCGCCGCTGAAGCGATTTCCCTCTCGCCGCAGCATCAGGTCGATCTGCTGATCATCGGCGGCGGCGGGGCGGGCGCCACGGCGGCATTAACCGCAAAGGCGGCGGGGGCGAAGGTGCTTTTGGCGACCAAGCTCCGCTTGGGTGATTCCAATACCGTCATGGCCGAAGGGGGAATGCAGGTGGCGGTCTCCGCCGAAGACTCTCCGGTGCGCCACTTTCTCGATTCGCTCCGCGGCGGCTATATGAAAAATGATCCGGCGCTCCTGAAGACCCTCGTCGAAGAAGGACCGGAGGTGGCGAAATGGCTGATGGACCTCGGCGTTCTCTTCGACCGTGAGGAAGACGGCAACCTCAGCATCCGGGGGGGCGGCGGGAGCAGCAAGCCGCGCCTGCTCCGGTGTAAAGACTATACCGGGCTGGAATTGATGCGGGTTTTGAAAGATTGCGTCCTCAACGAACAGATTGAGCTGCTGGAGTTTTCTCCGATTGTTGAATTGTTGACCGACGGCGCCGGTAGCTGCACCGGCGCCATCTTAAAGAACCTCGACAACAACCAATATATTGTCGTTCAGGCCAAGTCGGTCCTCCTGGCGACCGGCGGCATCGGTCGGCTTCACATCCAAGGATTCCCGACGAGCAACCATTACGGCGCCACCGCCGACGGCCTTCCGATCGCTTATCGGGCCGGGGCGAAGCTGACCTTGCAGGACACCTTTCAATATCATCCGACCGGGGCGGTCTATCCGGAGCCGATGGCGGGGATCTTGGTGACCGAGGCGATCCGGTCGGTCGGGGCCCAACTGGTGAATGTGAAGGGGGAGCGGTTCATCAATGAAATGGAGACGCGCGATGCGGTCGCCTCGGCGGTGATCCGGGAGTGCGCGGAGGGACGGGGGGTCGAAACACCGGCCGGCCGCCGCGGGGTCTGGCTCGACATGCCGATGGTCGACCTCGTCAACGGCGAGGGGACGTTGGCCCACCGTTTTCCGAACATGCTCCGGCAGTTCTCCCGGTATCAGATCGACATCCAAAAAGAGCCGGTGCTGGTTTATCCGACCCTCCACTACCAAAACGGCGGGATTCAGATCAATGTCGACGGAGAATCAACGGTTCCAAATCTCTTTGTGGCGGGGGAGGCCTCCGGCGGGATTCACGGTCGGAATCGATTGATGGGGAACTCGCTCCTCGATATTATCGTCTACGGTCGGCGGGCGGGGCGGGCGGCCTCAAAACGGGCGACGGAGATCTCTTTCGGGTCGACGACGCTGCGCCACCTCGATCTTTTTCACGACGCGCAAAAGAAAGCGGGGGTTGTTCCGCAGACCGTTTCGCCGATGCTCTTTCCGGACTATGCCAAAAAAAATGAATAGTGAGTCTTTATTTTAACGACAATGGACAAAGGACGAATCGATGAACATTCATGAATATCAGGCCAAGGCCCTTTTCTCGAAATACCAGATTCCGGTCCCGAACGGCAGAGTCGCCTTTACCCCCGAAGAGGCACAGGCGGCGGCGAACGAGCTGAGCGGCTCCCTCGCGGTGGTCAAAGCGCAGATCCACGCCGGCGGCCGCGGGAAGGCGGGGGGGGTGAAGCTCGCAAAAAATAAGGCGGAGGTTGCGAGCTTTGCAAGAGCGCTTCTCGGAAAGGTCCTCGTCACCCACCAGACCGGTCCGCAGGGAAAAGAGGTGAAGAAGCTCCTGGTCGAAGAGGGGGTCGAGATCGCGAAGGAGCTCTACCTCGGCTTGGTTGCCGACCGGGGAACTGCGTCGATCATCCTGATTGCAAGCACCGAGGGGGGGATGGAGATCGAAGAGGTCGCGGAGCACTCTCCCGAGAAGATCGTGAAGCTGCCGATCGATCCGCTCCTCGGCTACCAGGCGTATCAGGGCCGGTCGATCGCATTTAAGCTCGGCCTCCCGAAAGAGGTCGTCAACCAGTGGGTCGGGATGATCGGGAATCTCTACCGCCTCTTTGTCGACAAGAACGCCTCGCAGATCGAGATCAACCCGCTGATCATCACCAAACAGCACAAGCTGATGGCGCTCGATGCGAAGGTGAACTTCGATGACAATGCCTTGATCAAAAGTGAGGACATCCGCGCGCTGCGCGATCTCGATGAAGAAGATCCGCTCGAGACCCGCGCAACACAACACGGCCTCAACTATGTCAAGCTCGATGGGACGATCGGTTGCATGGTCAACGGCGCCGGCTTGGCGATGGCGACGATGGATGTGATTAAGCTGGCCGGCGGAGAGCCGGCGAACTTTCTCGACGTCGGCGGCGGTGCCTCGAAGGAGACGGTGAAGCAAGCCTTCCAAATTTTGCTCTCCGATCCGAATGTGAAGGGGGTCTTCGTCAACATCTTCGGCGGGATCGTCCGCTGCGAGCGGATCGCCGGCGGGATCATCGATGCGGCGAAAGAGGTTTCGATCAACGTCCCGCTTGTCGTTCGTCTCGAAGGGACCAACGCAAAAGAGGCAAAGCAGATGCTCGCCGAATCGGGATTGAACCTGACCGTCGCCGATACGCTCTGGGACGGCGCGCAAAAGATCGTCGCGCAAGTGAGATAATTGATGTATCTGAAAATAAGCGAGCTGCCGGCACTGCCGGTGCAAGCGTGGGGTGTAGGGGCATCGGAGGACCTTTCTCCTTCCGTTGCCGCACAGGCCCCCACCTACAAATAGGAGCTTAAATGAGTATTTTGGTGAATAAGAACTCGCGCATCTTGGTGCAGGGGATTACTGGGAAGGAAGGGTCTTTCCACGCCGCCGCCTGTAAGGCGTATGGGACGAAGGTCGTTGCCGGAGTCACCCCTGGAAAAGGGGGAACCGAGTTCGAAGGGATCCCGGTCTTCGATACGGTTGAAGAGGCCGTTGAGAGAACCGGCGCCGATGTTTCGTTGATTTTTGTCCCCCCTCCCTTTGCCGCCGATGCGATCATGGAGTCGGCGCAGGCCGGCGTTCCGCTGATCATCTGCATCACGGAAGGAATCCCGGTGTTGGATATGATGCGGGTGAAGCGCTTTCTGGCCGACAAGCCGGTCCGGTTGATCGGCCCGAACTGTCCGGGGGTGATCACGCCGGAAGAGGCGAAGATCGGGATCATGCCGGGCTTCATCCACAAAAAGGGAAATGTCGGTGTCGTCTCCCGAAGCGGGACCCTGACCTATGAGGCGGTCTGGCAGCTGACGCAGCGCGGACTGGGACAGTCGACCTGTGTCGGCATCGGCGGCGATCCGATCAATGGAACGCACTTCGTCGACGTTCTTGGAATGTTCGAGAAAGACAAGCAGACCGAAGCGATCGTCATGATCGGCGAGATCGGCGGAGACGCCGAAGAACGGGCGGCCGAATACATCAAACTGCATGTAAGCAAGCCGGTCGTCGCCTTCATCGCCGGGATCACGGCCCCTCCGGGCCGCCGGATGGGCCATGCCGGCGCAATCATCTCGGGCGGCAAGGGGACGGCGAACGATAAAATGGCGGCGCTGGAAGCGGCGGGGGTGACGGTTGTCCAAAATCCGGCCCTGATCGGCGAGGCGATCGAGAAGCGATTGAAAAAGAAAGCGGCCGGTGCAGGGAGCCGGGTGAAAGCGAAGGCGGCTCCCAAGGCCAAAGCAAAGCCGAAGACAAAACCGAAAGCCAAGGCGAAATCGACTTCCAAGGCGAAGGCGAAGAGATGAATCCTCTGAATCTCCATCGCTGGGACGTTTCACCCCAAGAGGCGATCGAGATTCAGAACCGGCTCCGCACCGCGCTGATCCTCGATCGCGCTCCGGACGAAGTTCGGACGATCGCCGGCGTCGACGTCTCCAACGCGATCGGATCGAACCTCCTCTTCGCCGCAATCGTCGTCCTCGATCTGGAACATCTTCAGCCGAAGGGATTTTCAATTTTGGAGGTGGCAACCGCCTCCTTGGAAATCGACTTCCCTTATGTCCCCGGCCTCCTCTCCTTCCGAGAAATTCCGGTCGTTTTAAAAGCATGGGAAAAACTGCAGATCTTGCCCGATTGCCTGATGGTCGACGGACAGGGGATCGCCCACCCGCGGCGGATTGGAATCGCCTCCCATCTCGGTCTTCTCGTCGATCTTCCCGCGATCGGTTGCGGAAAGTCGCGGCTGATCGGATTCCATCGCGAACCGGGGCAGGCCCGCGGCGATTGGTCCCCTCTCATCGATCGGGGGGAGACGATCGGCGCCGTGCTCCGGACCCGCACCGGGATCGCGCCGGTCTATATTTCCCCAGGTCATCGGATGACGCTCGACCGCGCTTTAGAACTCGTCCTCTCCTGCCAAATCCGGTATCGCCTGCCGGAGCCGACCCGGTTGGCCCACCAATTCGTCAACGAAGCGCGCCGCGCGGCATAGCGATTCAGTCGGATCGAACAAAGCATTCTTCTCATTCAGCGACGGAAAACTTGACGCCTGTTCCGTGTTTATTTCGTCCGAATCATCTTAATAAGGTGAGTATACTTATTGTATTCAAACGATTATCAATATTTGCCATCTAGGATGAGCGACGGAAAAGTTTACACGTGGGCGGAGGCCGATCAAGGCGCCGATTTTATTTTTGAACTAAATCGGGTGTTTGTCAGGATTTCCTCCGTTGGCATATCCTTTGCTTTTATACTCGGATATACACATCCTGCGGTGTCCTCCTCCTTCTCCTCCTGGTTATTTATAAACGTTCGTATCGTTTATCACTCGTAAACAGCATTGTCTTTTTAATATGCGATCTAGCCTGTCGCTAGAGCGGAAAGCGGTCTATAAGGGTGCCGCTGTTATCCAGGAATGGAATGTCTTTTACTCAAGGAGGAGAAATGAAAGCGACAAGAATGGGTTTGTTTTTAATCGCGGTGTTTATCTCGTCATGGACGGGGATGGCTTCTGCTGCGCCACCCCAGCCTGTTCAAAATCTGATCAATAACGTAACTTCGAGGGTCAGGCAGGTTCCGGAGCCGACCACCCTCTTATTGGTCGGGGGGGGATTGGTCGGGTTCGCTGCCTGGAGAAAGTGGCAGGGACCGAAATAGGCAGATAAGGTTGTTACGCTATTTCTGTCTGTAACGACAGGAAGATGTCATTGGGTTGTTTAGGTTATTTTGAAGGGGTGCAGCTTTCGTCTGCACCCCTTTTTTATTTGCTGGATGCAGCGTCTTCTTTTTAGAAACCCGGAATTCGATGAAGCCATGTTTGCTTGATGCAGGTTATTTCGAGGAGAGGTTTTTAATCTCTTCCGGTTTGAACGCCCCCTTTTCGGTGATGATCCGGCTGATGTAGCGGGCAGGGGTGACGTCAAAGGCGGGGTTGGCGACGGAGATGCCGGAGGCGGCGATCTGCTTTCCCCCCATGTGGGTGACTTCGTTGTGGTTGCGCTCTTCAATCGGGATCTGATCGCCCGACGCAATGCTAAAATCGATCGTGGAGGTCGGCGCGGCGACATAGAAAGGGATCCCATGCTCCTTCGCCAGGATGGCAACGGAGTAGGTGCCGATCTTGTTGGCGGTGTCGCCGTTGGAGGCGATCCGGTCGGCGCCGACGATGCAGCATTGGATCTTTCCTTGCTTCATGAAGAAGCCGGCCATGTTGTCGGTAATGAGGGTCACTGGAATTTGATCTTGCGCCAGCTCCCAAGCGGTGAGCCGCGCCCCCTGCAGAACCGGCCGGGTCTCGTCGGCAAAAACCGAGATCTTCTTATCCCTGTCCCAGGCGCTTCGAATGACCCCCAGCGCGGTCCCATAGCCGCCGGTGGCGAGCGCCCCCGCGTTGCAGTGGGTCAGCACCCCGGCGCTGGCGGGGACCAACGTCGCGCCGAATTTCCCGATGTTCCGATTCATCTCAATGTCTTCGCGCAAGATGGTATCCGCTTCGGCCAGCAAGATCTTCTTCAATGCCTCAGACGATTCATTCCGGCGGGAGCGTGCCGTCTGCTTCATCCGCTCGATCGCCCAAAAGAGGTTCACCGCGGTCGGACGGGTGGCGGCGAGCAGATCACAGCTCGGAAGAAGCTGCTGGTAGAAGTCGTCAAATGATTTTGCAGAGATCTTCTGCGCCGCCAGCGCAATCCCATAGGCGGCGGTGATTCCGATCGCCGGCGCCCCGCGGACCCAGAGCTCCTTGATCCCGCGCGCGACCGTCTCGACCTCTTTGCAATCGATGTAGACGACTTCGGTCGGCAGCTTCGTCTGATCGAGCAGCCGGACCGCCCCTTCTTTCCATTCAACAGCGTTCACCATGGGGCGATTGTAGGGGAAGAGAGAAGGGATTGTCAATTGATTTGGATGATTGAAGAAGAGACTTGCGGATCTCTTACTCGGCTGACTTTGCACAACGGAAGCCGATGATCGGATCTCCCTTGTCGGGATCAGCGTAGAAACGGGTGGTGGTCCGGGTGAGGAGGCGAAGCGCCCCCGGTTGGTCGCCGGCGGCGCCGCCGCGAATGACGCGGAAATTCTTCCAGAAGGCCTCGGCGCGATAGGGGTTATTGGGGTAGGGGCGGTAGCGGTCGGCGGTCCATTCCCACCCATGGCCGACCATCGCTTCCGTCCCATAGGGGGAGAGGATCGGTTTGGGAGGTAAAGCCGCCTGAACGGCTTTTTCAAGCTCGGGATCGAATTGATTTCCCCAGGGATAGATCCGGCCGTCGGTGCCGCGCGCCGCTTTCTCCCACTCTTCTTCCGTTGGAAGGCGCTTGCCGAGGGAGCGGCAGTAGTCGGACGCCTCCTGCCAGGTGAGATGGGTGACCGGCCGATCGGCGGTGGTCTTGTCCACCTTGAGGGGGAGGGGACGTCCGGTCGCTTTTGCATATTTTTGATACGCTCGGTTGCGGACCTTGTCCCGATCGATATAGAACGAATCGAGATAAATCGTGTGCGCCGGGCGCTCGTCGGTTAAGAGCGGTTTGTTCGGAAAGATCGAAGCGAGATTGATTTCATGGCTCGTCTCGTTGGTTCCCATAACGAATTCGCCGGCAGGAACCTGCACCATGTCATACGGCGTGGGATCTTCTTTTTTGAGACGGCGGGTGATCAAGGAAGCCAGGAGGATAATAAAGAAGAGGGCCGGTGTCCATTTCGACTTCGAGAACGGTCTCATTGGCGCTTAAACCTCTAGAATTTTATTATCCGATTCATTTCACGTTTTTTCCGCTTGCATCTTTCCCGCAGCGGAAGCCGAAGCCTTTGTTCCTGATTTCTGGGGTGAAGCGGCTTCGATTGTAAGAGGGAGCCGAGAGGCCGCAGCCGTATGAGAGACAATCATACCACGATCCTCCCCTTAAGACTTTGTTTTTGTTTCCGTAGTGGATATTGGGAATTTGATTACCGGGATAGGGAAGGTACCAATTGCTGACCCACTCATAGACATTCCCCGCCATGTCGTAGAGACCATAGGGGCTCTTTCCCTCCTCAAAGCTGCCGACCGGCATCGTGTCCCCCTTGGAGACATCAATTCCCTTGGAGAGCCAGTACTGCGGGGTGTTTGCCTTTTTGAAGTCGAACGGGTTTCCCCAGGGAAAGTGGCGGCCGTCGGTGCCGCGGGCCGCCTTCTCCCACTCCTCTTCTGTGAGGAGGCGTTTCCCGGCCCATTGGCAATAGGCGTCGGCATCGTACCAGCTGACATAAACCACCGGATGGTTTGCTTTGTTGGGAGGATAGCTGCCGTTGCGCCAATGGACCGGCGGCTCCGCGCCGGTGGCGTCGACGAAGCGTTTATACTGTGCATTCGTTGTTTCATAGGCATCAATGTAGAAAGCTTTTACGAAGACCTTGTGCTCCGGCTGCTCGTCCTCATCTCCTGCTCCTTCCCCGGTCGGGCGGCCGTTATTCCCCATGATGAACGATCCCGCCGGGATCAGCACCATCCGCTGCTCGGTGATTTTTTCTTCTTGCATCTGAACCTGTACCGGCGCCGGTTTAAAATCATAAGGGGGCGAGTTGGGGTGGCTGCCGTGGCACTCTTGGCACTCCGGCTTCGAGGTGTCGGTCTGGAGGGCGGCGCGATTGGCGTGGCAGTGAAGGCAGCGAGGGTCGGTCACCGCGCGATGACCCGGGAGGGGAGTCGCACGGGGGGTGGGGCTCTCGGAGAAAGAGGATGGCCCTGAGAAAAGATTTTGAGCGGGGGCCGTCCGGGCACCGAAAAAGAGAAGAGATAAGAGGGCCGAGAGGATTGCAAGCAAAGAAAAAAACGGCTTCATCGGTCAATTCCTAAATCGTTCCAGATTCGGTCGATCCGCTCGACCACCTTTGAATCCATGACAATCCGCTTTCCCCATTCTCGATGCGTCTCGGGGGGAATCTTCGTGGTGGCGTCGATCCCCATTTTGGAGCCGAGTCCCGATTCGGGTGAGGCGAAATCGAGGTAATCGATCGGCGTATTTTCAATCGTGAAGGTATCGCGCGCCGGATCGACCTGCGTTGAGATCGCCCAGATGACATCCTCCCACTTTCGGACGTTAATATCAGAGTCAACCACAATAATGTATTTAACATAAAGAAATTGTTTTAGGAAGCCCCAGATACCCATCATCACCCGCTTGGCATGCCCTGGGTACTCTTTCTTCATCGATATGACCGCGATCCGGTAGGAGCAGGCCTCCATCGGCAGGTGAAAATCGACGATTTCGGAGAAATTTTGCCGCAACAAGGGGAGGAAGACCCGGTTGAGCGCCAGGCCGACGACGGCGTCTTCCCGGGGCGGCCGGCCGGTCGTCGTGGTGAGATAGATCGGGTCGCGCCGATGGGTGATGCATTTGATGCGAAAGATCGGAAACGGCTCGACCGAATTGTAAAAGCCGGTATGGTCGCCGTGCGGGCCTTCGTCTGTCATTTCGCCGGGGTGGATCTCTCCTTCAATGACGATCTCGCTGGTCGCCGGCACCTCGAGGTCGACCGTCCGACAGCGGACGAGCTCGACTGGCTTTTTGCGGAGAAGCCCCGCGAAGTGGAATTCGCCGATCTGATCGGGGACGGGGGTGACGGCGGCGATCGTCATCGCCGGATCGCAGCCGAGCGCAACCGCGACCGGCATCGTCTTCCCCAGCGCCATCCATTGCCGCCAGTGCTTGGCGCCGCCCCGGTGGGCGAGCCAGCGCATGATCGTCGTCCGCTTATCGATCTTCTGCATCCGATAAATTCCGATATTGTATTTTCCCTCATCGCCGGACGGCGGCTTGGTGATCACCAAAGGCCAGGTGACCTGCGGTCCGGCGTCGTCGGGCCAGCAGTGAAGGATCGGAATGCGGTCGAGATCGACCTGGTCTCCTTCCCAGACAACCTCCTGACAAGGGGCCCGTCCGACCCGCTTGGGAGAGAGATGCAGAATCCGTCCATAGAAGGGGAGATGTTTGACGGCGTCGATGAATCCTTTCGGCGGTTCCGGGTGTTGTAAGAAGGCGAGGAACTCGCCGATTTCCAACAACCCGGCTTCATCGGTATCGAGCCCCAAGGCGACCCGCTCGATCGTTCCATAGAGGTTGATCAAGACCGGCATGGAATATCCTTTGACCCGTTCGAAGAGGACGGCGGGACCCTGCTTCGCCAGGAGGCGATTGTAGATCTCGGTGATTTCGAGCTTGGCATCGACCTCTGCCTTCACCCGAACGAGCAGCCCCCTTTTCTCGAGCATCTCCATGAACTCGCGCAAATCGTAATATGGCATCTCTCCTCCACTCTTTTTTACGGAACCGGTTTAGTATCACTCTTAATCACGCGTATCACGCCTGTAACTCGGCTAACCTCCCTTATTGAGCGAACTTCTAAAATGATAATTTAATACAATTCCCGCCAGAATAATCAATCCAATCCAGACGTGCGATCGGAAAATCGTAAAGAGGGCGGCTCGCGACGGCGCTCCGCGAAGGAGGACCGCCTGCGTTGAAAACAAGAGGGCCGCCCCGGTCAGGGCGATGTAATAGACCGGCTCCATCCGGAGCGTTCTTCCGGCGAGGCTCAGAAAGAGAATGACCAAGGCATAGAAAATTCCGATCGCGATCCAGCTTCGCGCGCCGAAGAGGACGGCGGTGGACTTCACGCCGATCCGGAGGTCGTCGTCCCGATCCATCAAGGCGTAGACCGTATCGTAACCGGTCGCCCAGAAAAGGTTGGCGAGCAGTATCAAAAAGGGGGTGGCCGCCAGCTCGTTTCGGACCGCCGTCCAGGCCAGGATCACCCCCCAGCTGAATGCGACCCCCAAGACAATTTGCGGCAGATAGGTATATCGCTTTGCGAAGGGATAGAGGGCCGCCGTCAGCAGCGCGGCGAAGCTCAGGAGGATCGTCAGCGGGTTGAGCAAGAGAACCAAAAAGAAAGAGAGGGCCAATAGAACAAAAAGGACGGTCATCGCTTCTACCAGTGTCAGGCCGTTTCGGGCCAGCGGCCGATCCTTCGTCCGCTCGACCTGCGCGTCGAATTTTCGGTCGGCCATGTCGTTCATTACACAGCCGGCGCTCCGCATCATAAAAGAGCCGAAGACGAAAATGACGAGATGAAGGGGGGTCGGCTTTCCCTCGGAGGCGACAAAGAGCGACCAGAGGGTCGGAAAGAGGAGGAGCAGGGTGCCGTACTGCTTGTCGAGCCGGATGAGGTTCGAAATCTCTTTTCGCTTTTGCCAGAGATTTTTCATGAGATGGATCTGGCTCCGTTGGGTTGGGTCTGCTTGGGCCGGTTTACTTCGCACATCGAAAACCGAGGTCGTCCAATTTTTCTCCCGGGGGGTCATAGGCCCGGGCCGACGCACGGGCGTACACTTCCAAGACCCGCTGATAGGCCCCCTTCGGGTAGTGCCCCAACCCGAGAAAAGAGAGCCCGCGAACAACACGGGATTTCATTCCGAAGTCTTTTCCCTTCAGGGTGCTTCCCGGATAGGGAAGGTACCAGCTGTCGGTCCACTCCCAAACGTTGCCGATCAGGTCATCGATGCCGTAGGGGCTCTTCCCGGAAGGAAAGCTTCCGACCGGCCGGGCGGTCTGGTTGGCGTCGGGACCTGCGGAGAGATTGGCGCGGCTGGGATCGAATGATTCCCCCCAGGGATAGCGGCGGCCGTCGGTGCCGCGCGCCGCTTTCTCCCACTCCGCTTCGGTCGGCAGCCGCTTCCCGGCCCAGCGGCAGTAGTCGTTTGCGTCGTACCAGTCGACATGGGTGACGGGATGCCGCTCTTTTTCCCTTTCAAAGCGTCCTCCAGGCCAGTCGTCGGGAGGGGGGTGGTCGGCCGCCTGGACGAACCGCGCGTATTCCCCCTGTGTGACCTCCTGCCGGTCGATGTGGAAACCGGGAAGGGATAGCTTCTGCCGGGGATGTTCGTCTTCAAACCAGGGCCGGGGAAATCCCAACTGCATCGCTTCACCGCTTTCGTCCTCTTCATCCGAGCCGAAAATGAATTCGCCCGGCGGAATCCATGCCATTTCGGGAGGGTCGGTTTCCTGATCCAGTTGAACCGGCTTTCTCGCCGTGACCGGCTCGTCCGTCTTTCGAGGTTCCGATTCGAAAGGCCTTCCGGCTTGGGTCGTGCAAGAAAGGAGAGCGATCGCTAAAAAGAAGAGAGCGAGGGTGAGAAGACCTCGGAGAGGACCCCCAGGACCTGGTCGGAAATATTTAGTCGGTAACGTCTTGCCCACAATAACTCATTTCGCGGCAGCCCGAATCCTTCGGCGACTTCGGGAAGGGCAAGCTGCGAGATTTCCAATTGATCCCGGCGTGTCGGAAGGCGCTGCATCTCGAGGATTCGACCGATCGGTTTTAGGCCGAGCAAGATTTCCTGAGACAGGTCGGGCTTCAATTTAGAGAGGGGGAACAGGGAGACCGCGAATATTTTCCGCTCACCCTTTCCAGGGGAGACCGATTCGCCGATCTCAGCGCCGGAGGCCGACGCTTTTGACGGCGCCCGCGATGTTAACCAAACCGTCCGCTCGATCCCTTTTTCACCGGCCGGAACCCCCATCGATGCGGCCGGCTCGGTGTCGATCGATACTTCTCGCTGCGCTTCGACCGTGATTCCGATCGGTCCGAGCAAAAGCGACTCGAGATGCTGAATCAGCGTTCCATCCGACGTGAGGAGAAGACGAAGGAGCGGATCGACGGAGTGCGATCGACAATGCGTTCGAAATTCCTCCCGATTCATCCATTTATTTTTCATGAAATCTTAATCTTACTCAAATCGAAATTTCATGTCAAGTTTTTGACTTTATCACCATCGTCGGATATACTTTCAATGCCTTTTTCAGGGTGGGCAACATGGATAATCCAGTTGATACGCGCATGGCCGATGAGGAAATCGATGACGAGGGAGCGCTCGACAAAGAGGAGCTCAAATCGGTCAAAGAAATTATTCAATCTCTGACCAAGACGTCTAAGACCGTTCAAATATACCTTCCGAATAATCAAATCCATCAAAAATTCATCAGTGAATTGTTCGACCGGCTCAGCCAGCATCTCTCCACCTTCGGGATGCTCCGATTGCGCATCAAGCAGTTTGAGCTGCTCTGGGCGGGGCAGCCGGTCTACGAAAACGCAAACCGCTTGGAGAGCCTTGCCTTTAAACTCTTTATCGACGGGTTGAGAGAGCTGTCATTCCACCCCGGGATTGAGAAAGAGGAGGTGATCCTCTTCCTGGAGGTGATCGGAAACCGGGGAGGAGAGGAGACCAAAGACGATGATGTGGTGACCCTCCTTTGGGAAAGACATCTTGTCCATATAAAGTATTTGGTCGTCGACGACCTTCAGGGGGATTTTCAGGCGGAGGAGTGCAAGGAAATGCAAACGGTCGCTCCGAGCCCGGATCGGCTAAAGGAGGTCTTTATCCAGGAGGCCGCCCCCGTTTCTCCACGGATGGTTTTAAGTGCTCCGAAGGGGGTTGAGATCCCCTCGCTCCACATCTTCCGACTGACGGAGGAAGAGATCCGGAAGATCAAAGGAGAAGTGCAGGAGGAAGAAGATCTCGATGTGGTGGCGGAACTGGAAGGAATCCTCTTCGACATTTTGCGGATTGAGCGGGATCCGGTTCTTTTCGCCGAGATCCTTGGGATCATCGACCAGATCTTCGAGGGACTTCTGATAAAGGGGGACTTTCGCCATGCCCAGACGATCCTGGAGTTCTTTGAGGAGATGAGGGATCCGTCGAAGGGTCTTTCCCCGGTGTTGATCGAGCAGATTGAGAAAGCAAAAATCGAGGCGGTGAGCTCGAAAAAAGTAATGACGCTTGAGGGGATGCTCGATGAATGTGAGCCGGAGCGTCTGGAGGCGTTTTATTCCTTTCTCCTCCTTTTCGATCCGCAGGCGGTCCCTCCTCTGGTGGAGCTCTTGGGAACGCTCAATAAAATGAAGCCGCGGCGGGTCCTTTGTGAAGCGCTCATTAAGATCGGTGCAGGACAAGTCGATTTCCTCATCTCAAAATTGGAGGATGATCGCTGGTACCTGGTGCGCAACCTGATCTATATTTTGGGAAAAATCGGCGACCGGCGGGTGCTCAAAAGCTTTCCACGGCTGATCCATCACAAAGATGCAAAAATCAGGAAGGAGCTGCTCCACGTTCTCGAGACAATTGAAGATCCGAAGACCACCGACCTCTTGCTGAAGATGGTGGCCGACCCCGAGCTCTCAAACCGGCTCTTTGCCGTTCGCGCGCTGGCGAAGCGAAAAGCCCGACCGGCGCTGGAGCCCCTGATCGGCATGCTCTCCTCCAAAGAATTCGAAGTCAAAGAGCTTCAGGAAAAAAAAGAGATCTTTGACGCCGTTGCCCGTATCGGCGGCGATGAAGTGGTTCCACGCGTGCAGCGGTTTTTGAAAACAGGATGGAGCTTATTTAAAAATGCGCATGTCGAAGAGATGGGGCTTTGCGCGGCCTCTGCGTTACAACGAATCGGAACCCCGCCGGCGGTGGAAGCGCTTCGAGAGGGGAGTGTCTCAAAAAGCAAGGTGATCCGGGATGCTTGCATCAAATCCCTCGGTCTGTTGGGGGACGGAAAGAGATGAGCGCAAACAGGGCAGTGCGGACATATGACGAAGAGCGCGCCCAGCTGGGGAAGCATTTGATCAATCAGCTGGCCATTTTAATTAAAACTTCTCAGATCCATGATGCCGGGAACATTGCTCTGAAACAGCCGGCCGAAAATTTTTGTAAAACATTAGACGATCTTTTTGTCGACGACCCGGAGGTCTCTCTCAACCTTGAAGGGGATACCCTCTACCTGGGCGACATGAAGCTGAAGCTCGATATTGACGTTTTCACCAATTTCATGTTGATCAGTGAAGAGATGAAGAAACGGGAAGTAGGGGGAATGGTTTTCTCACGGGGAATCGGCGAGGGGGAGATTCGAAAGTTTTCCTCGCTCTTTTCCTGCCTCGACCCACGGCTTCCCGACCCGTTTGAGCGCTTGCAGAAGGAGATGGAGCGTGCCTCGCTTCAGAATCCTCAAATCCTCCTCTGGGAGGAGAAAGAGGAGAACGAAGAACTTAAAGAACAAAGTGAGGATCTCTTCAAGGACAATAAAGAGCTGGCGAAAAAGACCTATTTTAATACGGTGACGGCGGTCGGCGAGGTGATGGACAGTGTCAAGCTCCGCCAAGCGGTCAGCCTCAAGCGGGCCAAGCGGGTGGTTCAATCGATGGTTGATCTGCTTTTGCAGGAAGATTCGACCTTGTTGGGATTGACGACATTAAGAAGCCACGATGAATATACGTATAACCACTCGGTAAACGTTTGCATCCTGGCGCTGGCGATTGGGCAGCGGCTTGGATACAGCAAAAAACGGCTCTGTGAACTGGGAATGGCGGGCCTTTTTCATGACCTCGGAAAATTCGGCATCCCCCTCGATGTCTTAAACAAGCCGAGCGACTTCACCGAAGAAGAGTGGAAAATCATGCGACGTCATCCGATCTTTTCCGTCAAAGAGTTGGTCCGGCTAAAAGGGGTGAATGATATGGCGATCCGCGTGATGATCGGCGCCTTCGAACATCACCTCAATTACGACCTCTCCGGCTACCCGAAGCTGGCGACCAAGCGAAACTTAAGCCTCATCGGCCGGATCATCTGTATCGTCGATTGTTACGATGCGCTCACCTCCTCACGGGTCTATAATCGGGTGCCGTTCGCTCCCGATAAAGCACTCCGGTTTATGCTGAGCAAGAGCGGAAAGGCGTTCGATCCGATTTTGATGAAGCTTTTCGTGAATGCCATCGGGGTTTATCCAATCGGAACGCTGGTTCTCCTGAATACCCGCGAGGTGGGGGTGGTCTATTCCTCCAATCCCAATCCGGAGCGGGGCGATCGCCCCAAGATCAAGCGGGTGATTGACGCCTCCGGGAACGAGACGGAGGGTGAAATAATTGATCTCTGTGAACAAGATGAGAACGGCCATTTTAAGTATGAGATTGTAAAGATGATCGATGCGACCCAGTATAAAATCGACGTTGCAAGATACTTCGTCTAACCCCTTTATTTACCGCCGTTTGCCCCTTTTCATTGCTTGACAATCCCCTTTGATGCCTCTACGATAAAGAACAGAGACAAAATGAGGTCGTCCCAGGAATGATCTAATGATTGAATTAATTAGGGAAAATACACCAATTTGGAGAGAGCGGGCGGCTGATTCGGCTGATTCGAAAGAAGTCATGCGTCTTTCCGAGGAGCTTTTGATCTCTCCCCTGGCTGCCCGGCTGTTGGTGGGGCGGGGGCTCCGCTCTTTGTTCGATGCAAAGCGATTTCTGTCGCCTTCCACAGATCTGCTTTACGATCCCTTTCTCTTCGATGGGATGGAGCCGGCCGTTTCCCGGATCTTGTCGGCCATCGAGCGGGGCGAAAAAGTTCTGATCTATGGTGACTATGATGTAGACGGCATCACCGGCACCGCCCTTTTGGTTGAACTCTTTCGACTGCTCGGTTATCCGGCGGCCTACTATATCCCGGACCGGTTCAGCGAAGGATATGGTCTGCATGTCGCCGCATTGCAGCAGGCCGCTTCCGACGGAATGTCGCTTGTGATTACCTCGGACTGTGGAAGCACGGCGCATGCCGAAATTGCCGAGGCTTCCCGTCTTGGGATCGACGTCATCGTCACCGATCACCATCGAATCGAGGGGGTGCCCCCGCCGGCGGCCGCTATTTTGAATCCTTACGCCCCGCAGGAGCGGCCTTATCCGTTCGATGGGCTCTCCTCGGTCGGTGTCGGCTTTAAATTGGCGGAGGCGGTGTTTAAACGCTGCGGCCTCTCGGCATTGGCACTCCGTCCGCTCCTCGATCTGGTGGCACTGGGAACGGTGGCCGATGTCGCCCCCCTCGTCGGCGAAAATCGCTATTTTGTCAAAGAAGGGTTGGAGGTGATCCGGGAGGGAAGACGGCCTGGCATTGCTGCGCTCTTTGAAAAAGGAGGCGATGCGCCCGGTTCCGCAACGGAGCGGACCTTGGCCTATGCCTTGGTCCCGCGGCTCAATGCGGCCGGCCGGCTCTACCATGCCAAGGAAGCGGTGGCGTTGCTGACCGCGGCGTCGCCCGAGACCGCGCTCGTTCAGGCGGAGCGCCTTGATCATTACAATCAAGAGCGGCAGGAGATCGAAGCGAAGATCTGGAAAGAAGCCGATCGGCAGGTCAGGGAGCGCCAGGATCTCGACCGGGAACCGGTCCTGGTCCTCTCCTCAGAGGAATGGCATCCGGGTGTGGTGGGAATCATCGCGTCTCGTCTGGTCGAGCGGTATCAAAGACCGGCCATCGTCATTGCATTGTCGCCGGAGGGGATCGGCCGCGGTTCAGGACGCTCCATCGGAGGGATCGATCTATTTCAAGCCGTTTCCTCTTGTCGCCGCTGGCTGAATAAGTTCGGTGGGCATGCCGGAGCGGTCGGTTTGACGATTCAAAAAGAGCAGATTGATCCGTTCCGGGAAGCGCTTTCCGATCTGCTCCCGCAATGCGCCGTTGTCGAAACCGCCAAAAGGCCTTTGATCGACGCCGAGATCGATTTGGAGAGGCTCACCTTCCGGTTGATGCAGGAAATAGCGCCGCTGGCGCCGTTCGGACCGGGTCATCCCGCGCCGGTTTTTTTGGTCAGAGGTGTCTTGCTTATTTCATTGCGCCGGGAGCCGGACCGTTCCGTCTATTTTAAAGTCCGCAATCAGAAGGGCTGGACGCTCGACGTTGTGGCGCCTCGTCATCTGACCTTTGATTGGGACGCCTGCAACGAAGGGGCGAAGGTCGATCTGGTCTTCACGCCGGAGCAAAGCCGGTGGCAGGGTGAAGCACGCATTTTTCTAAGATTGAAAGAAATTTACCGGCAGACGGAGGGGGATGATCCCCGTAAGGAAGGATGTTGAGTCGATTGATTTTTAAAGAACCTCCCGCACAAAAGCTGACGTTGGATGACATCGTCATGCGGATCAAGGCCTATGCGCCGCAGACCGACGTTTCTCCGCTGAAGAAGGCGTATGGCTTTTCATCGAGAGCGCACGAAGGACAGCGCCGGCAGTCGGGGGAGCCGTTTCTTCAGCATCCCTTGGAAGTCGCCGGAATTCTGACCGAGCTGAAGCTCGATCTTCCTTCGGTCGTCGCCGGCCTGCTGCACGACGTCGTCGAGGATACGTTTCATACCAAAGAGGAGTTAAGACGCGAGTTCGGAGACGACATCGCCAACATCGTCGACGGGGTCACTAAGATCGGTAAAATTGAATTCAGAAATTATCAAGAAAAGCAGGCCGAGAATTTCCGAAAAATGATCGTCTCGATGGCGGAAGATATTCGGGTGATCTTGATTAAGCTGGCCGATCGGCTCCATAACATGCGGACCCTCGATGCGCTGGTGGAAGAAAAGCGGGAGCGCATCTCACAGGAAACGCTCGAAATTTATGCCCCGTTGGCCAACCGCCTTGGGATCGGTTGGATCAAATCGGAGCTGGAAGATCTCTGTCTGCGCTATCTCAAGCCCGACATCTATAGCTCGGTGGTCCAGAAAGTGGCGACCGGCCGGGAGGAGCGCGAGCGGTACATGCAATCGGTCACAGACGCCGTTTTGAAGACGTTATCGGAAAATCGTTTTATGGGAAAGGTGACCGGGCGCTACAAACATATCTTCGGGATCTATCAGAAGATGGAGAAGCGCGGCATCCCATTCGATGAAGTCTATGACATCATGGGGATTCGGATCATCACCGATACTAAAATGAGCTGTTATGCGATTTTGGGATTGATCCACTCGCTTTGGCGGCCGGTTCCGGGGCGATTTAAAGACTACATTGCCATTCCCAAATCGAACCTCTATCAGTCGCTCCATACCACCGTGGTCGGACCTGAAGGAAGGCATGTCGAATTTCAAATTCGGACGGATGAGATGCATCGAACCGCGGAGGAAGGGATCGCCTCCCACTGGACCTATAAAGAAGGGGGCCAGCTCAATCCGAAAGATGAGCGGACCTTCGCATGGCTGAGACAGCTGGTGGAGTGGCAGCAGGAGCTTTCCGATACGCGGCAGTTTATGGATTCGGTCAAGACCGATCTCTTTACCGACGTTGTTTACATTTTTAGCCCGAAGGGGGATGTGAAGGAGCTGGTGAAGGGGGCGACCCCGATCGATTTTGCCTATGCCATCCACACGGAGATCGGAAATCACTGTGTGGGGGCCAAGGTCAACGGGAAAATCGTCCCGCTTCGGTATCAGCTGAAAAGCGGCGACGCGGTCGAGATCCTCACCTCGCCGACCCATGCGCCGAGCAAAGATTGGCTGAAGATCGTCAAGACCTCCAAGGCCAAGGCGAAAATCAAGCACATCATCAAGGAAGAGGAGCGGGCCCGCAGCCTCGATATCGGAAAAAAGATCTTGGAGCGGGAGCTGAGGAAAGAAAACCTCAGCCCGTCGGAAGTCTTCAAATCGGACCAGATCCTGACCGGCCTGAAAGAGCAGGGGATTCGATCGATCGAGGAGCTCTTCGTGGCCATCGGATATGGCAAGGTCTCCGCGCAGCATGTGATCCGGCCGCTGCTGCCCGAGCCGAAGATGAAGGAAGGGTTCAAGGACAAGCTGATCAAAAAAGTCGGGCTGGCCAAGAGTGAGGTGAAGGTCAGCGGGCTCGATGACATTTTGATCCACCTCTCCAAATGCTGCAACCCTGTTCCGGGTGACCAGATCATCGGCTTCATCACGCGAGGACGGGGTCTCTCGATCCATACCGTCGACTGTCCGAACATCGATGAGCTCGATTACGACCAAGACCGTTTGGTCGAGGTCGATTGGGACAAACGGGCCGACGCCACCCACCCGGTCGATATTTCGGTGTTGACCCAAGACCGCCCCGGCCTGCTTGCCTCGGTCTCTTCCTCCATTTCGGAAGCGGGGGCGAACATCAGTCAGGCGGAGATCATCACCACGGAAGACAAAAAAGCGACCCTCCACTTTGTCATCGATATCATCGATACGAGACATCTGGAGAAGGTTCTAAAAAACGTCGAGAAGGTGGAAGGGGTGCTGCAGGCGCGCAGGGTGAGAAAAGGCTGACACGCCTCAACGGGGCGTTCGGAACAGCGAGCTTGAGGGGGATGCTAGAAGACCCTGTGCGGTATCCGGCATTTTAATTTCCGCTACCGCCTCGTAATAATTTCCACGTTCGGCGTCTTGCCGGTGACCTCGACCAGGGCGCCGGTCCTCCCATCCCGAACAATGAAATCGACCCGCTCCTCTCCCACTTGAAGCTGTGTGATTTCAATCCACTTCAGCCAGTCCGGCAGAATCGGATCGGTGAAATAGAGCCGCCGGTTGACGGCATCTGCGGTTAATCCGAGGAAAGAACTTAGGATCGAGAAAATCGAGGCTGCCGACCATGCTTGCGGGCTGCAGGCGATCGGATAAGGGGTCGGCCCATGTCCCGACGTCCGGGCGAATCCGCAGAAGAGCTCCGGAAAGCGACCGTTCTCCATAAATTGTGTCGCTTCGAATAGACCGGTGGCGACGCGGCGAAGATGATCATTGAATCCGTAGCGTTTCAGGCCGGCGAGAATCAACGCGTTGTCGTGCGGCCAGACGCCGCCGTTGTGGTAGCTCATCGGATTGTAACGGGTCTCATTTTCCGCGACGGTTCGAATCCCCCATCCGCAAAACATCTCCGGGCTCACCAAGCGGTCGGCGACGATGCGAGCCCGCTTTTCATCGATCAGTCCGGTCCAGAGGCAATGGCCCGGATTGGAGGTGATTACCTCGCAGCGCCGCTTTTGCTTATCAAGGGCGATGGCGTAGAACTGTCGCTCCTCGCTCCAGAAATCCCGTTCAAAGCGTTCTCGCAGCCGCTCTGCATCACTGATCAATTCCATCTGTAGATCGCTCTTTCCGAGCAGCGCGGCGACCGAACCGAGCCCGATGAGGGCGGCGTACGCATATCCCTGAACCTCCGACAGTGCGATCGGCGTTTCCGCGAATTGTCCATTTTCATGGAAGACAGAGTCGTGCGAGTCTTTCCATCCCTGCTGTTGAAGGCCGATCGGAGACTCGCGATGATATTCCAAATAGCCATCCTGATCGAGGTCGCCATACTTCCGAATCCACTCCAGCGCCGCCATCGCATTCGGCCAGAGCGATTCGGCGAAGGCGAGATCGCCGGTCCAGGAGACATATTGGGAGAGAAGGATGAGGAAGAGGGGGGTCGAGTCGACGCTGCCGTAGTAGGGGATGAAGGGAATTTCGCGCAGGTTCGCCATTTCTCCTTTGCGATATTCATGGAAGATCTTCCCCGGCGTCTCATCCAAGAAAGGGTTTCGTTCTTTTCCCTGAAGCTGCGCGCAAAAACGAAGGGTGCCCCGCGCGATCTGCGGCTGGTAGGGAAGGATCTCCAGCGAGGTAATGATGCCGTCTCGTCCGAATGGGGCGACGAACCAAGGGATACCGGCATAGGGATAAGGTCCGTAGGGGGTTTCGGTCTCCAGAACGCGGATGTCTGAGAGCGATCGATTGAGGAGCTGATTGAAGGAGTCGTTGTTTGTAACGATTCGGGTTCGCTCCCTCTCCCGCTTGGTAATCCCTTTTCGAACTTTGTTGATGATTTCCGGAAGCTGCAAACGCTTGATCCATTTTCCGCCCCCTTGGTGGGCGGTGGCCCAGAGGTGTAGAACCCACTCCCGTTGTGGCGCGAGCTGTATAAAGAAGGTCGCCTCTTCGCCGTCTGCATGCTCCGGGGGGGGATCGAACTTCAGCTGCGTGGTCCGGACGATATCATCCAATCCCCGATATTTGAAAAGCGCCATTTCCCTTTCTTTTCGGTATTCGGGCGGGAAGGTCTCCCCCCGTTTCGGCCGCTCCGTCCCCCGCACTTCGAAGACGTCTAAAAAATCGGCGCCGTAGGAAAGGGTGATTTTCAGCTCGATCTGCTGGAGATGAAAATTTTTAAACGACAGCGTTTGGTAAAGGGTGTTTCCATAAAGGAGGAGACGTTTTCGGAGAAAGACGGTGTTGCGCGGAATCACCAGGTGGTGATTGATCGTATAGTCGGGATTGGTCAAATCGACGATAATTTCGCTGTCGTCCGAGGAGAGGGTTGAATAGAGAAAGAGGGGATACTCCTCATTGATCCGAAGCCCCAGCAGATTGAGAAAGCGTGTCCCCTCGTAATAAAAGCCGAGCTCTCCCTGGAGGCGGCTTCGAAAGTTTCCAAACTTGTCACATACAATGAAGGCCTCGCTCTGCTTTAAGCTTAGCTTCCGGATGCCGGCCGCGATCGGCGAGGTCAGGATGTAATAGTCGTCTCGAAGGGCGGTTTCATCACTCATTCCTTCTCCTCAGTCGTGGTCAACCGACCTTTACAGGGTTAGACCGCCTCTGCAAGTTTACCCGCTGAGAGAGGCCGCTCCCGCGTTGCCGAAAGTTTCTCATAGATCCGTTCATACTGTTCAACCATTCGCTCGGCCGAAAAGAAGGTCTCCGCATGTTTTCTGCACTCCCGCCGAGAAAGGGTGTCGATTCGCTCTACCGCACCGACCAGGTCGTCGAGCTCCGAGTGAATAAAACCGGTGGTCCCGTCGATCAATATCTCCGGTACGGAGCCGCAGGGGCGGGCGATCACCGGGGTTCCGCAGGCGAGCGACTCGATCATCACCAGACCGAACGGCTCCGGCCAATCGATCGGGAAGAGAAGGGCGAGCGCTTCACCGAGGAAGATATCTTTTTCTTCTTCATCGACCTCGCCAATATATTCAATGAGGGGAGGGGTGATCAAAGGACGGATGACCTGCTCGAAATATTTGCGATCTTGATCGCTGACCTTTGCGGCGATCTTCAGCGGGACGCCGGTTCGCTTTGCAATCTCAATCGCCAGATCGGGACGCTTTTCCGGGGAGATCCTGCCGAGGAAGGCGAGATACTTTCCCGGATTAGGATAAAAACGATGCCGATCCATCTGCAAACCGTGATAAACCGTTCCGGCCCAGTTCGCGAAGGGGAAAGGCTCTCTCTGGCTGTTGCTGATGGAGATGAGCGGATGGGATTTATAATACCGATGAATTGCCTGAAGCTCAGGGGGATCTAACCGCCCGTGTAAGGTCGTAATGGTCGGTGTCGCGGCTTGAGCCGCGAAGGGAAAGGTAAAATAGTCGACATGGGAGTGGATCAGATCAAACTGATCGGCCTGCTCATAAACGAGGGCAAGTTCGAGCATATGGTCTGCGCAGGGGTCTTTGACCCCACTGAGGCGGAGGGCTTCCGGGCAGACCGGGATGAGTCGGGCCTCCGTCGTCGAATCGCCGCTGGCAAAGAGGGTGACGTCATGTCCTCTCTGAATTAATCCTTCGGTCAGGACAGAGACGACCCGCTCGGTTCCTCCGTAGAGTCTCGGCGGAACACTCTCATAAAGGGGAGCAATTTGTGCAATTTTCATTTGGAACTCCGACTTAATCGCTTGCTGTTTTCGTCGAGAAAGGGGAGGCAGGTCTTTGGCTCGATCAGATGAGCATTATAGGGATATTTTAGATCTCATATAAAAACGATAGCATATCGTTTTTTTACGAGTCAATACAGTGGGCGGAGGTCCTCATTGCACGCGACCTCTCGCCTCCTTTAGGCGGTTTCTAAATTTTCTTGACAATCATTTTTCGATGTGGTAAAAATCTACACAATCGTTTCCAAGTCAAACCTTGAAGACAATGGCGTCTTCTCCACCAGGAGAAGACGCCATTTTTTTTGGGACAATGCTGTCCTTGCAACCCTCCTGTTGCAAGGCATTTTATTTTTGGGGGTGAATGCGGAACCTTCGGATCGCTCTGGCACAGATGAATAGCACCGTCGGTGATCTCACAGGGAATATACGGAAGATCACGGACGCCGTTGAGAAGGCGCGAGAGAACAAGGTCGATCTGATTGCCTTTCCGGAGCTGGCCATTACAGGGTACCCCCCTGAAGACCTGCTCCTAAAACCGCAGTTCATCGAGGCAAATCTCAAGGCGCTGCATGAGGTCGCAAAGAAATGCAAGGGATTGACCGCGATTGTCGGTTTTGTCGATCGGGAGGAAGATATTTACAACGCGGCCGCCGTCATTCATGATGGCGTGATCCGTTTTACGTATCACAAGTGCTATCTCCCGAACTATGGGGTCTTTGATGAAAACCGCTACTTTCAGGCAGGCACCACCGCCCCGGTCTTTCTGCTGAACGATATTACGATCGGCGTCAACATCTGCGAAGATATGTGGTATCCGGAAGGCCCGACGTATGCCCAAGCGCTGGGGGGCGGCGCCGAGGTGATTGTGAATATCAACGCCTCCCCTTATCATGCCGGGAAAGGGGTTCTCCGGGAGGAGATGCTGGCGACCCGTGCGAGGGACAATGCGGTTATTGTCGCCCACGTCAACCTAATCGGGGGACAAGACGAACTGATCTTCGATGGGGGGAGCTTCGTCTTCAATGAGCGTGGCGAACTGCTGGCGAGGGCGAAGCAGTTTCGGGAATCATTCATCACTCTAGACCTCTCGGTCGATTCCGTTTTTAGAGCGCGGCTCCATGATCCACGGCGACGTAAAGAAAAGTTAGAGCAGGCCTTTCCGCAGGTTGAACGGTACCACTTTGGGAATCTGAAGCACGAGGGGAAGCGGAGAGCGATTACGCCGACATTGGAAGATCACCTTCCTCGGCTGGATGAGATGTATCAGGCGCTCGTTCTCGGTTTGTCCGATTATGTCGACAAAAACGGCTTTAAAAAAGGGGTGATCGGCCTTTCAGGGGGCATCGACTCCGCATTGACTGCGGCGATTGCCGTCGATGCCCTGGGGAAGGAAAATGTCATCGGTGTTTTTATGCCTTCCCGTTATACGTCGCAGGAGAGCAGGGAGGATACGGAAAACCTCGCCCATCATTTGGGAGTCCGGCTCATTACCCTCTCGATCGAGCCCCCCTTTCAGTCCTATCTCAATTTACTCGCTCCGGAATTTCAAGATAATCCGGCCGATATTACCGAGGAGAACCTTCAATCGCGGATCCGGGGGAACTTGCTGATGGCTCTCTCAAACAAGTTCGGGTGGCTGGTTCTCACGACGGGAAATAAGAGCGAAATGAGCGTCGGCTACGCCACCTTGTATGGAGATATGGCCGGCGGGTTCGCGGTCATCAAAGATGTTTGGAAGACCTTGGTCTATGAACTGGCGCTTGAACGGAACAAAAAGGGAAAGCCGGTTATTCCGGAACGGATCCTGACCCGTCCGCCGACCGCCGAACTTCGCCCGAACCAGACCGATCAGGATTCTCTTCCTCCCTACGAAGTGCTCGATCCGATCTTAAAAGCATATGTCGAAGAAGACAAGTCGTTTGATGAAATTGTTTCGATGGGTTTCGACCCGGCGGTTATTGCCAAAGTGATTGGCTTGGTCGATTTGTCGGAGTTTAAAAGAAGGCAGGCCCCCCTTGGGATCAAATTGACCCCACGCGCACTGGGAAAGGATCGGAGAATACCGATCACCAACAAATATCGTAGTTTTTATCAGGCAAGCAAGACAAGCGGTTCGGACGGAAAGCCGGACGGAAAAAACAGAGGAAAAAGGGGAAAGGAGAAGCTATGACACCGAAAGAGGTATTAGAGTTCGCAAAGAAAAACAAGGTCGAGATGGTCGATTTTAAGTTCGTCGACTTTCTCGGTTCCTGGCAGCATTTCGGGACGCCGATCGGCGAGTTTACAGAGAAGATCTTTGAAGAGGGATCGGGCTTCGACGGGTCGAGCATCCGGGGATGGCAGGCAATCAACGAGAGCGACATGCTGGCCGTGCCTGATCCGAACTCGGCTATCATGGATCCGTTCACGAAGATCCCGACCCTATCGGTCGTCTGTAATATCAAGGACCCGATCCGGAATGAGCCTTACCCGAGAGACCCCCGCTATATCGCGCAGAAAGCGGAGGCCTACCTGAAGGCATCTGGAATCGGCGACACCGCCTACTTCGGACCCGAGGCTGAATTTTTTATCTTCGACAACATCCGGTTCGATCAGAACAGCTACAGCAGCTACTTCTTCATCGACTCGGAGGAGGGGATCTGGAACTCCGGTAAGGCGGAAGGCAATCTCGGCTATAAACCGCGCCACAAAGAAGGGTACTTCCCCGTCCCTCCCATCGATAGCCAAGAAGATATCCGTGCGGAAATGTGCCGCGAGATGGAAAAGGCCGGGATCATCGTCGAAAAACAGCACCACGAGGTTGCGACGGCGGGACAGGCCGAGATCGACATGCGGTTCGATTCTCTCGTCGTCATGGCCGATAAACTGATGCTCTACAAGTATATCGTTAAGAACGTCGCGAAGCGGTATGGGAAAACGGTCACCTTCATGCCGAAGCCGCTCTTCGGCGACAACGGCTCGGGAATGCATACGCATCAGAGCATCTGGAAGAAGGGGAAGCCGCTTTTTGCCGGGGATGAATATGCCGGCGTCAGCAAGATGTGTCTCTATTACATCGGCGGGATTTTAAAGCATGCCCATGCTTTGGCGGCATTGACCAATCCGACGACCAACTCTTACAAGCGGCTGACCCCCGGTTTTGAAGCGCCGGTCAACCTCGCCTATTCCAGCCGCAACCGGAGTGCATCGATCCGAATTCCGATGTACTCGAACAACCCGAAGGCAAAGCGGATCGAGGTCCGGTTTCCCGATCCCGGCTGCAATCCATATTTTGCTTTCTCCGCGATGCTGCTGGCCGGTCTTGACGGAATTGAGAATAAGATCGATCCGGGAGATGCTATGGATAAGGATCTCTATGAGTTGAAGGGGAAGGAAGCGGCCGCCATCCGGAAGATGCCGGGAAGCCTCGACGAGGCGCTGGCGGCATTGGAGGCAGACCATGCCTTCTTGCTGAAGGGAAATGTCTTCAGTGAAGATATCCTCCAGACCTGGATGGAATATAAAAAGAACAAAGAGGTCGATACGATGCGGCTGCGGCCCCATCCTTATGAGTTCTTCCTCTACTACGACATCTAAAAACAAGACGCAACGACCGAAGGGCCTGCCTCGATAGGGGCAGGCCCTTTTTGTTGTCTTTCGTAGGCCGTATCTACGCGAGAATAAAGGGCGCGTTGTTTGACAAGAGAGGGCCTTTCCTATATATTTACATCAATCTCCGGCATTGTCATTTCTTGATGAAAGGTCACGAAAAATAATGAAATTTAGCACCATTGAAGAGGCCATCGCCGACATCAAAAAAGGGAAGATGATTATCCTCAGCGATGATGAAGATCGCGAGAACGAAGGGGACCTTGTCATCGCGGCGGAAAAGGTGACTCCCGAGGTGATCAATTTTATGGCGAAGCATGGACGCGGCCTCATCTGCCTCACCTTGACCGAGGAGCGGACGGAACAGCTTCAATTGGCGCCGATGGTTCAAGAGAATACCTCTTCGTTCGGGACTGCGTTCACCATCTCCATCGATGCGCGAAAAGAGGTCAGCACCGGAATCTCGGCAAAGGACCGCGCCGTCACCATTTTAGCCGCGATTCATCCCGAGACGAAGCCGGCCGATCTGGTTCGGCCGGGGCATGTTTTCCCAATCCGGGCGCAGAAGGGGGGCGTTTTAAAGCGCGCGGGACAGACGGAAGGGTCGGTCGACCTCTCTCGTCTGGCCGGCCTTTATCCGGCGGGGGTTATTTGCGAAATTATGAACGAAGATGGAACGATGGCCCGCCTTCCCGACCTCATCGAATTCGGAAAGCAGCACGATCTGAAGCTGGTGACGATCAAGGATTTAATCGAATATCGGATGAAGCGGGAATCGCTGGTTCATCGGGCGGCTGAGGCGCATCTGCCGACCGAATATGGCGATTTCAATGCCGTCGCCTATCAAAATGAAATTGATCATGAGGTTCACATCGCCCTGGTGAAGGGGGAGATCAAAGGGAGCAAGCCGGTGTTTGTCCGGGTTCATTCCGGCTGTGTGACGGGCGACATCTTTGCCTCAAATCGTTGCGATTGCGGAGAGCAGCTTCATGCCGCCATGAGCCGGGTGGAGAAGGAGGGGGTCGGTGTCATCCTTTATCTCAACCAAGAAGGGCGCGGCATCGGTCTGGTGAATAAATTAAAGGCATACCAACTTCAAGACGGTGGGCGAGACACCGTCCAAGCCAATTTAGAGCTCGGTTTTAAAGCGGATCTCCGGGATTATGGCATCGGCGCTCAGATCTTGGTCGATCTGGGGCTTCGGAAAATACGGTTGATGACGAACAATCCACGGAAGATTGTGGGAATCGAAGGGTACGGTCTGGAGGTCGTCGAGCGAATTCCGATTGAAATTGAACCGCACGAAAAGAATGTCCATTACCTTCGTACGAAAAAGATGAAGCTCGGACATATACTGGACAATGTTTGATCCCCATCGGAAGAGATGACACAAGATGGTGCAAGAGTGGCAAGGGGGGACCAGCGGCGCCGGATTCCGATTTGGAATTATTGTCAGTCGGTTCAATCAATCCATTACCGATCCCCTTCTCAAGGGGGCGCTTCAATTGCTTGAGGCGCGGGGGACCGGGGTAGAAGACATTGAGATCGTCAGGGTGCCCGGCGCCTTCGAGCTTCCCGGCGCGGCAAAAAAGCTGGGGCGCCTCGGACGTTTTGATGCCTTGATCTGTTTGGGTGCCGTAATCAAAGGGGAGACCCCCCATTTCCATTACATCAGTGCGGAAGTCAGTCGCGGCCTCGGTCAGCTCTCGCTTGATCTCGAATTGCCGGTGATTTTCGGTGTGCTGACGACCGACTCCATGAGCCAGGCATTGGCCCGATCAGGGGATGAAATCAACAAGGGGACGGAAGCGGCGATGGCGGCCATTGAGATGGCGCACTTATATCGAAAACTGAAGTGACTCGGTAAAAACGGCGGCACGAAAGGTGTTTATACCACGAAAGGTGTTTATACAATGATGACATTGTTTTTATCCGGTTTATACCCAGTGAGCCAAGCCGATGGGCTTTAGGAGAAAAGCCAGGGAACTGGCCCTGCAGCTGCTCTTCCAAATTGATTTTACGGGGAATCATATTGAGATTCCTCCTGCCTTTTGGACTGAGAATGAGGCTGCTCCTCAGGTGAAAGCATTCACCGAGCTCTTGGTGTTAGGGGTGTTGAAACATTTTTCCGAGATCGATCAGCTCATTGAAAAATACGCACAGCATTGGTCGCGTGAACGGATGGCGGCCATTGATCGAAACATCCTCCGGTTCGCCATCTTTGAGCTTCTCTTCTTAAAAGAAATTCCGCCGAAAGTCACGATCAATGAAGCGATCGAGATTGCAAAAAAGTACGGGAGCGGAGATTCAGGGGCGTTCGTCAACGGAATTCTGGACCGTATTCACCATGATGAGGTCACGAACAATCCGACCGACCTGAAGCAGGGGGCGATGTAACAGGAAACGATGGACCTCGGACCTGGAG